>CAZWQH010000535.1:0-3342 GCA_964635815.1 uncultured Sandaracinaceae bacterium
GTGAGCTCGTAGTCATCGCCGGGTGGTCCTTGCACGACGACGTAAAGAATTTCGCCTGCCGCGACGTCGCGCGTTGGGAAAGCCGAGCACGAAACTTCGGTCGAAGTATCCAGACATCGCGCACGGAGACTCAGGACGGTGTCGTCCGAATCCGAGAACACGTCGGCGGAGAAACGTCCTCGCTGAGGAGCGCGGACCGCGTACACGTCCGAGACGAAGGCCGCTCCGGTGCACGAGCCAAGTGGCAAGCGTCGTGAGCCCAGGGTGGCGTTTCGTTCCACGTCCGTAGTGGACAGATCGATCATGACGGGCGCCGCACGCTCGGCGGGACACGCGGTTGTCGAGACATCTTCACACAGGAACACACTTGAGGCGTCGCCAAGCCCTTGAAGGCACTCGTATCCGCGATTGCAGCGATCGGAAGCGGGATTGCAAGGTGCGCCGTTCTCGATGATCGTGAGCGGGCTGACGCGCAAGAGGATGGGCACTCTGAAGGGATCCATCGGACCGGTCGCCAGGCGCACGCCAACGCGTACGAAGATTGGTGTTCCAGCAACGACCGCTACGTCGAGTGCGGAAGAGCGAACTCCGCCGCGCGCGTTGTCGTTGCACGCGAGCTCGTTCGGAATGCCCGCATCACGCGGGAACCCTCCGTCCGGAAGGGCAGGATCCGCACACATCTCGTGCGCAGACAGAACCGTATCGACTTCGATCGAGTCTAGACCGGCATCGCGAGCGCCTGGAGCGACGGCGCTGGTTTCGATCAGAACACGGCCAGAAACCGTTGGCGTGTATCGCACGACGAATTCGTCGATTTCGGAGAACGCACAAGACTGGCGTCCGAGGTTTCCACGGGCAACACCACTGAGATAGGTCATCGAAACGCGGCCGCTCGAATCCGCAACCGCGCGCGCGTCGAAATCGATCGGTCGGGTGCAGTCGCCTTCGAGAAGGCAAACGGCGGAGCAGCCGTCGTTGTCGAGGTTGTTGCCATCGTCGCATTCTTCGCTGCGAATCTTGTACCCATCTCCGCACACGGCAGCGTCGATAGGACCGACATCGCGGACGTCAGGGCGAGCGTCTCGCGGCACGTCCGTTCGGACTACGTCCGCCAACGTCAGGTCAGGTCGCTGCGTCGGCGCGTCGATCAGCGCGACGTCCATGCCGGACGTGGTGTCGGTCGCTACGGTCGCGTCGAGATTTGCGCCGGTGACGCCTCCATCGCACGCTGCCAACGCTGTCGCGAACGCCACCGCGGTGCAGATAGCGCCAGAACCCCGAGATACGGCGCCAAGTAATTGGCGCGACTTATTTATGAAACCAAAGCGAGACAAGCGAAGCACTACGTCCTCCGACAAAGCCTCGCGACCTACCAGACACATCCGGCCGAGGCAACCCGCCGCGCCGCGCGGACCCGACGTTGCTTCGTACTTCTTGCGCAAACGATTGAGCGATCACGTACGTGCCGGGCACCCGTGGGTGTATCGCGACGCGGTCGACCCGCCCGAACCGACCGACGATGCGATCGCGACGCTGCGCGAACGAGACGGAACGTTCATCGCGCGCGGTCTGGCGGAATCGGGTCCGCTGGCCCTGCGCGTGCTTACGACTTCCGATGAGCCGATCGACGAAGCCCTACTCGAGGGACGGCTATCCGCCGCGCGACGGCTCCGCGCGGACACCTTACCTCCCGACACGAGCGCGTTCCGATTAATCCACGGCGAAGGCGACCGGCTACCCGGCCTTGTCTGTGACGTTTACGGGGAGCACGCGGTCGTCCGAACGTACGGAGCTGCCGGCGACTACATCTTGCGTGCACTCCTAAGCGGCACAGCGCTGCGACGAACATTGGACGCGCTCGGCGTGAAATCGTTGCTCCGGAAAAAGAGCACGCGCCACGACGGCGCGCGCGATGAAGAATCCGAGGCTCGGGTGATCTACGGCACCCCTCCCAGCGAAGCGTTCGAAGTCCTCGAGTGCGGTCGCCGGATGCTGGTCGACGTCCTTCACGGACAAAAGACAGGTTTGTTTCTGGATCAGCGACCCGCGCGCACCCGAACCGCCACTGTCATCGCTCGCTCGGGCAGCAAGTCGATGCTCAATCTCTACGGCTATACCGGAGGATTTTCGCTCGCCGCTGCGGCGGGAGGGGCAACCTCGATCACGACGGTGGACGTGGCGGCACCGGCACTCGCTCTGGCGACACGCAGCATGAGGATGTTTGCAGCGACGCATCCTAACCTCACTCACAGAGAGCTGGCGCAAGATGTCCCCACGTTCGTCGTAGCAGCTCACACGCGCGGCGAACGGTACGACTTCATCGTCGCGGACCCGCCGAACTTTGCTCCATCCGAGGCATCGCTACCCGCCGCAACTCGCAGCTACACGCTCCTCCACTCCAGTTGCCTGCGACTGCTCTCGCCGAACGGGTTCTACTTGGCCGCATCGTGCTCGAGTCACCTCGATCGCGCTGGGTTCGAAGACACGATTCGTCAGGGCGCCGCGCGGCTGGATCGCGTCGTGCAGATCGTCGATCGATGGGGGGCCGGGAGCGATCACCCTACATTGCTGGCGTTTCCCGAAGGAAACTACCTGAAGGCCTGCCTCGTGCGCGTCTTACGGTAGTGGCCGCGGTTCGTGTATGGTCTTGCCGTGAATCGGTTTCTCACGCGTCCTGTTCGCCTCCCGCGAATGCGGCCCTACGTCCCGAAGCCCGAGGATCCACCGATCTTTTGGTTCAACGACGAACGGGAGGAAATCGTCAAGGAAACCCGCGACCGAATCTTGGAGCAGCGCGGCTCGTCTTTGTCGTCTCTTCAGTACGCACTGAACGACACTGTCTATAGCGAGATGGAGCGGCTCGAGCGCCAGAAGGATGGCGAGACCAGTGAGATGCTTCCCGCATGGCGGAGTCTCGTGCGCCGAATCTCGAAGATGAGCGAATCCGATGCGCGTTCCGAGCTCGCCCGCATCTCCGAGCGCATGACGCGCGACATTGCCGGAAACTTCGATCCTCGTGTCTATGCGCTCGCCACACGAGGAGCACCGCGACTAATCGCCACCGTCATGAAACCGTCGGCGCTGCCGTCGGTCATGCTGTCGACGCACGCGTTCGAGCTCGACAACCTCGTTCGCGTCGAAGGTCACGTCGAGCATGTCCGAGAGCTGAGCAAACGCGGAACATTGGTAGTCGTTCCGACGCATCTCTCGAACCTGGATTCGATTTCGCTTGGTTACGGTTTGATGCGAACCAAGTTGCCACCGCTGACGTACGGGGCCGGCAAGAACCTCTTCACCAACCCCATCGTCAGCTTCTTCATGCACAACCTCGGGGCCTACCGC
>CAZWQH010000536.1:0-3332 GCA_964635815.1 uncultured Sandaracinaceae bacterium
GAACGATGTCTGCGCTTGCTGCGTGGGCCATTTATTTCGTTGGCTACTCTGTTCACGCGGTCGCGGCCGTGTTTGCAATCGCGGCGTTCACGGGCGCCATCGCGCTCTATCGAGTGTTCCGTGACGCATGGCCAAAGGAACAGCGCACGGCGGTTGCAATTGCGATCCTGCTTCTCCCGTCGGTCGTGTACTGGACCTCCGGCATTCTCAAGGAGGCCGTCGCGTTCGCCGGGCTCGGCTGGGCAACGTGGGCGCTCGCCGCGCTGCGCAAGGATCCCAAGCGGGTGATTGCCTGGGCGCTCGCGTTCCTCGGGATCGCCGCGATCATCTACAGCAAGGGGTACGTGCTCATTGCTCTGATGCTTGCGGGCGGTGCCGCCACGTACGTCTCATTCGGTGTTCGGCGGGGCGCAACGATCGGAATCCGGCCCATTACTTTGCTTCTCGTCGCTGGCGCGGTCGTGGCGCTGCTCGCTGTCGTCGGCCGTTTCATTCCGCGCTTCGCGGTGCAGAACCTCTCCGAGGAAGCGACGCGCCTGCAGGCCGTCGGCGCAAATGTCGAAGGCGGCTCGAACTACTCGCTCGGAGCGGAGCGCGGTATCGCGGGTCAATTGCTGGCAGCTCCCGTTGGCCTTTTCGCGTCGTTGTTCCGTCCGATGATTTTTGAGGTCCGAAATCCTCAAATGCTCTTGAGCGCACTCGAGACCACGACGCTCCTTGTCGTCCTTCTCCGCGCCGCCGCGCGCTCCACCCTTCGCGAGCTCGTGCGACGCGTTCTCTCCTCTCCTTCGCTTGCATTCTGCGTCACGTTCTCGCTCGTTTTCGGAACCGCGGTTGGCCTCGCGTCCACCAATCTCGGCTCGCTCGCGCGATACCGCGTTCCCATGATGCCGTTCATCGGGTGTTTCGTGATCGCCGTGCTTCGACTACCCAAAGGCGCACAACAGAGAACGTGGGATCGGAGTCGTGCGACATGACGGCGCCCTCGTCGCGACCATTGCAGGTCGGCGTGGTTGGTCTGGGCGTCGGCGAGCAGCATGCTCGAATGGTTGCATCGCTTCCGAACGCGAGCCTCTCTTGGGTGTGCGATCTGGATGCGGTACGTGCCGACGCGCTTGCACGTGAGCTTGGGGCCTCCGTGGTGCCGAGCTTCGATGCGCTTCTTTCGAATCCTGAGTGCGACGTCGTCGTTCTCGCGACATTCGACGATCAGCATGCCGACCAAGTGGTGCGCGCGCTGTCGGCTGGCAAGCACGTATTCTGTGAGAAGCCGCTCTGCCGCACGGCGGAGGAACTCAAGCGCATACGAACGGTCCATGCGAGCGCGCGAAAATCTCTCGCGGTCAATCTCGTGCTGCGCTCATCCCCGTTGTTCTCCTGGCTGTTCGATGCGTGTCGAAGCGGCGAGCTTGGAACCATCTATTCGGTGGACGCGGAGTACTGGTACGGGCGCCTCGACAAGATCACGCAAGGCTGGCGTTCGTCCGTCCCGGACTACTCGGTGATCGCGGGCGGTGGCGTGCATGTGATCGATCTCATGCTCGGCGTGTTGGGCGAATTTCCGAATGCCGTCACGAGTATCGGCAACAGGATCGTGACTAAGGACACGATGTTTCAGTATCCCGACTTCGTAGCTTCCATCTTCGAGTTTCCGTCTGACGTTATCGGACGCGTCACGGCGAACTTCGGGTGCGTCCACAAGCACCAGCACGTGCTACGGATTTTCGGCGATCGCGGGACATTTCTGTTCGACGATCAGGGCGCTCGAATCTACCGAGAGAGGGACCCGGGAGGGCCCGCCGAGCGTCCGTCGCTGAGCGCGGCGCCGCCGGGGAAGGGTGCCCTTCTACCGAGCTTCCTCGCGGATGTTCACGCAGGAAGCTACGACGCAGAGCGGGAGTTCGAGTTGGTCGCGGCTTGTCTTGCAGCCGACCGCGCGCTAACCGAACGAGCCCGCGTGGAGGTTTTACGTCAATGACTACCGTGTCCCAGACTGGTTCCGTTCGTGAAGTCCCTTTCGCGCGCCCTTCGATCGACGATACGGACCGCAGTGCGGTAATGCGGATTCTCGAAGGCCACGTTCTGACCCATGGGCCAGAATGCAAAGCGTTCGAGACCGACTTCAGTAACTTCATCGGTAAGGATGTGGCCGGGAACGCAGTCACTTCGGTGACGGTCAGCTCGTGCATGGCTGCGCTTCACCTCTCGTACCTTCATCTGGGCCTCAAGCCTGGCGACGAGGTTGTCGTTCCTGCGCAGACGCACGTGGCCACCGCGCACGCGATCGAGTGGGTGGGCGCCAAGCCTGTGTTTGTGGATTGCGATGAGCGCACCGGAAACGCGACGGCTGCGCACTTCGAGCGCGCAATCACCACGAAGACCAAGGCCATCGCCGTTGCGCACTTCTCCGGCATTCCCTGCCACATGACCGACATCGCCGAGCTCGCGAAGAAGCACAACCTAGCTATCGTCGAGGACTGCGCCACTTCCGTGGGCGCGAAGTGGGACGGCGTGCACGTCGGAATGTTCGGCGACCTCGCGTGCTTTTCGTTCTATCCGGTCAAGCACATGACTACCGCCGAAGGCGGCATGATCATGGGCCGCGACGCAGCTCGGCTCGGCTCGATTGCGCGTCTACGTGCGTTCGGAGTGGATCGCACCCATCAGGAACGTTCCGTACCAGGCTTTTACGATGCGCCGACCCTTGGGTTGAACTACCGCATGAGCGAGATGTCTGCGGCGCTTGGTCGAACGCAGCTCGCGAAGATGCCGACACTGCTTGCAAAGCGAGTTGCCAACGCGACCCGACTTACTTCCGCGCTGACAAAAACGGACCGCGTCCGAGTGCTCGAGACCGGTAGCCCGCGCGCGACGAACAGTCACTACTGTTTGGTCGCCGTCCTCGACAAGAAGCTCGGGCCGCACCGCAATCAGATCGTCGCGGCTCTCAACGCGCGCGGTGTTGGAACCAGCGTTTACTATCCGCAGCCCGTCCCGCGGATGAAGTTCTATCAAGACAAGTACGGTTGGAACGCAGCGGCGTTTCCAAACGCGACGCGGATCAGCGACGAGAGCATCGCGCTTCCGTGCGGACCGCATCTTTCGAACGACGACGTCGACTACGTCGCGTCGGTGGTTCTCGACGTAGTGAACGGAGCATCGTGAAATGAGTATCAAGGGGAAAAAGGTCGCGCTCATCGGTGGCGCCGGCTTTATCGGTCACAACCTGGCGCTCGAGCTTCGCGCGCGAGGCGCTGAAGTCGACGTTATCGACGGCCTTCAGGTAAACAGCTTGGTGCAGCTCTCGACCGAGCAGCTGGACACCACGATGC
>CAZWQH010000537.1:0-3328 GCA_964635815.1 uncultured Sandaracinaceae bacterium
CGTGCTGGTCGGAACCACGCTCGTCGTGAAGGGACGCGAGCTGTTCCGCCTCGGTGAAGCTCCAGAGCTGGTCCTCGAGCTCGGTAGCGAGAAACTCGTGCTGTCGGCAGGCGTCCGGACGGGAATGGAGGAAATCTCGTACTCGATGACGCAAGAGGTGGCGACCGTCATCGGGGACGGAATGCGAACTCTTTCGGTCCGAGTGCGAGGAGCCGGTCTGACAACCGATCCGGCTCTCGACGTGGTCCTGCGCTTCGCATCGCGTCTCGATATCGGGATCGCCTCGGTGCCTCAGCTGCAGATGGTTCGGTACAACGATCAGTACGTAATCGAAGGCACGGGATTTCTAGATGCGAGCGAGGGTCGTGTCGAAGCAGTGCTCGAGGGGACGGCGACGCCGTCGATTGGCTCCGCGGTGCCAGCTTCAGGTCGCATCGATGTGACTTCGTTCGAGCTCGCGCGCACTCGCGGACTCCTGCGGATTCCCAGCACACTTGCTGTCCCACCGCCCTTCTCTTTCGACGGGCGGTTGCATTTCGAATCCGTGCTCAAGAACGGAACCCAGAGTCGCTCACCCGACGTAAACGTCACGTTTCGCGTCGAAAAACCGATCGCGTTCCGCGTAGAGCCAGCTCGTGCTTCGCTCGGCCAGTACATCACCGTCAAAGGGGCTGGGTTCGTGAGCTCATCCGAGCTCAGTCAGCTGACCACGATCCGTTTCGTCGGTACCGTTACGCCTACCGGCGGCACCCCAGTCGCACTGGATCGTCCGCTAGTTCCCGAATTCGTCGACGGACAAACGTTGCGTTTCGCGCTGCGCTACAAAGCCACCGACGACCTTCGCTCACCCATGATCTATTGGGATCTGATGGATGACAGCGTGCTCATTCGAACGGCGCGCGTCGAAGGCACAGGCCAAATCGTCACTACGATCGGCGGTCAGATGGTTTCGAGCGAGTTCATTCCGTTCGGCTTCGAGCTCGCACCGCCCAAGCAGGTTGTGCATCTGAAGTTCCTGCCTGGCTTCTACGACAGCCTCACCCGCTTCGGGCTCTTGAACGCAGCCGACCGGATCTCTATCCGCGTAAAAGATCGCATCGAGCGTATCTACGCGGACTACGGACTCTACGTGAGACTCGACGCTCCGCCCGACTATCTCGCCAACGGCTACGTGAGCATCGAGCTGGGTGGACCGGACCCGACGGGCGGAGCGCTCTTTGGTTACGACAACTCTCCTGGCAAGGACATCAACAACACGCGACTTGGCGACCAGATCGGTGGTTTGAACGCAGAGACTCAGATGGATGGATCGCCGGGTTACGGCGGTGTGTTCACCGAAAGTTACCTGTGGTGGTCACGAGAACCTCGCCTGCCCATCGCAAGACCGCGCGAAGCACCGGCACCCGATCCCTTGTTCGATGAAATCTTTCTTCCCGTACGTAACACCCCCGCCACGCTCTCGGAGCTGGATGGAAACGGAACGCCCGCACGCGTTGCGGAAGTACAACGAGCGTTCCGTGCTCTGGCGTCCATGATCGGAGAAACGACGGCGCACGAGATTGGTCACAGCTTGGGCCTGGCGCGCCCGCGAGGAAGCCGCAACGAGTTTCACAATTTCAACGACGGCGAAGGCTGTCTCATGGACTCTGGCGGGAACCGAACGATCGCCGAGCGGACGGAAGAACCCGACGCGCCAGTCACGCAGTTCTGTTACGACGAACCCGCTTATTTGATGGAGGTTCTTGGTCCTCGTGACTAACCGCAAGCCTACGCCTAGGACCGGTTTCTGCACTCGCCCGCTGCTACGCGGCGCTATTGCAATCTCGATTGCGCTTACGATTACGACGTGCGACTCGGGGCAACCCGCTCCTGCATTCGCTCCCCCGATCATCAGCGCGATCGAATGCCTGCAACCCGTCACGCGAGGAACCGAGCTCACGGTTGCGGGCGACCGGTTCTACCTCTTCGATTCGGTTCCCGAGCTCGTACTCAAGCGAGACGGTATCGAGACCATTGTTCCGCCTTCGGACGAGGACGATCCAGAACGCTTCCACTACCGCATCGGCGACAACGCGCTCACGGCATTCTCGTCGGGCTCTGGACCGTATTCGGTAAAGCTGAGGGCGCTCGCTGGAACTCAAACCCTAGAAAGCGCGCCCTTTTCCTTTGCGTTCTCCGTCGCCAACGCCATCGAGCTCCGCCTCGAATACGTGACGGACGGTCGCGTGAATCACGGCGCGGAGCTCACCGTACGAGGCGAAGGTTTTCTCACGGAAAGCGAAGGCGCCACGCTCGCGCATTTTGTTGGAGACTTTACGAACGAAGCGGACGAAATCGCGCTCGTCGACGTTCGTCTTCCGATTGTAGTTTCCTCGCGCACGGAGGGCAGGACCAAGCTCGCGAGCAGTTTGGGGGGCATCCAGGCGGGCACGTTTCGCGGGAGGGTGTCTCTCGAATCGAACGGCATCGCTTCAGTGCAAACGCCCGCGCGTTCTATCGACCTGTCATTCGCCCCGGTGGCATTCGAAACGTTCGAAACCGCTGGAGCGACGCTGGGGCAGTACGTAATTGCGCGCGGTGCGGGTTTCGTGGACGACGAGCGTGCAGACACGCTTCTGAGGCTGACCGGTACGGTGCGCAACGGGACCGAAAGCGCGCCTCTGGACCGAGTCTTCGCCGTCGAAGTTCCCGACCACCAGCACATACGATTCGGTCTCGATTACGAACCAGACGGCGACATTATTTCGTCACGACTTTTCAGCTGCACGCGCTGCGTGTTCACCGGCACGGCTACGGTGATTCTCTCCGATGGAGCAACGACGAGCGAAAGCGTTGCGGCCCCCGTGCAGTTCACCGTTCGCGGAATCAAGCAAGTCGTTCACATCGTGTTCTTGCCCGGGTTCTATCGGACGATCGAGCGATTCGGCCTCACCAATGCCGTCGACGTCCTGATCGCCAAGACACTCGATCGATTCCGACGCATCTACGCCGACTACAACGTGGAGCCACGGCTCGAAGCGCCCACCGACTACGACCCCCAGTACGGCTATGCGGTGATCGAAGTTGGCGGCCCGGATCCTTCCGGACGCGGCTACTTCGGTCTCGACAACTCGCTCGAGCGCGACATGAACAACTTCCGGCTCGCGGATCGGGTCGGCGGTGTGTCGATGATTGCGGGACGGACTTCGCGGCGCAGCTTTGGCGGCGTGTTTCTCGAGAGCTATCTCTGGTACTCGGCGAACCCAGACCTTCGCGGCCCGCGTCCCCTCACGCAGCCCAAGCCGCTGTTCGATGCGGTTTTCAATCCGGTTCGACAGAACCCACCTAC
>CAZWQH010000538.1:0-3306 GCA_964635815.1 uncultured Sandaracinaceae bacterium
TCCCCGTGATCCGCTAGAGCGGCCAGAATGCTCGCCTCGACCTGCGCGTCATCGCTTTTCGTCAGCAGCGAACGCGCATACGATGCGCCGTCGCTTCGCGAGAGGAGCGCATTCAGCACCTGACGAAAGCGCGTCTGGTTGCGCTGCGACGCAACGCGAACGAGCGCGTACGTTGCGTCCGATCCAGGTGTGCGCGCGAGCACCTGTGTCGCTATCATCGCGAGTCGTTCGTCACTACAGCTTGCGTACGTTTCGAGGCGGTGGACTGCGGTCGGAGTGCGGATCGCGCCGATGGCTTCCATCGATGATGACGGGTCCGCGGAGCGTCGAGCTCCGATTCGCTCTTCGAGGGCTGGGAGGGCGCGATCACCGGCGGCCCGTGCGAACGCCATAGCCGCGGCATGGCTCACTTCGCTGGCTGGAGCATCGAGAAGGCTCTCAAGGGTCTTCGCAGAACGTGCTGACGCGACCGGTTCAAGGGTCTCGATGAGGGTCACGATGCGGGTTGCGGGATCGTTGCGCGCGACCGCGTCGTTCAACGCGTCCAGTCGCGCCTGTTCCTCGGGGTCTGCTTCGGAGCTCTCGGAGCCGGCTGTTCCCCTAGACGTGCGGTCCACAAACTCGCTTCGACGCGAGCGATCTCGCGGTGCGGATGCGCGAACGGCGGCAACGTACGTGATCCCGCTCGTCGCAACGATCACGGCTAGCAGAGTTCGAAAGGAAAACCCACTAGCGGGGTTTGCTGGGGACGACTGTGGCATCGAGGCTAGGAATGCAAAGGTCTTGCCCAGTCCTCCGGAGAGAATGTCCCAACGATTGAGGGATTGTCTGGACCCACTTGCGTCTCTTGACCCACGCAGTGTGGACCCACGTTCTCAGGAACGTGAGGTTCGTGAGTTGTACTTGGAGGGAACCACTACGGAGCCAACCGCAATCAGCAGCAACAACATTGCCGGAAGCACGAAGTAAAGGTGTGTCTCCGAGGTGTAGCCAAAGGCAGTCGCTCCATCCGCGGCGGTACCGGATACGAGTCCACCCATGCTCACGTCAGCTCCCTCGGGAGTATATGCAGACCAATACCTCTGATAGGGCACGTACATCACCGGAAGCACGATGGGCACAAGTAGGAGGAGGGCGGCGCCCGCGGCAAGAACCATCGCTCCAAGAAACGTGCGTGGAGTTGCGGTGAGGTTCCCCCACGACGCCGCGACCGCGCGGATGCCCGCCACGATCCGGATCGGCACGAACAGCACCGCCGCCAGGAGGCCAAGCATCCAGAGCAATCGATTCCCTCCGCCTGTTCCGCGCGCCACCAAAGCTGCAGCGACATAGAACAACAGCCCCGCGATCACACCGGCCCAGAGCCCGAACACCGCGGGCTCGTGCAGCCGATCGAAGATCCCTGTCAGCGAGATCACGCCGGCGACGACAGCTGCGATGATTCCGCCCAGGATCAATCCGAGACTGTGTGGTGATGCGACAGCTCGACTCGCATTCACTCCGAACGCGCTCGGCGTCTCTTGCGCCATCGAGGAAGCCATCGCAGATGAGCTGCTGGCGATAGCCGCTCCCGGCGACCCGTATCGGCCTTGCGCTGTGTTTCCGTACATCGGTTTCACGACACCCTGAATCCTCCCTTCGCTGAAGAGGAGTGGCGCTGCGAACACGCGCTTGGCACCACCATCGCGAAACCGCGCCTCATGACCGGCGGTGAGATTTGCGATTGCGGTGTAGTCCTGATCGTAGGCATTCATGATCATCAGATGGTGCCTGCATGGAACGGACACGATCAGACCGCGCCATCCGGTTCGTTGCTGAATCGAGCTCAACCACTCGGGCGACGCGATAACTTCGGCGGCGTACTCGCCAAAACCGCCGAGCGCTTTGGGGCTGCCATCGGGGTTGCTGCTCACCGGTTTGATCTCCACCTTCTCGTAGAGATTGCGAGCCGCTTGCGCGAGTGCCGATTCGAACGTCATGCCTGCCGCGTGAAGCGCTTGCGCGTCGGGAGTTTGAAGTTGGGAGCCGGTGTCAACGCTCACGCTGAGAAGCGCGGAGACGCCTTCGACGGATCCGATCGTCGTGCTGGGGAACGCGTGTCGCTCAGGCCAGTCACTCGGACGCAAAACTGGAACGAGAGCCGATGGATCGATTCGGTCAGTAGACATTTCTTCTCGCGCGGAATCTGCTCCGCTTCCGCCAATGGTGCTACGCCTCGATGGTCCGGTTGCTTCCTTCGGGTGAGCTATGTATTTGCTTCGAAGGCGGACATTTGGGATCTGCTCGTTTGTTTCCTTCTCGTGTTGAGAGCGGACGTGGTCGAGGTCGGACGTGATCCTGCGGCGGTGGCGCAGTCCTGCGATGCGTCTGAGCCCTAGGCGCGAGAAGGGGGGTTGCCATAGGGCGGCATCCTGAGCGAGTTTCTCCGCATGAATCGATTGCGGGTCAGGAAAGCAGTTCTTCTCTTGGCAATGACGTCGCTCGGATGTTCGAGCAACGCCACTCCCGGGAACCCGGACTCCGGGGGCGGTCAGAACCACGACGCCTCGCAGAACGGTTCGGATGCCGCGGCGGTCGACTCAGCGGTTGTCGCGACCGACGCGCCGAGTCTTGCAGACGCACTCACCAACCCGTCCGACGTCAGGCCGAGCCCGGATGCCAGCAGCGGACGCATTCCGGGAGAGACCGCGGAGACCGCGCTCGAGCTCAACCCGAGTGGAGAGACCGTTCGAGTGGTGGTGCCGACTCCACCGGGGGGTGGACGCACGCTCTTCCCGCAGTACTTCCGCGTTCCGTACGTCCGCGCCAAGAACGGCGTCATAGTACGCAAGCTCAGCGGGATCGGACAGGTGCAAGTGACCGTCTCCTCAACCGTTACGCCCCTGCTCGTAAGCGAGCTCACCGGGTGTCAAACGCCCATGTCGTGCGGCAAGGAGATCAACTTCGATCACCTCACGGGCGCGACTCCAACGCACGCGTACATCCAAGTCGGGAACTATTTCGCTGGAGAGTACGAGCTCGAGCTGGTGGCTCTGGCCGAGCAGCGGACGGCCCCGACGCTGGAGCCACCCGGGCTCGTCCGCATCACCACGCTTTGGAACGCCTCGATCGACACGGCCGGGACACTCTCGTACGCAGCTCCCTCGACGCAAATCAAGGCGGAGGCCGGACCGCGGGGAGGCGGCTTCATCACGTACTTTCGACATCTCGGCGAGATGGACGCGACGTGTTGGATCCGCAAGAACGAGCGCTTCGAGGAACGCGTTGCCACCAGCGTCTCGAGATTCACTTGGCAGTCCCCGAGTC
>CAZWQH010000539.1:0-3286 GCA_964635815.1 uncultured Sandaracinaceae bacterium
TTCGACGGCCACACTCCCTTGCGCGTTCGATCCGGACGCACGGCTACGCGCCGCTGCCCGCACCAACGAATGGCCTATCCTCGAAGCTCACGCAGGAGGCGCTCGATGAGCTTTCCTCGCGGCAGTAATGGACTCGGGGCTACAAGCACCCCGGGCGCTGTTCGCAGCTCTCCTCCCGGCCCCGCCGCATCGATGCTCCCAGTCGCCGACACCTGGCGCGGACGTCGCGTGCTCGTGACGGGTGTCACCGGATTCGTCGGCAAAGTCTGGGTCGCGCACGTCCTCGAGTACCTCGGTGTCGAACGCATCATTCTTCTCGTCCGACCCGGCGCGGGGGGCGACGCCAAGACCCGCGCTATGCACGTCTTCAACACCAGCCCAGCGCTGAGACGTTTGCGTCAGCTGCACGGAGCTTCGTACCCTGAGTTCATCGCGAAGACCGTCACCGTCGTCGAAGGTGACGTGACCATGCCTGGGCTCGGTCTCTCCGAGAGCGACGCGAAGGTTGCGCGTACAGCGGAGGTCGTCGTGAACTTCGCAGGCGTCACCGAGTTCGATCCCGATCTTCAGCTCGGAATCGAAGTGAACGTCCGCGGCGCCATCGAAGTAGCGCGCTTCGCAGCGCGATCGCGCGGCTCTCGTCTGCTTCACGTGTCGACGTGCTTCGTCGCGGGCCACGTTTCGCAAACCGTCCTCGAGACCATCGCATTAGGAACTACGCCCAATGGGACTGTCTGGTCATACGACGAGGAGCTACTTCATGCGGACGCCCTGAGCGCGCGTGCCACTGAGGAGGCAGGAGGAGATCCCAAGCGCGCGAAGAAGGCGCGCGCTTCCGTAGGAATGGATCGAGCACGCGAGCTAGGCTTCCAAAACACGTATACATATACGAAAGCTCTCGCAGAAGAAGGTCTTCGCGAGTTGGTCGCGAGCCGCGAAGCTACGTCGCTGCGCATGTGTATCGTTCGTCCGTCGATCGTCGAGTGCGCCGAGTCGTTTCCATTTCCGGGCTGGAACGAAGGCGTGAACACTTCGACGCCACTCATTTGGTTGCTATCCACGCCGTTCCGAGAGTTCCCGTGTCGGCCCGAGCTCCGCTTCGACGTCATCCCCGTCGACTATGTCGCGCGAGGAACGACGCTCGCGGCTACGGCCCTGCTTCGCAAAGAGGCGCCCGTCGTGGTCCATCTGGGTTCGAGCGACACCAATCCGTTCACGATCGGACGTGGTCTCGAGCTCACGAATCTCGCCATTCGAAAGCACTACCAAGGCAAGCACGCGGTTTGGACCGAGGTCGTTCGCGCGTTCGACGCGCTTCCGACTCCGTCGACAAGCTTCCGCATCGGAGATCCCACACGTCTTCATGCGCTCGCGAGAAAAGCTCGCGTGTTCTTCGAGAACAATCACATTGCCGACGCCCTCCCCGAAGCGCTCCGAGGTTTGCGCGAGCCACTCTCGAGCATTCAGTGGAAAGGCCACGTGATGCTGTCGACTGCGGACGTCGCACTGAAGCGCGTCGACGCGATGCTCAAGCTGTTCCGGCCGTTCATCGAAGAATGCGACTGCGTTTTCGATGCGAGTGAATCCCGTCGCCTCGACATGCGTGTCGGAGATGCCGAGCGAGACGCCTTCTCGTTCGATCCCGCGAAGCTCGACTGGCGCTCGTACTGGATCGACGTCCAATACCCCGGCGTTCAACAGTGGTGCATTCCAGCGATGGAAGGACGATCAGTCCCGGAGGACGTGGCGGCATATCCTGTCACGCGAGAGACCCTTGAAGCGCCGGTGGGCCCACAACCCGAGTCCGGCGAAACCACGGTACCGCAGCTGGCATCTCCGTCTTTCGCACCGCGGACCGCACGCACACGCCAGGAGCGCGCATGACTCGCACGCTTCTGACCGGCGGGACCGGATACATCGGCGGTTACGTCGTAAACGAGCTTTTGCGAGACCCTACCGCGCAGCTGTCGCTGCTGGTGCGCGCACGAAGCGATCGCGAAGGGGCGGAAAAGCTCTGGAAGACTCTGCAGCTCCACATGGACGCCGCTGCATTCGGCAAAGCACTCGAACGAATCCGTTTCATCCAGGGTGACATCACCTCAACCGCTCCCAACATGGGGATCTCCGGCTCGACATTCGACCGCCTGGTAAATGACACGACGTCGATCGTCCACATCGCTGCCTCGCTGAACCGCAAATCGGAGAAGGCGTGCTTGAACACCAATCTCCGCGGAACGCTTGCGGTCGCGAAGGTCGGACAAGCGCTCGAGCGCCGTGGCCAGCTCTCGCGCTTCACGCACGTATCTACGGTCGCCGTCGCCGGCCACCGCCAGAACGAGGTGGTGGAGGAAGACGCCGCGATCGACTGGGAGCGCTCGGACTACGACCCGTACGCACGAACCAAGAAATTCGCTGAGCACATGATTCGCGAGCTGCTCCCGACATCGTCGCTCCTCTTTCTGCGGCCCTCGATCGTGATGGGAGACTCGCGCCACGAGCGAACGACCCAGTTCGACATGGTGCGTGCGTTTTGCATGCTCGCGGACCTTCCTGTCGTCCCATTCGGCGGTGACGGGCGACTCGATATCGTGAACGTGGACTTCGTTGGCAAGGCAATCGCCGCGCTGCATACGAAGAAAGCCCCGCGACATCGCATCTATCACCTCTCGGCTGGACGGAGCGCGCTTACGGCGAAGACGATCGCAGAAGCGATTACGCACGGCACCGGACGGCGCGCACCGCGGTTCATCAACAGCGCCGAGCCGGCCTTCCGTCGAACGGTCAACGCCCTCGCACGTTCCTCCTCACGCAACGCAGCCACACAGGCCGGATCGCTGCTGGCGGTCTTCTTGCCTTACATCACCTTCAACACCGTCTTCGACAACACTCGCGTGACCACAGAGACAGGTCTCGAGCCCGTTCCATTCGTCGACTACTGCGTGCCGCTCTACCGGTTCGCGAAGCGAGTGCAGTTCAACTTCCCCTACGCTCCCACGCCCACAATCGCATCGCGCGCGTTCGAGCAAGCAGAGTCGGCGTCGCTATGACCATGCCAACCCTAACCGAGCGCCTCGCGCGCGCAGGAGCGAAAGGCGTCGCGCGGGCACTCAGCTTCGCGTCCGAGCACGCGCGAACCAGCTTCGATGCGGACCGCGTCTTGGCGCACTCCATGTCGGCAATGATCGATCTCGCGGCGCGTCGTTACGCCGTCGACAAAGGGGCGAGCCCCAAACCTGGCGAGCCTTTGCGACTCCTTCTCGCGGGCTACAGCGGTACGCGCAACACC
>CAZWQH010000540.1:0-3275 GCA_964635815.1 uncultured Sandaracinaceae bacterium
TCGACAGAGCGAAGCAAGCCCTCGACGAGCTCGAACGAGTCGCCGCGCTTCCCGGTGCGAATCCCGCGGAACTTGACGAGATCCGACGGACACTCGGCGAGCTCTTGTGGAAAAAAGGCCACGTGGCCGACGGCCCCGCAGCCCTCGAGCTGGCTCGCCTTCTCTCACGCGCGACATTCACGCGGGAGGCCGCGAAGCTCCTTGAGCGCATCGGGCGTGTCGATGACGCAATACGCGTTCTCGAGGCAGCGGGGGACATCGAAGGCGTGGAGGAGCTGCACCAACGGTTCTCCCACGCCGCAGACATTGATCGAATCATCGACTCGTCGCTCAACGAGTTCGAGCTCGCCTTGCGCGGTGGCGCTGTACACGAGGCGGAAGCCGCACTCACGCGAGCGTTGCGGGCGCGCCCGAAGGATCGGTCGCTACGGGAGCAGCACGCGCAGTTTTTGTCGACCCTGCTTCGACGCAAGGATGAGCGTCGCGTCGTCCGTTTGGTTCGACGGGAAGATGAGCGCTCATTCGTCGTGGTCGGTCATTCCGACATCGTCTTCGGGCGTGACGGTGCCGACGTGGCTGTTGCCGGTGGCGCTGCGGTCTCGCGTCGTCACGCGCGTATCGGTCTCTCGGGGGCGAGCGGGAGCGACATCGTGATCGAAGACTTGGAGAGTCGAAACGGCACGTATTCGAACTCGCTCCGAGTCAGCGGCGTGTTCGAGGGATTTGCGCCCGTCGCAGTGCGTCTCGGCGGTGCTCTCGAGATCGACGTAGAAGTGATCGAACTGGTCGACGGGCAGCGCGTGCTGCGATGCACGATTGGGAACGGACCCGACCGCGGTTTGGTCGTCCAAGCTGGGGATGCCGTCGAAGTTCCCCTCGAGGCGGAAGACGCGGGATCGATGCGGCTCTCGTTCCAAGGTGACTACGACCATCCCCTGGTCGCACACATCGAAGGATTGTCTCTCAATGGACAACACCTCAACGTACCCGCGGAGATACGCGTCGGTGACGTCGTGGTCGCGGGGGACTTCACGTACGACGTGACTGGAAATGGCTGAGCAAGAAAAGCCCACGGGCTTTTGGCCCAAGCTGCGCGGCTTTTTCACGTCATCCGATCGTAAGACCGCTAGGGAAACGAGCGCGCGTCGCGAGTCCCGACCCGTGGCGAGCGCCGACGAGTCGAGGCAGATCGCCGAAGCACCATCTGCGCGAACCACTTTGCCCACGGAAGCTCGGAGCGCGGTTCGACTTGAGCGCACAGCGAGCGACAATGAGCTCTGTGCGCAGTTCGACGAACGCGTGCTCCTGAGCGATGCGTTCGTCATGGAGGAAGCGCTAAGAATTCTCCTCTCTCCTGCGCACCCTCGGCTGGCTTTGCGCGTTGCAGAGGTGCTTATCGAGCGTGGTGAACTCGCGCGCGCGCGATCGTTAGCCGAATCACTCCCGAACGAATGGGCGAACGGATTGGTCGTCCAGGCGCGTCTCGCAACAGACGAGCGCGCTGCCATGCGCTTTTGGGAGCGCGTCCTCGTGCGCGAGTACCACCACGCGGAAGCTCGCTCCGCATTGTCTGCGCGTGATCGCGTGAACGATGCCGGAGCAACGCTCCCACTCGTCTCGGATCTGGACGACGCACGTTACAGAATCACGCGTCAGATTGGCGCGGGCGGGGCAGGTCGCGTTTACGCCGCGCTCGATGTGCGAACTTCGCGGAGCGTGGCGGTCAAGGTCTATCACCGTAAGCAGGCAGACGAACTGTTGCGTCTGGAGAGCGAGGTATCGATACCGGCGGAGCTTCGCGGCAGCGCCGGAGTCGTACGCATCCTCGATGTCGATCGCACGCGCGGGATGCTCGTGACCGAGCTGCTCGAAGGGCCCCTCTCTCGATTGCCCTCCGTTAACGAACAAGAGCGGCGGCGAATCGTGCGCAGCGCTATCGGTGCCGTCCGCGATGTTCACTCCGGCGGATTCGCGCATCGCGATCTGAAGCCGTCGAACGTTCTGCTGACTAGGGAGCACACGTGTGTGCTCATCGACTTCGGACTCGCATTGCCACTCGGCGCGCCACCCGAGCGATCACATCGCGGCGGGAGTCCAGGGTTTGCCGCGCCCGAACAGCTCGCCGGCGCAGCGGCAGCAACCGCAAGCGACATCTACTCACTGGCTCGTCTCATCGAGCTCGTCTTGCGGGACTTTCTCGACCCCGACCAAATCCGGGTGCTCGCCGCAGCAGCGTCGGACGTCGCCTCCGCGCGGCCGAGCCTCTCGGATCTCACCGCCGTGTTCGGCGCGGACGCCTAGGTTTGATCTCTCATTCGAGGGGAAACTCGTGTCCTGTCCAAGGTCCGAGAATTCCAGTGAGCTGACTGGCGTGTTGCACGGTTTCCACGAAGCGGCCTCGCTCCCACGGCGCCGCGCCCAGCCGCACGGTGTGCGCCGTTTCTGTTTGGCAATCTATCGCCACGAAGTCCCATGTCGCGAGCTTTCTTGCCAACGCGACGAGGGCAATCTTGGATGCGTCTGGCACGTTGGAGAACATCGACTCACCGAAAAAGACGCGCCCGAGCGCCAGGCCGTACAGACCGCCGACCAGCTTTCCGTTCTGGTAGGTCTCGATGCTGTGAGCGATACCGGCCGCGTGCAGTGCCGAGAACGAGCGCGACAACCCTGGGGTGATCCAAGTTCCTGGCTCGCCTTTTCGCGGGGCAGCGCAAGCGCGAATCACGTCGTCAAAGGCTCGGTCGGCGTGAACTTGAAATTCTCCGCGCCGGATCGTCTTGCCGAGTGAGCGCGAAACATGAAGCTGCGACGGCACGAGCACGAATCGCGGGTCGGGTGAGAACCAAAGCAAGTGCTTTCCGTGCGGCCACGGGAAGATGCCGTTGGAGTAGGCAAGGAGCAGTCGCTCGAGATCAAAGTCACCTCCGACACCGAGTAGGCCATCCTCGTCCGCGAGGAGCGGATCGGGGAAGGCGAGGTCCTTCGTGATGCGGAACACGGGCATGCTACGTGTGCGCGTTCGCAGATGCATTGTCGGCGATGCGTGACATCGCGAGCTCTGTCATCGCGCAGATGGTGAGCGACGGGTTCACTCCCAGGTTCGCGCTGATGGCCGAACCGTCGCAAACAAACAAGCCCGGGTAGTTGTGGATCTCATGGTTCGGTCCAATGACGCCTTCTTCTGCGGATGCTCCCATCGGACACCCGCCGAGGATGTGCGCTGTCGTCGGGACATCGAGAAACGCTTCGTTCAATGCGCCCACCGAGACGCCGTC
>CAZWQH010000541.1:0-3268 GCA_964635815.1 uncultured Sandaracinaceae bacterium
CCCCGGGGACGCTCGGGGCTCCATCCGGCGCCGCACGCGGTTCCATCCGCGCGAATGAAGAACGATGAATCGTCACCGAGTCCGAAGTGTGGTGGAGGTGTCGTCACGCAGTATCCGACCCGACATGCTTCGCCGGTGCCGCAGGCAGTACATGCACCGCCGCTAGCTCCACATTGAGTCGGCTGTTGCGACGAGATAGCGACGCAAACTCCGCTCGCAAGACAGCCCGTGCAGCACGTTCGGTCCGCGGCACACATTCCCGAAAGACTGCCGGCGGTGCACGCTGTTCCCGGCGTGCAGCCGGGCAGCGACGTATCCGGAGGAATGCTCTGATCGGGGGTGACTTGCGGCACGTCCGGTAGCATCGACGTTTCGCTGCCCATCGCGCTGTCGCTCGCATCCATCGTGTCCGGTGGTCCCGCGTCGGGCATCTCGCAGACTCCGTCGTTGCATTCATCGGCAGCGCACAAGGGACTCTGGAGGATGTTGGCTATGTTGAGCAGCAACGGGCCCTGAGCAGGGAGTCTCAACGGAACGCATGCGCGACCGATGATTCCACACCGTGCGTCGTACGCCTCGACAGCGAATGAGTACTCGCCTGGGTCGAAATCCGTGGGCATCGAAACCGTCTCGATCTCGAAGCGGTTGCCTGCATCGAGTACGCCTCCTTCGATCGCTCCGGAATCGCTCGCAGCGATTGCCGCGTCGATTGTGCGATCTCTGCGGCTCTCAGCGGTGAACGTCGCTCGGTAGCGAACGGCCGCCCCGTCGCAGCTGGTGCCTTGGACTACACGCACCTCGAACGCTCGAGTTTCAGCGCGCGTGGCGTCGTCATCGAACCGCACGGTCCAAACCAGGGGCTTGTACGATCGGCCGCACGCAGAGAGCACGGCGAGCATCGCGAAAATCGTGCACCCGACCAGCGGCCCTTGCAGTGTCCTGCGCGGCGCGCGGCTCGGAAATTCTACGGCCGACATATGGCCAGAACGTTAACAACGTTGCGGCGTATCGACGAGTTTAAAGCGTGCTTCGTCACGTGGCAGTAGGAAGAATCGCGCGAAACAGGTATGAGTCACCGATGCAAAGGAACCGGCAACTGCTGGGCGTTTGCTATGGGTGGATTGCCCTTGGACTCATCCTGCTCGCGCTGGGGACCGGCTCCGTCGTTTTTGGGCAATCGACAGGCGGGCTTGCGGACGAAGCAGAGGTGGAGTTCCGAGCCGGTGTCGATGCGTATCGCGCCGAGGACTTTCGGACTGCGCTGCTCCACTTCTTGGCTTCGAATCGGCTCGTTCCCAATCGCCGTGTGAAGCTCAACGCGGCCCGATGTTACGAGCGGCTAGGGCAGGTCGCTGAAGCCTACCGCTACTATCAGGACGTCCTTGCCGCGGAGACAGACCCCGCGGCACGCACGGAGCTCGAAGCTGCGATTGCGCGAATCGAGCCTCAGATCGCGGTGCTCGCGATCGAAACCGAGCCCCCGGGAGCGATCCTGTACTTGGATCGTCGCGATCTTGGAAGCATCGGGGTCAGCCCGAGCCGTTTGGCGGCGAGCGCGGGCCGACATCGGGTGATTGCAGAGCTCGAGGGCTATGAAAGCGCGGAAGCGAGCGCGCAGCTCGCGGTCGGCGCGCCCGCGAACGCGAGAATCGTTCTTCGCGCTTTGCCTGCGCGCGTCACCGTTGTCGGTCGCGGAGAAGTACGCCTTTCGCTCGACGGTACCCCGAGAAGCGAATGCGCCGCGCTCCCGTGCACGATCGAGGTCGAGCCTGGCGCTCACACGTTCACCATTCGCTTGGCGGAAGGCCGAGAGATGACGCGCGAAGTGACGCTTCGTGCGGCGGAGCGGCGCGAGATGGACGCGGTTTCGCTCGACGGCGGAACGATCGTGGTTCGCCTTCAGGATCGCCAAGGCGCGATGGTCGAGCTCGACGACCGTCCAGTTGGATTTACCCCGCTTGTGCTGTCCGACGTGGCACCGGGGCAGCACCGACTTCGAGTCACGTACCCGGGTTTCGCAGCGCACGAATCTCAGGTGATGGTGCGCGCGCGTGAGAGCACGCGAATCAGCATCGAGGAGCTCGCGTCGTCCAACGAAGTCACCACCGTCTCGCGTGCGCCTGAGCGTCTCGAAGATTCTCCGGGTTCCGTATCGGTCATTCAACGCGCGGAGCTCATCGCGTTTGGCTACCCGAGTGTGTACGAAGCGCTACGCGGAATTCGCGGCGTTGCCGTCGGATGGAACGGCGCATACGGCACCATGGCCATGCGAGGGCTGGGTGCACCTGACGCGTTCGGCAATCGCTCTCTTCTTCTCATGGACGGGGCGACGATGAACGATGCACTCGTTTACCACGCTCCAATCGGTCTCGAAGGCGGTGTCGATCTCGCAGACGTGGAGCGCATCGAGATCGTGCGCGGTCCAGGCTCGGTGCTTTATGGCACTGGGGCGGTCTCGTCCGTGATCAACGTAGTGCCCCGGCCTGCGCAAGGACCGACGGAGGCCTCCGTCAGCGTCGGAACGTTCGGAGACGGGATCGCTCGAGGGCGCGGGTCGTTCCGACTCGAACTGGGTCGGTACGAGCACCTCTCTGGCAGTCTCACAGCGATGCATTCGGATGGTCGGGACGTGACAATTCCCGGGCTCTCTCCAATGACTTTTGGGGGGAACGTCGTGCGCGGAGCGGACTCGTATCGGTTGCTCTCGGGCAGCGGTCGTTTGGTCGCGCGAGATCTGACTGTCCAATGGAACGCGACGGGGCGAAGAAGCAATCTCGGGTTCGGCCCGTTCGGCAATGTTCCCGCCGATACGCGCAGTATGTTGAACGAGCTTCGATTGCTTGGCGAGATCCGCTTCGAACCTTCGCTCGGAACCGACGTGAAGATCCTTTCGCGCGCTTATGCGCAATACTTCACGCTCGAGGAGCGCCTCAACTATCAGACTTCGGACCGCGGCGAGTTCACGAATGCGGAGAATCTAGTTGGCTCTACCATCGGCGCCGAAGCGCGTGGTCTGTTCAACCTTGGGCCGAATGTTCGTATCACCCTCGGAGCGGAGGTGCGTCATACGTTCGACGCGTCGCTCACTGGAACCTCCCTTTTCCCAACCGGTCGCGTGGAACGATATCTCGACGAGGACGCGCCCTACACGGTCGGGGCCGGATACGGACTCTTCGAGTGGAGTCCGAGCGACGCGTTCCGGTTGTCCGCGGGTGCGCGCGTGGATGTGTGGAGCACGTTTGGCGCGTCGTTCAACCCTCGCCTGGCC
>CAZWQH010000542.1:0-3255 GCA_964635815.1 uncultured Sandaracinaceae bacterium
CTGGCGAAGTGGCCGTGGGCGCGAGCGTGAAGATGGGCTACTTCGCGCAGCACGCGATGGACCTCCTCGATGCAAGTCGCACGGTCTGGCAGGAGGTGGAACACGAGTTCCCGCTTGCGTCGATAGGAGCGCTCAAAACACTGCTCGGGGTATTCGGATTCCCTGGGGATGACACAGAGAAGCCGATCCGCGTGCTTTCTGGAGGAGAGAAGGCGCGACTGGTAATGGCAAAGATGCTGTTCGATCCGCCGAATTTCCTGGTCCTGGACGAGCCCACGAACCATCTCGATATGGCGACCAAAGACATGATGCTCGAGTCGCTGAGCAAGTTCGAGGGCACGATGCTTTTCGTTTCCCACGATCGCCACTTCCTGACGGAGCTCAGCAACCGAGTGCTCGAGCTCACGCCAGAAGGTCCGCGGGTCTACGGCGGTGGCTACCGCGAGTACGTGGAGTCGACCGGGCAAGAAGCGCCTGGTCTGCGTTCCTAGAGCTTCCTGCCTAGAAGCTAGCGCCCAGAAGCAATCGGTGTTGCGTCTGGTCGATGGCATTCACCTCGAACAGGGCCTGGTACGAGAGCACGAGCCCCATCGGCGTTCGAACGTGAAGTCCAGCGACCGGCCGCGCGTGCCACGCCTGCGAGATTAGGTTGTCGCTGAAGCGTGCAGCGCAGCTCATCGCCGCGTCGCACGTCACGTTCGCAAACGAGCCTGAGAGTTGCTCGTGCGCCACATTGATTCCGCCGAACGGAACGAGAGTGAGCGCTCCGTGTGGAGTCCGGAACAAATCGATTGCCAGGCCGAGCGTCCCACTTCCACCGCGACTCATGAACTTCCCGTCGAAGAATCCAGTTGGGAGCGAAGTGCTATCGATTCCGCCCAGCGATCCGTTGATGCCGATCGCGAGCACGAGGTGGCGCCAGAAGGTCACATCCAGTGCGAGCTCGAGACCGTAGTCCATACCGTTGCGACGCAGCGTCGCGAACGCTTGGAGGCGAACGTTCGCGTCGACCCAGCGTTCCGACTCGGGATGAGACTGCGCGACTAGCGCGGTTGCGTTCTGGATGCGGGAGAAGAGAGATGCTTCTCCGCTCATCGCACGCTCGCTACCGACTCCCAGGACACAAAAGCGAGGACGCGGATGCTGAGGGGAACGTCGGTCCTCGAGTGCGGCGTCATCTTGATCTGCATCGCGTGGTCTGAGAGCGAGCAGTGGACTTCCTGCTTGTCCGTGGCTCAACGCAACGTCGGAGCTGATCCATTGTGGACTGAATCCAGCGACGCCCGCTCGCGTTACGCTCCACTCGAGTGTGTGTGCCCATCGCGTCCGCACCTGCTCGAGAACGGGCAACATCTGACCTACTACGAACGCGTGCTCGCCCCGTCGAGGTTCGCCCTCGCACGGCAAGAATGAACGCTCCGGTTCAACCGCAGCCTCTAGCTTCAGAAGGACGACGTCGGTGCGCGAATCTCGGGCGACCGGTGACGCGAAAACCGCGCCGCGATCGACGAACTCCACCTTCACCCGCACGCCCGCCGGAATCGTTGACGAGGACGCCACGATGTACTCGCCACCGTGCAGCACGAAGCCTGACGCGATTCGCTCCCCATCGTTCACAACCACGCGAACCGTCCCGCGCCGAGCCCGCTCGAAGAGCGCCTCTCGGTGCGCGCCCATGTGATCCACGAGTTCACCGATGCGAGCACCATGGCTTTCTCGATCTTCGCGCACCTCACGCCGCCAGGCTCGACCGCCTCGACGATGTTCGCCCTCCACGTCGCGTCGCCCAGTGGACCCAGCTTGAACCTCGAAAACCTGGCTCTCCGCACGAACGACATACGAGCTCGTGTTCGACCAGTCGAAGAATCCGCGGACGAGATATCGACCAGGAGAAACGCTCTCGAAGCGAAGCTCTCCACGAGTGGAAGCCGGAACGTACTGTGTGCTTCCATAGTGCTGCGCGTCCGCACCCTCCGGGTAGATCGCAATCCAATCCGATCCACTCGCTGTAAAACCTTCGTACGCGACGACGACCGTGGCGCCCTCTGTCGTCACCGAGACACTTGGTTGCGCACGGTTGGGAACTGGCGCCGGCTGCGAACCGGTGCCAGCGGGCGGAGGAACGTCCGCCGCCTGGATGGCTGGATGTAGAGCGCGACGCGCAGGCGGGGGCGTTGTGGGCTGCGCCCACGCCACACCTGAGGCGCTTAGCGCCAGCGAAAATGAGAGGGCGCCGAACGCGCCCAGGACAACCTGAAGAACTGCGTGCGTTCCGTTCTGTTTGTTCATTGAGTAGCTCCGGTCGTGTCGCTTCGGTCACTTCGGATGGCAGCAAGCGTGCCAGCGCAGCCACCCATCGTTAGACGCTGCGGGAAGAAAGGTCGTTACCAGCAAGATCGGGCGCCTAACGCGCCAAGCGATCTGCGTATTCCCCAAGCTTCGTTTCAAGCGCGACGATCGCTTCAGAGAACCCTTTGATGCCTTCGCTCAGCTTGTCTGTCGCCATGCGATCTTCTGCGTGCGCGAACGCGAACCTCTGAGCATCGAACACTTCTCGCTGAAGTGTGAGCGTTTTCGCGTGCTCTGGCTCGAGCTTGCGATCCAACGTGCCGGAAGACGCCTCGAGCTCTCCTAGCAGTGCAGGTGATATCGTCAGCAGGTCGCACCCGGCAAGCTCGGTGATCTCGCCCATATTGCGAAAGCTCGCACCCATGACCTCGGTCTTGTATCCATGGCGCTTGTAGTAGTTGTAAATACGAGTGACCGAGACGACGCCTGGGTCCTCGTGCGACGCGTACTCCGATCGCCCGGTGCTCTTCTTGTGCCAGTCGAGAATGCGGCCAACGAACGGCGAAATGAGAGTCACACCAGCGTCCGCGCACGCGACCGCTTGGTGGAAGCCAAAAAGCAGCGTGAGGTTGGTGTGAATCCCTTCACGCTCAAGGCGCTCCGCTGCACGGATGCCCTCCCAAGTGGACGCAATCTTCACGAGCACACGTTTGGGCGAGATGCCTGCTCGCGAGTATGCCTCGATGATGCCTTTCGCCTGAGCAACCGTTGCGTCGGTGTCATAGGAGGCCCGCGCGTCCACTTCGGTCGACACGCGACCGTCGATCAGTCCAAGAATCTTTCGCCCAAACTCGATCGCGAGACTCCTCGCGGCAAGAGCTATGGCTTCGCCACGGTTCGAGTTGGACAGAAGCGCAGAGCGCACCGACTCCGAGATGATCGACTCGTACTGCGGAAGGCCCGCGG
>CAZWQH010000543.1:0-3247 GCA_964635815.1 uncultured Sandaracinaceae bacterium
CCTCGCCGCAGCCGCGAACATCGCTTCGGTCCGAATCGAGTGGGAGGTCGAGGAGACCTCTGCGCGCGTCGTCGAACGTCCCTCCGCGCCTCCCCCGGAAGCTCGAAAGACCTCACCCGGAGATATCATCCCTGATCACGAGGGGACGGCCGTGCCGTCTTCCGTTCCTCCCGCGGTCGTGGAAGCGGGCGCCAAGTACGGCCTGAATCCGAAGTACACGTTCGACCAGTTCGTTGTCGGACCATCGAACCAACTTGGGCACGCGGCAGCCGTCGCGGCGACCTCGGGTCGCGGCAAGCGTTACAACCCTCTCTTCATCTACGGTGGTGTGGGTCTCGGCAAAACACATCTCGTGAACGCCGTTGGCCACCAGGTGCTCGCCAACAACGCGAACGCGCGAATCCTTTATCTCTCCGCAGAGCGATTCACGAACGAGTTCATCTGGGCGCTCAAGAATCACACCATCAACGACTTCCGCGAAAAGTACCGCGTCAACTGCGACGTCCTTTTGATGGACGACATTCAGTTCCTATCGGGTCGCGAGCAAACGCAGGAGGAGTTCTTCCACACGTTCAACGAACTCTATCAGCGCGATTGCCAGATCGTCGTGACGAGCGACAAGTACCCGCAACAGCTCGGCGAGATGGAGGAGCGCCTCATCAGTCGTTTCCAATGGGGCCTCGTCGCAGACATTCAGGCTCCTGAGCTCGATACGCGAATCGCGATTCTCAAGCGCAAAGCCGAGCTCGAAAACATCGATCTAGCAGACGATGTCGCGTTGTTCCTCGCACAAATGGTGAAGAGCAACGTTCGAGAGCTCGAAGGAACCTTGCTCCGGCTCGCAGTGCGAGCGGCTCTCGTCAAACGCGAGATCGATCTCGAGTTCGCAAAGGAAACGCTGCGTGGCGCGTTACCGACACCGGAAACCGCAACCTCGGTCGAAGACATCCAGCGCGCGGTATGCGGTTACTTCAACATACGACTCGGTGATCTCAAGGGCCGTCGTAGGCACCGCGCTGTCGCATTCCCACGTATGGTAGCGATGTACCTCTGCCGGCAGCGCCTGGACGCCAGCTATCCTGCTCTAGGCGATTCGTTCGGTGGCAAAGACCACACGACTGTCATGAGCGCAGTCCGCAAGATTCAACGCATGGTGGATGCCGAAGACGCGAGCGTGCGTGGCGTGATCGAAGCGATAGAGCGCAAGCTGAGCAACGGTTGATTTCACCGTTTGTCCCCTTCGAAGAGCGTGAAGGAGATCTGGATAAGTCCTGTGTGAAGCCTTGTGGGCGAAGCTGTGAAGAATCAGATCACAGGCCCTGCGTATAACGAATCACATGGCTACCGTAGTTGATTCGGCAATCGACAGCGCCACATGGCCCGTCATCCACACAGTTCACAGGAGTTAAGACGAAGACTACTTAGTTAAATTACCTTCTCTCATTACGCACCGTTTACGACTCTGCTAACACTCGCGACCTCATGGAACTCGTCATCCCTCGCAAAGCTCTACTCCGCGCCCTCGCGCGAACGCATGCTGTTGCGGATCGAAAGAGCTCGATGCCGATACTCTCGAATCTTCTGATATCGACTGACGATGAGAAGAAATCACTTCGCATCTCTGCGACAGATTTGTTTCTCGCAGTAACCGCTTCCGTAGACGCGACAATCACCAAGACCGGCAGTGCGGCGCTCTCGGCGCGCACCTTGTTCGACATTACAAAGAACCTTCCAGAGGGAGATATCTCGATTTCGATTTTGCCTCAGCACGCGGCAGAGATTCGTTCTGGGAAAGTTCGTTACAAGATTCCAGGTATGCCAGCGCAGGATTTCCCGTCGCTTCCAACTCCAGGAAACTCTCCTGCAATCGACCTCGAAGTCGAAAAGCTGATCGAGCTAATCGGACAAACCTCCTACGCGATGTCGAGTGACGAGACCCGGCCACATTTGGCCGCCGCGCTTCTCGAAGGCGAGACGGACACGCTGCGAATGGTGACGACGGATGGGCATCGCCTAAGCAAAGCCGAAGTCCCGATGAAAATTTCCTCGAACTTCACAATGCTCATTCCCGCAAAGGGAATCGCGGAGCTAAAGCGTCTAGTCGATGACGCAAAAGCTGAGAAGAGTGGAAGCTCCGCTCTGTCGCCTGTTTCCGTGACGACATCTGGCGGAAGCGCGTTCTTTCGACGCGAGGGCGTGCAGCTGTCTGTGAAGCTCTCTGACGAACAGTTCCCCCCATACCGCCAGGTCATCCCAAAGTCGCAGCCTAAGAAGGTTCTGGTGCCACGCGCGGGCCTCCTCGAGGCTCTGCGGCGCATCTCGCTGGTAGCGAGCGATCGAAGCGGTGGTGTTCGCTTCTCGATCGCACCCGGAAAGCTCAAAGTCGAAAGCGAGAATCCGGACGTTGGCGAAGGCGCCGAGGAGCTCGATGTCGACTACGCGGGCGACGAGCTCACGATGGGATTCAACGCGAGGTTCTTCGCCGATGTTCTCGCCTCGCTTCCCGATGACCAAGTGATCCTAGAATTCTCCGGCGAGCTCGATGCGGGTGTGATCCGCACTCCGCGAGCCGAGCAGTTCGTCGGTGTCGTCATGCCGATGCGAATTTGACGTTCTACGCGAACGCGGGCACTGCAGCTTCCCGCAAGCTTCTGGCAACCTACGTGGTGGTGCGGACGGCTCGCGGTGGGTGCTCGCCATCACGTCGCTTGTAAACCGAGCGGTCGGTTCGCGGGATCTCGACGAAGAACGTGCTGCCCTGACCGAGCTCGCTCTGTACGCCGACGGTCCCGCCGTGCGCTTCTGCGATGCCCTTCACGATATACAGTCCCAAGCCGAGCGCACCGGAGGTCGAAGTCGCACTTTCTTCTTGAAAGAGACGCTCGAAGAGGCGGCTTTGGATCTCCGGGCGAATACCAGCACCGGAGTCTTCGACTTCGAAGCGGACGGAGTCCTTGCGCACGCGGGCGCGCAACGTGACATGCCCGGCCTCGGTGTGCCGAATTGCGTTCGAAACGAGATTCGATAGAGCTTGGGATATTCGCGACGCATCGCACACGACGGACGTCGCAGCCCCCAGCGATGCGACACGGAGGTCGAGCTTCTTGTCGAGCGCGATGGGCGCGTACTGTTCGCGTACGTCGGTCAGAATCGATTCGGCATCCGCCGGTGCCACCTGAACGGATAGAGCGCCGTCGTGAATGCTGCTGACGTCGAGCAAGTCACCAAGGAGCCGGTTCATGGTGCG
>CAZWQH010000544.1:0-3247 GCA_964635815.1 uncultured Sandaracinaceae bacterium
TGGATATCCGACATCGTACCGAGTGGATCGCGCGACGAACGTTCGACGAGAAACTCGCACACCAACAGGCGCGCGCCGTGGTCTGCGGTTTTGCGAACGGTCTCCAGGATGCGTGCACATGCGGCATCGTCCCAGTCGTGCAGAACGTTTTTTAGGATGTAGGTATCGCATCCACCCGGAACGGACTCGAAGAAGTTCGTGGTGGCTAGGCTCACTCGGCCCGCAACGCCGCGTTGTTCGAGCACGGCACGCGCGGATTCAAGCACTCCCGCTGCGTCCGCGAGGGTGCCGTGCAGGTGCGGATGTCGAACGAGCAGCTCCGAAAGGAGGGTGCCTCGTCCGCCGCCCACATCGCAAATGTGGCGCGCCTTGTCGAACGAGCAGAGCGAAGCGATGACCGGAGCCTCCGCGACCGTGATTCCCATCATCGCGTGCGCGAACATCTCGCGCTCGTCCGGATGACGGTCGAACCAATTCCACACGCTGTCCCCGTGAACGCGATCGAACGCGCTGTCCCCTGTGCGCAGCGTCTCCGCGTAGTCAGCCCACGCGGCCGAGTTCGAAGGACTAGTGAAGTAGAGTGCGAACTCGCGGGTCCGCTTCAGCTTGCCGCTTTCGAGGGCGCGCGAGAAACGCGTTGGTCCAAAACCTTCCGGAGTCTGCGAAACCCATCCGTATGAGCTCGCGGCCCGAAGTGCGCGATGGAGGGCATCTGGATTGACGTGTGTTCGTTCCGCGAGCACCGCTGCGCTTGCGGGTCCCTCGGAAAGAGCGTCGAACACGCCGAAGCGTGCAAGCGCACCCACGAGATGTGCGCGGCTCGCGCCGAAGACCGCGTCGAGCGCGACGTACTCGGCCGGAGTCAGGAGATCGGCGGCACGCTGAAGCGTGCTGCGCACTCGTATGAGGAATCGCGCGGCAAGCGCAGGCGGCGCTGTTGGGTAGGGCTTTTTCGGGAGAGCGACGTTGGAAGGAGGAGGAAGTGGGCGATACACAGGATCCTGTTTGTTGGTCATGCGGTTTCTGCCGGTGTGAGCGGGGCCAGGGCGTCCCGAATGCGAGCAAACGTTCCTTGCGCAACAGCAACCACACGCCCGTCGAGCTCGATCGAGGCTTCTGCCGCGACGAAACGAGTTCCGCTTTTGAGGACACGAGCGCGCGCGACGAGCGTACCACCCGGAACCGCCTCGAGAAATCGGATGGACATTTCCGCGGTTGCAACCTTGCCACCAGCCGCGCGCGCGGCTTCGATGCCCATCGCGCAATCGAGCAACGCGTGAAACATCGAACCGTGCAGAACTCCATTCCCGTTTCGGTGATCGTCCGTCATCCTGAGCGTTACGCGGGCGTCGCCTGACGCCTCACCGCGATGAATCTCCAGACCGACGAGTTGCACGAAGCGAGAGCGGGCAGGATTCCCGACCGCTTGCGGGTCGGGAACGGAGTTACTGTGATGGTCCATCGGTAGGCGCACGAGGGCTGTCGATGCCCCCTCAATCGCGTTTGGATTTTGGGTGCTCCCGCAACATGGCGCAACATAAAAGGAAAGGGCGGCTCCGATAAAAACCCACCCCACCCGTGCTAAGGTGCGTGACCGTTCAGCTCGCATCGGCGGTGCAGAAGAGGCAGGGGAGCGCGACTTTGATAGACGGTGGTCCGATTGACGCTGCCGTAATCAGCGGGGTGGTGGCGCTCGCAGGCTCGTTGTTCTCGTTCGTAGATGCTTCGCTCGTGACGCTCGGTGTCGCGCGGGCGCGAGCGATCGAGGAGTCCGAGGGCGGCGACGCCGCCACCGCAAAGCGTTGGCTCGCGCAGCGAGAGAAAATTCGTCTGCGTCTCCTCACCGTTCGTGTTCTAGCCATCGTCGCATCCGCAATGTTGGCGGCTCGCGCTTCCGAACTCTGGAGCGGGGGCGCGTGGGGTCTCGTTCTCGCTGGCGGGCTCGTTGCACTGATCTATGTCTCGTCCGCCGCAGTTTTGACGACGGTTGCGCAGCAGCATGGGCATCGCGTCGCGCTCTTGATGCTGCGTTTGCTCCGGCCGCTCGACCTACTCCTCTTCCCCCTGACGGCACCCGTCGCGCGCTTGGGTGCGGTCGCTTCGCGCTGGTTTCCTCGGTCCGACGAACCCGTCGGAGACGAAGACATGGATCGCGTTGCCGAGCTCGAAGTCGAGCAGGCAGTCGAGAAGGGGAGGCTCACCGGATCCATCGCCCCCGAAGAGGCAGACCTCATTCGCGGCGTGCTCGAGTTCGGAGAGACGACGGTTCGCGACATCATGCTTCCGCGCACTAGCGTCGCCGCGATCGAGATCGATACGACGATTCCCGACGTGATGAAGTTCGTCGCGGAGTCGGGTCACAGCCGTTACCCGGTGTATCGAGAGCGAATCGATCAGATCGTCGGCGTACTTTTTACGAAGGACCTGCTCCGTGCGATGGAATCAAGCCAGGGCGCACCCAAGAGCCTCTCGAGCGTCATCAAGATGCCCGCGTTCTTCGCATCCGAGAAGCAGCGCGTTGGGGACCTTCTGCGCGAAATGCGCGCTCGGCGTGCGCATCTGGCAGTCGTCGTCGACGAGTTCGGCGGGGTGAGCGGCATTGTGACGCTCGAAGACATTCTCGAGCAGATTGTCGGCGACATCCAAGATGAGCACGACGTCACCGAGCAGCTCGTTCAAGAGATTTCTCCCGGCTGTTACTCCGTCGATGCCAAGACTCCCGTCGAAGACCTCGAGAAGGTTCTGGCGACTCGGCTGACTTCGGACTCTGAGCAGCCGAAGTTTCGTTCGGTGGGCGGTCTGGTCGTAGATGCAGCGGGTCGCGTACCTGGCCTTGGCGAGAAGGTCGACGTCGGCGAGTATCGGTTCACTGTTATCGATGCCGATCGCCGTCGCGTTCGGAAGGTCGAGCTCCAGCGCTTCGTGGCGGGCGTTCCTCCGACGACTTAGGCGTGTGAACCGAGCGCAGCCTTATCCGAGTTGGACCCAGAGCTGCTCGATGCGGACTTCTTCCACGGATGGATGAACGAGCGTGTAGTGCGCCACGTCTCCTGACGGAGCTTTGCCGAGCGACCCGACGCCGACGATTACAAGCTCGCCAATCGTGCGCGTAAAGGGCGTGTGGTCTCCGCTGCAAACGATTATGTCCGCGGGATCGTCCCCCACGAGCGAGAGCGCCTCGTCGTCGTCCAGGTCATGCGTGATGTGCGTCATCGGGTCTACGGGCGAACCGTAAATCGCGAGCAGC
>CAZWQH010000545.1:0-3243 GCA_964635815.1 uncultured Sandaracinaceae bacterium
CCGGAGGCCGCGGCCGCTAGCCCGGTCGCCATGACGACCAGGCAGCTCTGAATGGTGTAGTCGCTGCCGGCGTGTGCGGGTCGCGACCAACCCATCATCGCTGTGAAGAGGGAGACCGTACCGATGGCGCTCGCGGCATGCTCGAGGATCGATCCCGCGTAGACCCACGCGATGTCGATAGTCGGACTTGCGCTCATTCGTGCGTAAGCGAACACCGTCGAGGCTTGGAGGAGCGCGGCTGCGATCAGGGTTCGACGGACGCCCAACCGTCGAACGATCAGTCCACCCGCGAGTGCTCCGAGTAGGGCCGCGATCGAACCCGCGGTGCCGACTATCGCTCCGATCTCGGCGGGCGAGACCTTTCGATCGAAGAGGAACGGCCGGAGCATGGCGGTGGCGAACGCATCGCCGGACTTATACGTCATCAAAACGAGAAGCCACTTCATCGCGCCCGGTCGCGAGAAGAACTCGATAGCCCCGTGGAGCTGTGCTCGCGTGTTCGTCGGACCGCGGGAGCCTTGCTCGCTCTCTACGTTCTTATGGGTCACGCTCTCGTCCACGAACATCGAGGGAATCGTGGAGAGAGCGAGAAGCGTGGCGATCAGAAGAAACGCTCCTGTCCAACCGAGCGTTCCGATCCACATCACGATAAGCCCACCGCCGGCGATCATTCCAAGGCGATATCCGCCGACCTGAATCGAGTTTCCGATGCCCCGATCCGCGGAGCGGAGCATGTTGACCGCGAACCCATCCGTCGCGATGTCTTGTGTGGCGGCAAGAAGGTTCGCGAGCGCTGCCACGGCGAGCAGGGAGGTGAGCGCTCCAGTCGGCGGAATGCAGAGGCCCGCGTACGCGAGCAACACGACCGCAGCAAGTTGGAGCGGAATGATCCAGCTCTTTCGTTTTCCGATGCGCTCGTGTCCGTACGCATCGATGAACGGCGCCCACAAGAACTTCAACGCCCATGGAAGTGCGAGGAACGTGCTTAGACCGATGGCCTTCAGGCTCGCCCCTCGCTCACGCATCATCAGCGGAAGCGCGTGGTGAAAGAACCCGTACGGAAGTCCTTGAGCGAAGTACAGCGCTGCGAGCGCCGTCAGCGATAGGGCTTTCTCATGCCGAAGCACGCGCGAACACTAGCGCATGTCCGCGAGACACGTTGTGAACCGGAGTGCGTCCTAGAGCGCGTCGAGGACCGGACGGATGATGTGCGGATCGGGATGACACTCATTGGACGTGAGCGTCATTTTCCCGCTTGCGAGCGTGGCGGTGCACTCCTCCCCGAACTTGACCTCCCAAGACCGCACGTTTCTGCAGAAGATCTGTTTCTCTTCGTCCGAGGTACAAAACCCTTCGGCTACTTCTTTGATGTCGGCGAGCGTGTAGCTGACCGTGTTCATTTTCACGACGTTGGGGTAGCTGCTCCACCGAACGTCGATGTTGGTGTCGCATCCGCAGGCGTTGCGTACCGCAGCGCGTGTCTCGCCGACTTTGGGAGTGACCTCGCGCTGCATGTCGCGCTCGGCTCGGCCGGCGAAAGCGAGACCGGGAATCGAAAGCGCGACGAGCACCAACCAACCCATTTTCGAACTGACCTGCATGCGTATTTCTCCTCTTCGTTCTTTTCAGAGTGGGCCTTTTGTCGCCCACGAGGAGTAGTACGCACGCGGCGTGCCGCGCGCCCGACCGGTCGAGTTGCCTAATTTGCCGCTTGAGTGGGGACTGGAATCCCCGAGTGTCGAAAACACTGCGAATGTTCGCAGCGTTTGTCAGCTACTGAACTTGGGCGTGTCCCGCGAGCTGGATGAGCGTCTTCTGGTCAACGTCGCCAGTGAACGCGTACATCACTCCGTCGTGCGGAACGAGCGAGACGGCATAGCCGCCAACATTCTGAAGGTAGACGTCGCGACCATCGACGTGCACAGGTGCGCTCCAGTGAGAGTCCGGAACGCCGCGGAACACCACCACGGTCACGCGCCGACCATTCCAGTCGTAGTAGAGCGCCGCGGCACGCTGTTCACGCACGTTCGTGAGGCGGCCACCGATCAAACGAGCGGCGCTGTGTTCGAAACGAGCGGGACGAACGGGAAACTCGACCTTGTCGCGGAAGAAGCTCACGACCTGTGCGCTCTCGGTGGATTCGACGTCCGCGCGAAGGGGCGCGGAATGTGAGCGAACCACATCCTGGAACATCGGGACGATGCTCGCGGCAGTCGTTTCTGTCCCCTGCTTGGAGTTCGACATGAACGCCATCGCGACCGCGGCAGCGATGGCAAGCGGCACGCCGTATCGGGTCGGAAGCACAAAGCTGTCTCGCGGAGGGCGAGCGGCTTCTGCTTTGGACATCTCGTGCATCATCCGCTCGCGCAGCCCGAGGGGAGCATGAACTGTCTGCGCTTCTTGTTTGACCGAACGTTTGAACGCGCGCGCAAAACCGAGACGCTCTTGGCAACCGACGCACATCGCTGCATGTCGTTCGAAATCGACCTGTGCGCTCGGGTCGAGCTCACCGTCGTTGTACGCGTCGAGATGACGTCTAAAGAGATGACAATTCATTGGTCATCTCCATAAACACTGAGATGACAATTCATTGGTCATCTCCATGAAAACTGAGTTTGCTCAGATGACAATTCATTGGTGCTACGCGTCCCCTCCCGCAACTTTGCGAGCCCGGTACGCATCAAGCGACACGGCATTCTCCTGCTCCGAGCCGGTCTCGACTTCGTCCGTGATGATTCCCAAGTCACGTGCGTGATCGACCAAATCGGCCTGCAGCGCACGCCTTGCGCGGAACAATCGCGACATGACCGTTCCGATCGGACATCCGATGATGTCTGCTATTTCCCGGTACGACATCTCTTCGACATCCGCGAGCACCACAATCATTCGGTGCTCGGGCGACAGCCGGTCGAGCGCCGCGCGGATTTCTTTCGCCACGATGGGAGCGAGAGCAGCGCTCTCTGGCTCCATCAAGTTTCTCATCGTGCCCGCGCTGACGAAGCTCTCACCCACTGGGGTAGTCTCGTCTGCTTCGAGCACGTCGTGCTCTCGGACCGACCGCCGGTAGCGGTTGATGAATGTGTTGGTCAGGATCTTGAGCAGCCACGCCCGAGCGTTGGTCCCTGCCTCGTACGATTCCTGGAAGCGAATCGCTTTCACGAACGTGTCTTGGACCAGATCCTCCGCCGCGGCTGCATCGCGCGTCAGGCGCAACGCCATCCCGTACATCGAATCGACGTGCTC
>CAZWQH010000546.1:0-3226 GCA_964635815.1 uncultured Sandaracinaceae bacterium
CCTCGCAGCGGCAGTGCGAGCGGCTCGAACGGGCCTCTTCGTCGTCGACCCAGACCTGATTCCGTTCGTGGTATCGGCGCGCTCCGAGCCAACTGATGCGCCTACCGAAGCGCTCACTCCGCGCGAGGTCGAGGTCCTGGAGCTTCTCACCGCCGGTCTTCCGAACAAAGGGATCGCGCAGCAACTTCACATCTCGGAGCACACGGTGAAGTTTCACGTGAACGCGATTCTCGAGAAGCTGGGAGCGGGAAGCAGAACGGATGCTGTCGTCCGCGCTGCTCGCCTCGGGCTCGTACGCATCTGATCCGGTGAACATCACTCAGTGCGGATGCAACAGCAGTCCGCCGTCGAGCACGACTTCCGATCCGGTCATCCATCGATGCTTCAGCATGTGAACGATTGTCTCTGCGACTTCTTCCGGCGTGCCCACGCGTTCCAGCGCATGAATCGCCCCCAGTTGCTCGAGGTTTCGATTCGCAAGCATCGGAGTCGCAACTAGTCCCAACGAGAGCACGTTCACACGCGTCGTCGGGGCGAGCTCGTTCGCAAGGACGCGTGCTGCTGCGACGATGGCCGCCTTCGAGGCTGTGTAGACCAACGTGTTCGGTGCTGCGTCATTCGAGAGCGTCGACCCGAGGAAGAGAATGGATGCATCTCGTCGATTCAAGAACGGCAAGAGAGCGTGTGTGAGCGCTAGTGGCGCAACGGTGTTCACGCTCAGAGTGGACGCGAGCGTGGTTGCCAATTTCTTCGCCGTCATCTTCGCGAAGCTTGCATGCTCCGCGGTTCCTGCTGCATGCACGACGTAGTCGATCGAGGCTAAGCGTTCTTTGCGAAGCCATTTCCCGAAACGCGCACCGGCGTCAGACTTGGTGATATCGAGACGGCACGGGACTGCGCCGGCTTTTTCGAGAACCGATGTGCGCTTGAGATTGCGACCTACTGCGATCACTCGGATTCCCTCTTCGAGCAGTCTTTCCGTCGCGGCGAGGCCGATCCCTCCTGTTGCGCCGAATACGACTGCCGTCGCTGCGTTTCTCATATCTTGCTTTTCGCCTTTCGAACAAAGCGATCATCCGTCGCGATCGACGCTGGCGTGCCGCTGGTCGCAATCTCATCGCTGGGCACGAAGGGCGGCGAGTCGATGCACAGAACGGTTTGCCACTCCGTGGTCTTGTTGTCGTAGCGATGCAGCGCACCGCGCGGCCATCGGAAGATGGTTCCGACGGGGGCCTCGCGGTCTTGGCAGACGACTCCGGGGCTCAATACCATCTCGCTCTCGCGCATGACGTGATGAGCGTGCAGTGGAATGGTGCGACCTGGCGCGACATTCAATCGATAGATCCCGACGTCCGTCGTCTCGAAGACCACATCGACGGTTCCGAAGTCTTTTTCTTCGGTGATGATCTCGATGTCGGTTCGTTGTCGTTCGACAGAAACCGACGCACGTGTGATTCCCCCGAGTGCGCGTGGCTTCGTCAACTTCACGAACGCGCGCTCTGCGCCCGGACGCTTTTCGCCAGCCGCAGGTGGCGCAAGGAGCAACGTTGCCAAGGCATCCGCAGCGGTCTCGAGGAGTAGAAACTCCGCCGCTTCCAGTACGAAAGCGATTTGCGCAGCAGTGAACGCGTAGTCGATCGTCGAGCTGAGCTTTTCGCGACGTCGCGGTGTGGCCGCTGCGTCCAAGGTGCTCGTCATCAGGTCGACCTCGACGATGAGCGGTTGAGGGGTCGTGCGTTCGCCGGGATACACACCGACGATGCAATCCACCGACAAGTCCCGAATCGAGATGTTGTGAGCATGTGCGCTCATACGGATCGCACGACTAGGAGATGTGCGTCGTTGCACAGTCGATAGCCGGCGTCGTCTCCTGAGAGGTAGGGCCGAAGACCCATGTCTCGAAGGCGGCGCACGGATGTGTAGAGGCGTGAGAGGACCGTTCTGTCCACCTCCTCGATCGGCCATATCCGGCCTCCCATCTCCACCGGGTCGATCGGGGAGTCTTCGGAACGTGATGCGCATTCAACGAGCGCGCGCATGACATCTTTCAACTGTCGTTTGCCCGATAGGTCGACACGCAGCTCGATGGACTGACGCCCACGCTCCGGGTTGGTCGGTTCTGAAGAGGAACACTCGAACCAGGTGCCATCACTCGCAGCGATCACGCCGCGGAAGCGATACGGAACAGCGATGTATCCGAATCGAGCGAGCGTACGAGACACGAACGTCGAGACGAGAAGGGGGGCCTCGGCAGGAAAGAGACCGGTCGCTTCATGGAACTGCGAAAGGAGCCTCACGTGCAGTCCTTCGATGTGTCGGCGTACTTCGTCGACCGTCGGAGCTGGCTTGTCAGAGTACTTCTGAGGGCTCACCGCGATTCGAATGATGCTCGCGGCGTATTCCGCAATGTCTCGTGCGAACTCCGCGGCAGGCCCTTGCCAGCTCGATAGGATCTGCCGCGAAGCATTCTCGATTCGACTGCTGTCGTAGGAGCCCGGGTCCGCGGCTGCCGCCATCATGCCGATCACCGCGGGGAACAGCGCGTTGCGAGCAGGGACGTTCTCAATTTCGGAAAGCGACTCGCGGGCCTCGTGCGAGCGACCGTCCCACAGAGCCATCCCGCCGCGTGCTGTTCGTAGGTCGGCTGCCATCGCGCTGTGGCCGTGCTTCATGTACGCCTCGTACCCTCTTTGAAAAGCGCGATCTGCTGCTTCGCGTCGGCCGCAGATGGCGATGATGTTGGCTGCGTAGGATGCGCCCCATCCGGCCAGGCCACCGCCGAACTCTGCTAAGACGCGCTCCAAATTGGCCGCATGGCTGAGTGCTTCTGCAACGTGACAATCTCCTAAGGCGCATACACCGAGGCCGGAGTACGCGTTGCCAAACGCTCGGTTCGACCCATGTTCAATCGCGAGATCGAGGCAACGTTCAAAGGTTGCTCGCGCCTTCGCGAGATCGCCATCCGTGCAGTGTGCGAGCCCCGCGTACCAGAGGGTCGAGCTCTGATCCACGACGTCCAAGCTTTCGAAACGTGCGGACTCGATGAGGCTGCGCGCCTCGTTGCTCACGGCTGGTGTCTGCCCCTCGATCGTCCACTTGGTGACCAGCGCGACGACGCTCAATGTCGGATCCGCGGCAACCGCCTCGTTGAGCCTCTGCATCGCTTCGTCGGTCTCACCGTAGCTCGAGAGATACTTTGCGGTCGCGAGAAGCATCGGACCACGAA
>CAZWQH010000547.1:0-3225 GCA_964635815.1 uncultured Sandaracinaceae bacterium
AATCGCTACGCACCGAGCACTCACCAAGGACAGATCTTCGCGTTCTTCATCACCGCCGTTGCGGCTGCTGAAGCTGCCGTCGGTCTCGCGATCCTGATCAGCTTCTACCGTCTCAAAAAGACGGTGTACGGCGATACCGCGTCAGAGCTTCGGCACTGATTCGAGTTTCGCGCTCGTAGTTCACAGCAGTTCTCGTTGTCGACGGATTGGGGTTCGAGCTCGAGCCCCCTTTCGAATCTCCGGATGCCTTCATGGAAATCACAGCTCTAGGTCGGGACTTCGTGCTCGGGGCAGAACGCTTTCTCCCCGTCATCGTCTTGCTTCCACTCTTCGGTGCGGTTTGGAACGGCTTTGCCAAAGGCTCTCTCCAGAGCGTTCGCCGTGTCGCGATTGGAAGCGTTGCCGCATCGTTCCTGCTCGCGTTGTTCTGTTTCTTCCGGATGCTCGACATCGAGGTCCCGGAAGTAGCCGAAGGTGAAACGTCGCACTTCGTCCGGCGGCTCGCGTACGAAGCCTACACGTGGTTTCACATCACGCTTCCGTCGGCCCCGCTCGACCCGAGCTCGGCTGCAGAGTTCGGCGCTCGGATTCCTGTTCGCGTCGGCTTCGTCATGGATCCGCTCTCCGGAATCATGACTCTCGTGGTCACTGGAATCGGCCTCCTGATTCACATCTACGCCGCCGAGTACATGAAGGACGATGCAGGTTTCGCGCGGTTCTTCGCGTACCTGAATCTGTTCATGGCCTCGATGCTCATTCTCGTCCTCGGCAGCAACTTGCCGTTGATGTTCGTCGGATGGGAGGGCGTCGGTCTCTGCAGCTACCTCCTCATCGGGTACTGGTGGGAGAACCCGACGTACGCGCTGGCGGGCAAGAAGGCATTCATCACGAACCGGATCGGTGACCTCGGCGTCCTGATCGGCATGTTCCTGCTCGTCGTTGCCACGCAGTCTTTCGAGTTCACCGAGATCAACGGGAACGTTCACAAGCTTGGTGGTCCGGTTCACATCGGAAGCCAGACGATCAGCGGCGTTACGATCGCCACCGCGGCAGCGCTCTTCCTCTTCTTGGGCTGCGCCGGAAAAAGCGCGCAGATTCCTCTCTACGTCTGGTTGCCGGACGCGATGGCGGGTCCCACCCCGGTTTCGGCGCTCATTCACGCCGCGACGATGGTCACGGCGGGCGTCTACCTCACGTGCCGTTTGTCTCCGGTGTTCGCGGCCTCGCCAACTGCGATGGCTGTGATCGCGATCGTCGGCGCGACGACGGCGCTCCTCGCAGCGAGCATCGCACTCGTGCAAAACCAGATGAAGAAGATCCTCGCGTACTCCACCGTGAGTCAGCTTGGGTTCATGTTCGCTGCCGTCGGTGTCGGAGCGTTTGGCGCAGGCATCTTCCACGTCTTCACCCACGCGTTCTTCAAGGCGTGTTTGTTCCTCGGCGCAGGCTCCGTGATGCACGCAGTGCACGCGCATGGAGATGCGGACATTCGCGAGCTCGGCGGACTCAAGAAGTGGATGCCGATCACGCGATGGATGTTCCTGCTCAGCTGTCTTGCCATCGCCGGCTTTCCGCTCACTAGCGGCTTCTTCTCGAAGGACGAGATCCTGCTCGGCGCTTTCGTAGCGCACACGTTCGAAGGGTTTCCATCGTGGGTCGGTTGGGCCGTGTTCGGAATGCTCGTTCTCACCGCGTTCATGACGGCTTTCTACATGTTCCGTCTTTACTTCCGCACGTTCGAGGGCGCTTTCAAAGGCGCGGCGGCTCATGCCGGTGAACATACGCACGCGGATCACGCACACGATGACAGCGCGCACAGCGACCACGCGCATGATGCTCATCACGCACACGCCGAGCCGCACGAGTCTCCGGGCTCGATGACCATTCCGCTCGCGCTTCTCGCAACAGGCGCGGTCTTCGCAGGTTTCCTTGGTCTTCCTCATGCGTTCGGCCTCCCGAACTTCTGGGGACATTTCTTGGAGCCCGTTCTCGCGTCGGTTCCTCGCGTCGAGCACTTCCACGAGACTGCAGGAATGGCGGCGACCGTGATGGCGATCGGGACCGCAGCCGGCCTCGGTGGAATCGGTCTCGCGTACGTTTGGTATTTCCGAGCGAGCGAGACCCCGGCGAACCTGCAAGCACAGTTTCCAAAGCTTCACGCGTTGCTCATGGACAAGTGGCGCGTCGACGAGCTCTACGAGGCGGTGCTGCTCAGACCTCTGGCTGGTGTCGCCCGCCTGTCCGCCGCGATCGACCGCGACTACGTCGATGGCATCCTTGCGAAAGCAACTGCACACGGAGTGCAGGCGGCCGGTTGGCTCGCGTCGCGCGCACAGGGCGGCATCGTTCACGGATACGCCGCTGTGATGGTTCTCGGGTTTGCGCTCGGGACGTGGTGGTTCGCAGTTCCGCACGCTTCGCTCGCCGCCGAGCGCAAGGGGCTCGAGGTGAAGTACACGGCCGCGGGTGGATATGGCTACGAGTACCGCTGGGACATGGATGGCAACGGCGTCTGGGACAGTGAGTGGTCCAAAGACGAGCGTGCGCACGAAGTGAAGTACGAGAACACTCCAAGGACGAACTCGTTCGACGTTCGACCGAGCGAAGCGCTGCATCCGCGCTCGCTACACGTCAGCGTCCTCGAGCAGGATGGAACGCCAGCACACGCCGCGACGTTTAAGCTCACGCAGAAGCGCGGAACCGCCGATACGATCATTGCTTCGTCTGGCCACGCGAGTCACGGGCGAACCGAGTATCACTCCGTTCGTGGTCACTACACGCTCGAGGTGACGATCGGTGGCGACGCGTTTACGCACGAGTTCGATGTGGATCCGGATCACGGCACCCAGCTCGAGATGCGGCGCCCGCCGCGGCACGGCGGACTGATCCTTGCGCCGATGCGTCCTGATCGCGATCCGGACGAGCTCCTCCTTGAGGAAGGTGCTTGGCTCACGCTGATTCCTTCCCGACTCGGTGCGAACTGGCAGCGGCGCGACGACAAGGGCAATCCGGTCGGCGCTACGCCACCGGCTGTCCTTTGGAAGAACGGCACGCTCGTGATTCGTCCGAACGACGGAGCGGTTGCGCTGAACGGTGAGCCGAAGACCGAACAGTTCGAGGCTCCTCCGGGCTCCTCTCTCGAGTTTGGTTCCGAGGCGCCTGCTTTGGCCGCTCTCGTTGCAAACGTCGTGACGGTTCGGCTGCAAGCGCGCAATCCACTCGGCT
>CAZWQH010000548.1:0-3223 GCA_964635815.1 uncultured Sandaracinaceae bacterium
GGTACGACTCGGTGCTCGCCACGCCACCGGTGCCTCCGTTGAATACATAGACCGCCGGCGTGGCCAGGCGCGGAGCGCTCACCGCGAGGTCTGCGTAGCCATCGCCGTTGAAGTCGCATCGCTGACGACCTGCGTCGAAGTACATCGTCCGTGACCATGCTCCGCAACCCCCGCCCGCTGAGCACGCGCGAACGCGCCAGTAGTAGCGACGGCCGACTGGGGTAGTCAGAGAAACGGGAAGTCTAGCGACGGCATACGAGCTCGTCGCGATCTGTGCCGCCTCGGGACTCGGAAATGTGCAGCCCTCGGACGAGCGTGAGCTCGAGCCATCGCACGAGTCATCGATCTCCCACTCGTACGAGCTTGCTCCGGGGACAGGCGCGCACGTGAGACTCGGCCCGCGAGGATCCCGCGTGGCTACAACCGGCGCATGCGCGCTGCCCGTTGCGGTGCCGATGGGGGGATGGAGTATCGATGGCGCCGGCAACACGGGAGCATCGGGCGCGGGAGCGTCGGGGGGGCGCGCGTCGTTGGACACATCCAGGTCTGTCGCATCACGCGGTGCGTCGGTGCTGGTGTCGTCGTTCGCCACGTCTCTGTTTTGCGCGTCGAGGTCGCGAGTATCGGTTTCAACACGCACGTCGAACGTACCGCTGTCTGGAATCGAAGCTTCCGCCAAGCGGACGTCCGCGCGCGCATCCATCGATCCGGACACACTCGCGCCGTCTGTGGAATCTGTGTGCGCGGAGTCCTGGTTGCGCGAAGCATCAAGACTCGAAACGCCGAAGTTGATCCGACCACAGGCGGTCACGAACACAAGCAGACATCCGAGGGTAGCGAGCCGTGAGCGTTCCAAGTGGAGCGCAAGGTTCATTTCACTACCGCCGGTGCGTCAACCTCTAACGTGCAAGGCGGCAATCGACGGTTTCGCAAAGGGCGGAAAACTGCGACTGAAGCTCCGGCGCATAGCTGGCCCACTCTGTCGCAAAGTCCTCGACGAGCATCCGAAGAGTGGTCGGAGGGGACAATCCATTCGGTTCGCTTCCGTAGACGCCGTGATAGAGCGGGAAGTCGAGCAAGTTGTTGTCGATCACGAACTGCAAGTTGTCGCTGCGAGCCAGGAATCCAAGCAGGACGGATCCGAAGCAAGAGTAGGCTCGGCGCGACCCGCCTATGAACGTTGCTGCGGGAAATCCGCAGGTGAACTCCCAGCCGAACGTCGCGTGAGGGGCGAAGCTCAGCAATCCGGAATTTGCGGCGCCAGACGCGTTCCATCTGTCCTGAAGTTCCTGCTCCACCGGACCCAGCCCGTATCCCCGGGGGCACGGCGCGAAAGGTTCGATTCGACTGCCCGCGGGCGCGGGATCGCATGAGCTAGCGGCGGGTGCCTGAGGATTCGTGTGCCGACCCACATGCGCATCGACACTCGCATCCACAAAAACGATCCGCGGTCCGGTCGAAGCGGGATCGGTCCTTAGATGTGCCGAGCTGCATGCACTTGTGAGCGTCAGTAGCCCGAGCACACCAAAAGGCGTGAGACAAATTCGCAAGACCATGTTTGGAGTCCTCTCCTTACGTGTTTCATAGCGCCGCATTACGCATGCCCTGCGAAACGTGCGCACTCGCGAGGATGATTCCATGCGCCCATTGGGACTCCTGACGGTGATTGAGTTGCATAGAGAAAGACTCCTGCGCTCGTTGTTGCAAGGTGTGCGCCTCACAAACCTCACGATCTGCAGGTATCTCACGACTCGGTTGCCAACCATGGAGACACCAACGCCAACGGGGTTGGCAGCTTTCGTCAACTCGCTCACGACGGCGAGCTAGGGGAGCGCAGGATCGAATGCTGGCCTCGCACTGCGACGAACCACGCCCACGCAATAAATACGAACTGAAACGGGAGGCGAGTCCAAAGTGCCCAGGTAGGAATGTGTCCGCCAGGAAGCTGCACATTGGCGACGGCCATGTAGACGTTCGCCGGGAACACGCAGATGTAGAGCGCGATGAGACCCATCCCCGCGGCTCTGCGGAAACGGGCGATGAGGATGCCGATGCCCCCCGCTATCTCCGCCACGCCACTGATCGCCACGAGCGCTTCAGGCGCAGGAAGAAAGGGGGGAACGATGCGCACGAACGACGCAGGTTCCACAAAGTGCAAGGCTCCGACAGCGACCATCGCAATGCTGAGCACGAAGCGCAGGATGCGAACAGTGAGGCTATCGGAGCTGCTTGGTCGTTCGATTGAAGTCACGCGTTAGCGTGGCTCAATCCGTTCTGGAATCGAGGCGATCAGAGGCAGATGTTGAGACGCGCCGAAGCGGTCTTCTTGACGGGCTCGCCGCGACCATCGCGACCGAACGCGTTGAACGTCCACACACCGGGCACGCTTCCGTACGGAATGTCCATCTCGACGCGATACTGGAACGGGCGAATCTGGGTGAACGTAACCGGGCTTTGTACCGTCGCGCTCGAGCCAAACGTCGGAAAGATCTCCATGTTCGCAACGGTTCCGCGGGTGCGAAGAGTCCCGACGAACTTGCGACCCATGCGGGTCATCGAGAATGACGTGATTGAGCCGGTCCAGTAACTAGGGGCGGTGGAGCGGTTCTTGATCTCGACCACGGGAAGAGCGAGCTCCGTCTTGTTGTTCGACGCATCGCGAACGAGAACTGTTGGGTGGGCAAACTGCGCAGCGGCGCCGCGCGGGATGGTCCACGCAACCCTGATCTGAGCCGCGTTTCGACCGTTGCGGTCGAAGCTACCTTCGAAAGTCACGTTCTCCGAGAGCATGACGCCGCTGAGCGATGTCGCTAGACCTCCGCTTACACCGACGCCGAATCGCAGGGACGGAAGGGCGACGAACTCTTCGTTGTCGACGACGCGAATGGTGTACGTCACGACAGCGTCTTCACTTGTCACGTCTACGCTCGCCGGAGGCGTAGAGCGCAGCGAAAGCCCGGGCTTATCGTTGTCTTCGGCCCGCGCAGAGACGACCTGCAGCTCGGTCAGGGTCGTTTGCGTGTTGCCCCAGACGTCCTTTGCCATCGCGTAGACGGAGATCGGAGAGCCAATCTCCGGGTAGAACACCGCGGGCATCTGCATCGTGACTGTCCAGGTGTTCGGCTGCGACGCGTTCTTCGTCGCCACATCGACGTCGAAGATCACGCCGGCCTCGTTGGCAATCACAACCTGGGGCGGCGCGATCTCCGATGCGTCTGTGATC
>CAZWQH010000549.1:0-3214 GCA_964635815.1 uncultured Sandaracinaceae bacterium
GGCCGTTCGCGGCATCAGCGACCTCATCGTCAACACCGGTATGGTCAACGTCGACTTCGCCGACGTGAAGACGATCATGCAGGGCCAAGGCCGCGCGCTCATGGGAACCGGCTATGGCAAAGGCGAGCGCCGCGCGCTCTCGATGCCGCAGAGATGGCGATTCGTTCGCCTCTTCTCGACGATGTTTCAGTCGACGGCGCGACCGGCATCCTTATCAACTTCACGGCAGGACCCGGCATCCGCCTTCGCGAGATCAACGAAGCAGCCAGCCTCATTCAGCAAGCTGCTCACGAGGACGCGAACATCATCTTCGGCGTAGTCACCGATCCCGACATGGGCGACGTGGTTAAGGTCACGGTCATCGCGACCGGCTTCGACATCATCGGAGAAGCAGAAGCCGAAGACGAGATGATGATTCAGCAGCCGATGCGGCAGAGCGTTCCGAACGCGATTGCGGCTCGTCAGCAAAGCAATCGCTCTGGCTCGTACGCGCTTCGTGATCTCGCGCCATCGCGCGAACCCGCTCGCCAGATGGCGCCCGCTCAGCAGCGCTTGCAGCCGCGCAACACGCAGCCCCCGGCTGCTCCGGACTCTCGCGAGTCTCGCATCTCGCGCGAGGCTGCGCGCGATCCACGTGAGCGCGAGTTCGAGCAGCGCACCGCCTACGCAGAGCCACGTCACTCGGTTCCTGCGCAAGCGGATTACCGGGACAGCCGTGTCGTCGCAGAGCGCAATCGCGCCTTTGGCGCGGGTGCGCTCATGGACGAAGCCACGCTGGACATTCCAGCTTATCTTCGCCGAGGCGCTCCTTTGCCTCGGGAGTAACAGCGAGGACGCCGTAGGCGTCGGATTCATGCACGGAACTACAAACGCGAACGCGCTCTCTTCGGAGGGCGCGTTTTTTCTGTTTTCTACGCCGCTTCGGCGGCACGCTTCAGAGAGGCGGCCCACTCATCAAAACTCGGCTGGAGATCTGGCATCTGTTTGACGATCAGACCCGACATCCATCCGCCAAACTCTTCGCGAGTGTGGAACTCGATTGCGCCAGTTGCTGCGTGTTCGGTCAGTGTGAACGAACGCGAGCCTTTGAACATTCCGAGCGGGCCTGAGAAAGACCAAACCATTCGCTGAGAGGGCACGAACTCCGTGACAGTCGCCGGGAACGCTTTTCCGGGGGCAATCTTTGCGTAGATTTTGAGCTGCTCGTTCGGCGCGATGGTCCCTTCGATCTTGTCGACTGTTGGGTTCCAGTTAGCGTAGTCCTTCGCGGTCGTTAGGAGGGACCACACCTTCTCTTTGGTTGCGTGGATCGTTACTTTTGCTTCGTAGACCTTTTTCACGGGCGCTCTCTTTCACGACCAAGAGCTGATCGCTCCACGCTCATCGCACGAACCGAGCCGGTCGAGTTGCTTGCTTAAGTCGGAGTCTGCGTTTGGAGTTCGAGAGCTCCCGGCGACGATGCTGGCCATCGCACGGTGGCGCGCTAGTCGCGAGTTTTGGGGGGAATGCGCAACGCCGTCTCGATACCGGTTTGAACGCCTAGAAACGAAAACCTGCGCCGGCGATCATGTCGTAGCGAAGCGTCGTGTCGCTGCTGCCAACACCGCCTGTGCGAACGCCGAAATAGAAGGGCAGCGAGGGGCGGACGTAGACGAAGAACGAGCGGAGCGTGCCGATCAAGAATCGGATGTCGACCTGAGGGCTCAGCAGGAATGCTCCTTGGTCGCCGTTGCCAGGGCCGCTCTTGTAGAGCCAGTGCGCGTAACCGAGCGCGACCGCAGGGCCGATCGCAAGGAGATGATCGCCGAGAGCGATCCCGAAATCCCATCGAACGCGACCGTAGAAATCCAGGATCGTGTAGTCGAATCCGCCAACGGCCTGGAAGGTGAGGTTGAAGCCGCCGCCTACTGCGAGGCCGGTAACTCCTTCTCGGTCCGCAACGAGGGCGTAGTGATACTCCGCACCGAAGCGAAACCCGAGGCCGTTGGGTGAATTGAGCAAGGCCGAAAAGCCTAGGCCGGCATTCACGCTGTGGAGCGGGTTGACGCGACCAGCAACGAGCGGCTCCTCGCCCATGATCTGATCCCGCGTTGTTTGCGCCGACGCGCCTGTTGGCGCAGCCGCCTGGAGGGCGAGCAGCGCCACAGCACAGAGGCACGAACGCACGAAAGCAGCTGGCGATTCAGTCATGGCTCGCCGACTTCTAGCAGCTCAGATCCCGAAGCGCGAGCGGTTCTGCCGAAGCCACTCGATGTAGTACTCGGCGTCTTGGCCAGCCGTGAGCTTGCCTTCGGCGACCTCGGCTTCGACCGCTTCTTTGATCTCGCCGAGACGTTTGGAAGGAGGAACTCCGAACGCTTCCATCATCGCGTTCCCGAGTCCTTTGGGAAGTGGCGGTACCTGTGCATCGAGCTGCTCCAGGTCGCGCGCGCGCGCCTGAAGCTCGCTGATCTGCGTGAGGCCGCGTTTCTTCTTTTCGGGGCGTTTCGTGGTGATGTCCGCGCGACTCAGATCGAAAAGATCCGTGACTCCATCGCCCATCTCGCGCGTGAAGCGACGCACGGCGGAATCTGTCCACGAGCCGTCGTACTGGCTCGCGCGAAGATGATGAAGAATCAAGTAGTGCACCCGGTCGCGCAGATCGCCCTCGAAACCGAGGCGATCGCCCACACGTCGTCGAAACATGGATGCTCCGACTTCACTGTGCCCAAAGAAGTGGACCTCTCCTTTTTCGTCGATCGATCGAGTCTTCGGCTTCCCGATGTCGTGAAGCAACGCACCCCACCGCACGGCAAGGCGTGGTACCGCTTGCATCACGACCTGCTTGGTGTGCTTCCAAACATCTTTGTGACGCCATTCGCCATCTCCAAAGCCGACCATCCCGGCGACCTCGGGAATCCACACGTGCAAAACCCCGGACTCGAGCAGGGCGTCGAGGGCAGGAACCGGATCCTTGCCCATCAAGAGATGATCCATGTGCTCGCGAAACGCTACGAGCGGAACCGACGCGATGTCCGCGGCCGTGACCTCGGCGGCTTTCGCAGGGGACGCACGGTGCGCGATGGACGCTGCTCGCTCGAGAACGGAAATCGCGCGATCGGGGTGTGGAGTCGACCCATCTGGATTCAGGATTTCGGGTCCAGACGGGCGAGATGACGTTACTGCGGACACGGTACGGATCACGATGACTCGCGAGGTATCCAAAAGCAAGAAC
>CAZWQH010000550.1:0-3209 GCA_964635815.1 uncultured Sandaracinaceae bacterium
CCTTGGCGTTGAAGCGCATCACCATGGGCGCTGCCTGGATCACCATCACCGCGCCGACGAAGATTGCGGTCGCGGACACGACGCCCACGGAGGAGACACCCATCCGGTAGAGATTTCGGAAGAGTTCGTGACGATCAACGCTCCTCGGGCCTGAGCGGAGCGCGATGTTCCAGGAGAGCTTGGCCATTCCCCCCGCGCGTTCCGCAATCTCGATGAACGCAGCGCCGACGCGAAACAGGATCGATAGCGCTGGGTTCGACGAAGGAGATGTCACAACGGTCCCTCGAGTCGCCCATGAACGAACTGATCCACTGCCGGATGTGTTGCGCTACGCGCTTCTTCCACTGTTCCGTCGAACACGAGGGTTCCATTGTGGAGCATAGCGACGCGATCACACACGCTGAGGAGTCCCGAGACGTCGCTCGAAATCGCGATTACCGAGGCTTTCTTCGCGAGCTGTTCTGCGCGGATCAAGTCGTAGATCTGCTGGCTTGTCACTGGGTCGAGGCCGGCGGTGGGTTCGTCGTAAATCACGAACGGGGGATTCGCGGCAGTTGCGCGGGCAATGCCCACCCGTTTCTTCTGACCCCCTGAAAGCGACGAGGGGGAGCGTTCTTCGATACCAGGGAGAGCTACGCGCTCGAGGCGATTCGCGACTCGCGCTCGAATCGCGTCTTCGGACATCGAGAACAGACGTCGCAATGGAAAGGCGATGTTTTCTCCGACCGTCATGTGGTCGAACAGGGCGTAGTTCTGAAAGAGCATTCCGACGTCGCGACGAATGGTTGCGCGCTCGATCTCCGACGCCGCGGTGATGTCTTTGCCACCAATCAGTGTTCGGCCTCTCGTAGCCGGAAGCAGTCCGACGAGAGCTTTGACGAGAACTGATTTCCCACACGCGGGAGCGCCGATGAGACCGTAGAAACAGTTCTCGGGAACGCTCAGCGAGACGCCCCGCAGGACAGGCTCTCGGAGCGTGACGTGGAGATTCTCTGCAGCGAGCATCGTAGGGTCTAGCCGATCGAAATCGGGGGTGCCGATTCGCTTCCACGCTTGCGGGAGAAAATCATTGCAAGGCCCGCGGCAAGTCCGAGGTTCAGCAGCAGCATCGTCACCAACGCTGCGCGAAGTGCGCCCGCGCTAGAAGCGGCTACTGCAAATGGACCCACGTGTGCGAACGTCGCAGTCGAAGCCGTAGCGGGATTCAATCGCCGAACCACTACCGACACCGCTTCTGGCGTCATGTCTGCGACTCCGCCGGCGACCAATCGTTGGATCTCGCTAACGGCGATTGGAGAAGTGTTTCCGTCGAACACAATCAGGACTGACGCGCGCGGGGAGCGCCGAGAGTTGGCGTCTGCGACGAGCTCCATCGCGTCTGGCGGAAGCGCCAGGTGCACACGCGCGTCTACGATTCCATCGATCGCCTTGAGCGAGCCGGCGAGCTCGCCGCTCGTGGCAAGAAGCAGGCGAGCGCGTTCCTCGGTAGGGCTGGGGATGAGGCCCGGCTGTCCGTAGACTTCCTGAAGGCCCGGTGCACGGTCCGACGGAAGGCGTTGCTCGGAAAGCGCGTTCACCGCACGAGCAACGTCGTCCGACGCCACTTCGATCTCGATGAGTTCGCCTCGCTTCGCTCGAGATGCAGGTACACGCGCACGTTCGAGAGCGACCAGGATCTCATTGGCCGCCTTCTCGTTTGAGACGCTCGCAACGGAAGAGCGACATCCGGACAGGCACAGCGATACCACCAATCCAGTGCCGATCAGCCGAAGCAGAGACCGCATCTCAATCCACTCCGAACGAATATCGCGCGCCCATTCTCGGCGCAGAGAACGACGGGAATCGAATCTGGCGTACCTTCCCGGAGATGCAGCTCTGAAAACCTGCGCTGCCTTGGCGAACGCTCACGCCCAGCACTTGCCCCGAACCAGCGATGGCGAGATCGAGTTGAACGTTGCGAAGACTTCCGCCGTTTCGAAGCTCGGCTGAGACGCAGCTGAAGAGCCCGTTCAGGCGACCGTTCATCACGCCCGCTACATCTTGCGGGCTCAGACGCTGTTCTCCGCCGCCGTTGGCTGCGCTCCCAAGATCCACCGCATCGTTCATCGCCTCTTCGTAGCTGCCACCCGCTCCACCGCCTCCGCCGCCGCCTGCGCGAGCCACGTTTTTCCCTCCACCTCCACCCCCGCGGCGACGCGGCGGGTCGGGTAGGATGCCGGCTGCGCCTTCCGATGGCTGAAGCTGTCCTCGATCGATCAGGTCGGCGAGATTTGCGCTCTTGATGCGCGCGTCTTCTCGTTGTTTGCGAGTGACGAAGAACGTGACGAGACCGCCTATCAGCGCAACGACCAGAAGGCCCGCGAACGCGGATTTGAGCGTGGTGCTCGTCTTGTCAGCCTTCGCCGACCGGACGACAGCTTCACGACCGTCGCTCTCGACCTTGCGAATCTTGTACTGCTCCACGAACTCCGCGAACTCGGGATACTCGAGGATTGGCTTGCGCAATCCCGTGTCCATGTTCATCAGGAGGTTGTCGCCCTGCGCGTCCCCAGTGAGGATTCGCTGCACGAGCTCGCGTCCGGAGAACGGACCGTGATCGAGTCCGCTCTTGGAGACCATCCATCTCGGTGCGTCGTTCTCACTAATCTTGGCAAGAACGTCCGAGAGGTTGACCTCGGCCATGGACGCGCGCTCAGGCGTGTGAGGCTGGGCTCGGAAAGAGTCTGCAATCGAGACCCGCTCGCCAACGCGGGGAGCGGGTTTGCCGTTCGTCCGGGGAGTGATTGCGGGACGGGCAGGTGGGCGGTCGGAGATCGGCTCAGCGCTGAGCTCGTCCAGAACGATTTCTTTGCTTCGCGCTTCCGGAGGAGGCGGCGTGACCGAGATGTGAATCGGGACGTCTTCCCCACTTTGGTCGGCGCTCAACGCGCTGAGCTCGCCAACGAGTGCGGCAACGTCAGCATGGCGTTCGCTTGGCTTGGCCGTGAGCGCGCGCGCGAGGGTGGCTCGATGCGAGTCCGGAGCGGCGTCGATGTCGATGGGCCCACTTTGAGCCGGGGCATGGCCGACTAGTGCCGCATAGAGAATCGCGCCAAGTCCGTAGACATCCGATTGCGGTGTGGGCCGCTCGCCCCCGCGGACTTCAGGCGCGAGGAATCCGGCCGCGTCGTCACCGAGAAGCGATGGATCGAGGTACCGAGCTACTGCTG
>CAZWQH010000551.1:0-3203 GCA_964635815.1 uncultured Sandaracinaceae bacterium
GTGACCTAGTTGCAGGCGACTTCGGTCGAGCTCACCGAGCAGCTGTTCGGGCACTGCTCGTCCATCGTCCACTTCTTGCCGACACACTTGAGCGACGCTTTCTTGTCTACGGTGCAAGCGTAGTTGCCTTCCTCGTCGCAGGCATCGTTCAGGTTCGCGAGCGACTGATCGCAGTCCACCGAGGAGCCTGTGACGCGACACGCGTTGGGTCCCCGGCATTCGAGCGCCATCCACTTGCTATCGACGCAAACAAACGCCGCGTTCGCGCCGTTGCACTCCGCTTCGTTAGCCGTTGCGCAGCTGCCGCCAGCCTTGGGGCCACAACCGAGCGCGAGAAGGACCAGAAGTGCGGACGGGACGAGGACGACGAGACGAAGTGCTTGCATGGACCCTCCTTACGGGCGTCGCGAAGATGGCTGCTCGTCGGGGTGCGCGCAATTCGAGCGTGCATCTACTCCGGACCTGTGCGGAACTGCGGCAACGCGGCGATCTTCTTCAGAGCATCGTTTGGTGCATCGTGAGGAAATGGCGCGGAAGAACGAGCAAGACGCTCGAGCCAACGGGCGTCCAGCGGTTGATCGAGCAGAGCAGGGTCGATCGCGGCAATCGTGCTCGTTTTCCCAAGGCTGACCTGGGGGCCTAGCCCGACGGCAAATCCAGCGAGGAGGAGTGCGGACCGGACGGATGTCGCGCCGGAGTAGGTATGGAGCGTTGCTCCTGGAGCGCAACGAGCACGCAGCGCCGCGAACGCCTTGAAGGTCCAGAGCTCTGGGTTCGATTTCGGGGAGAATGGATCCCAGAAGACCACGTCGGCGGAGCCCGGCGGTTCGTTGTCCAACGTCTGCGGAAGGTTGCCTAGGCGCGCGCGCCATGTCGTGCGCGGACTCTCATGCTGATGCTTCGTGAGCAGATCCTCGATGGCATCCGAGTGATCGATCATGGCAAAGGCCTCGGCGTTTTCCGCACGAGTCGCCAGAGCGAGTGCATCGAAGCTCTGGTCGAAGCTCACGAGCATCATTCGGCGAAATCCTGGCGGTGCGAGCTCGGACAACCGTCGCGCTGCAATCGCATTGGCGCCACCGCCAAGGCCCACGTCAAATACAGTCAACGGCGCGGAGTCACTCGCGGCGAGTCTCTCGCGGATCCTTGCGGGGCCCGTGTAGAGTCGTTCGCTTTCCATCGCGGGACCGACGACGGGATGCATGATTTCACCCGTTATTCGATCGCGGATCGCGCGCGCGCCGCTTCGAGTGATCACAACTTCGCAATCCAACTTCACGCCGAAAGCTCGTCGGTGCGCGGGGCGTGCTCGTGCCGATCGATCTCGTAGACCTTCTGCTTGGCGAAACTCGCGTAGGTGCCGCGCTCGATCTCCCCTCGGGCCGTGCTCATCAACGCCAGGTAGTAGTGCAGGTTGTGCCGTGAGACGAGATACGGCGCGAGAGGCTCGCCACACTTGTACAGGTGATGCAGATACGCGCGCGTGTAGCTCGTGCACGTTTCGCAGCTGCACTCGCGGTCGAGTGGCGTATCGGCTTCTCGATACTCACCCCGGCTCAGACGCACTTTCCCGGTCGACGTAAACGCAGTCCCCTGCCACGCCATATTCGTGGGCAACACACAGTCGAACATGTCGATTCCCATCAGGATCGCGCGCAATAGATCCGACGGAGTGCCGACACCCATTAGGTAGCGCGGCCGATCGGGCGGCAAGAGCTCGGCGGCGAGCTCGGTCGTATCCTCCCTCTGAGCGCGCGTGTCTCCCACGGCGAGTCCTCCGAGCGCAAAACCGTCAAAGGGAAGCTCTGTGAGGAAACCCGCGGACTCACGACGCAGCGTCGGGTCGACGCCCCCTTGTACGATCGCGAACAGTGCCTGGGTCGGGTCCGTTCGAGCTGCGAGGCTCCGTGTCGCCCATCGATGCGTCCGCTCCATCGCGTCGCGCATCTCGGGCTCGCTCGAGCGTGAATCCACGCAGACGTCGAGCACCATCATGATGTCCGATCCGATCGCGGTCTGAACCTCGATGGAGCGCTCAGGGGAGAGCATGTGGTAGCTGCCGTCGATGTAACTGCGAAAGCGGGCGCCTTCTTCCGTGATCTTGCGGTGCTTTGGCAGCGAGAAAATTTGAAAGCCCCCCGAGTCGGTGAGGACGCTTCCCGTCCATTTCATGAACGGGTGAATTCCACCTACTCGCCGAAACGCCTCCGGACCGGGGCGCAGAAGGAGGTGATAGGTGTTGCCCAAGATGATGTCGGCACCCATGGGAACGAGCGTGTGCGCCTCGAGCCCGGTCACGGTTGCGCGAGTGCCGACAGGCATGAACGCCGGAGTCTGCACGTCTCCCCTGCGGGTCCGTATCGTTCCTCGACGCGCGCGCGAACCTGGATCTGTCGCGTGAACGGTAAACGGAAGGACCATTGCGCGGTGTGTAGCGTATCTCTGAGGCTCTAGCCGCCCAGAAGTGAAAGGCGCAGCTCCCGAGTTCGCCCTTGCTGCCGGTGCTCGTACACGAAAACACCCTGCCACACGCCTAGCGAAAGCTTGCACCCCTGTCCGTGCGGTTCGACGGGGATCTCGATCGCGGTTTGGGTGAGCGCGGAGCGGATGTGTCCCGGCATATCGTCCGGACCCTCTGCGACGTGGCGAAACATCGAATCACCGTCGGGGACGAGTCGCGCGAAAAAGCGTTCCATGTCAGCCAAAACATCCTCGTCGGCGTTCTCTTGTACGAGTAGCGATGCGGACGTGTGGCGGATAAAGACGTGCAGCAGACCTTGGGAAATCTTCGTCGTCGCGAGCCAGTCGTTGAGCGCGCCATCCACGAGATAGAGCCCTCGTCCTTTCGTACGCACCTCGATTGTGGTGCTGACAAGGGAGAGCGGCGATACACGTGTCAACGTCACCTGCATACCTCTGCAAGCGGCTGCGCGATCACGAAGTCGAACTGGCCCTCGATCGTAACGAGCTCACCCGGATCCTCGCCCAGACACCCGCGAAGAGTTGCGCGAAAGTTTCCGGTGAGAGGCGAGGACACGCTCACCTCTGGAGTCGTCAAGGTGAGAAGACCGTCCTGTACACACTGCCATGTGCCGGCCTGCGCAAGTGATGCGGGGCGCGTGTAGCTCACCTCGACGCGCTCGTTGGCGAAAGGGACTCCTCCTGCGACGATGAGGCCTTCGCTCACGGCAGCAGAATAGAAG
>CAZWQH010000552.1:0-3202 GCA_964635815.1 uncultured Sandaracinaceae bacterium
CCCCGAGATGTTGCAGCAGTACCTCCGAATGCAGCAGCAATGATCCTGCGCGGTGCTCTTGCGCTCGCGATCTGCGCGGCGCTCGCAGGGTGCGGGGCACGTTCGAATCACCCGGAAATCATCCGCGCTGGGGATGTCGACTGGGCGTATCGGGGTCGCGCGACGCTTCCGCACAGGCCAGCCGGAGTAGGGCCGATGTGGCGCGCGGAGCTCTTCGCGGAACCTGTGAGCTCGTACAGCCCGCTGGAACACGCCAGCGCGGCGCTCGATCCGACGCGGGGCCGGCTCTACGCGGGCTCGTCCGCGGGACGCCTGGCTGCGTTCGATACTGCAGGACGACGCGTGTGGTGGCGGGACTCCGTCCCGATGGCCGGCGAGATTGCGCTGGATATCGGCCGCGGCGAGATGTGCTTCGGCACGCAGCACGGGGCAATTGAGTGTCGTAGCTCGGTGAACGGTGACCCGATTTGGTCGCAGAACATCGCATCGCTCGTACGCGCGCGTCCCTCGCTGGACGAGACCGCGGTCTACGTAGCAGGCGAGAACGACGAAGTCGTTGCGCTCTCGCGATCCGACGGAGCGGTTCGATGGCGGTACACTCGCGAAGGGCCCGACGGGTTGTCGTCTCTGGGGCACTCGGGGGTCGTGCTCGCAACATCGGACACAGGCCAAGCAATGGCGCTCGTCGGATTTGGAGACGGCACCGTGGTTGCGCTCTCTCGCACCGACGGAACCCTCCTTTGGGAAGCCCCCATCGCTTCGGACGAGACCCTCGTTCCGCCCGCGTTTCCGGACGTCGACGCGAACCCTCTCGTACGACGAGCACTCAGCGCGGACGGAACACCAGCGGGTTCGGAGGTCTGGGTAGCATCGATGGGCGGGGGCCTGGCCGTGTTGTCGCTCCTCGATGGCTCCGTGACGTTTCGCGACGAGGAGTTGACGGAAATCATGCAGATGATTGAAGTCGACCAGAGCAAGCTGGTCGCCGTTCGGGCGCTGGACACCGTTCTTCTCGACGCGGCAACACGCGAGGTCCTTTGGCGCAAACGTCCGGCGTCTGGCGGATTCAGCGGCGCGGCATTCGACGGCGGCGTTGTCTATGTGGCCGAGGGGCGAGGCGGCTTCGTTGCGCTGGACGTGCGAACCGGCGAGGAGCTTGCTCGCGTTCACTCAGGGCACGGCTTTACGGCGCCCCCGGTTGCGCGTGGCGGCGTTGCGGCGGCAGTCTCTAATGGTGGCGCGCTGTATGTGCTTCACTCGAATCGCATCTGACATTGTTTGCGTCGCTTTGGTGGCAGCAGCGCTCGTCGCGTTAGCTGGTGGTGCTTCGGCGCAGCCAACGCCGGCGCGGACGCCGACGGGCTACCGATTCGAAACCGCGGCCTGCGCGCCTTCTTGGTTCAGCGCCCGAGAGCTCGAGCGGCGTGTCGCGACCCAAATACAAGACGCAGCAGATCAGCTTCCGACGCACGTCGTCGTGGGCTTCGGGTTCGCTTGCGACTTTCCGAACGACCCGGTCGCAATCGGAGTACGGCGCGAGCGAGGCAATCGGTTCCGTCTGTTGTCGCTCGATCGCGTGACCATCGAAAACCTCCCGCCAACGTCACGCACCGAACACCTTGCGCTGGTCATCGCGCGCAGGCTTCGCGAAGCGACCAACGGTCGCCGAACGAGCGCGGTCCGAATGCCAGGGTCGAGTTCCAACGCCGGAGCGAGGGGCGCGCAAACCGATCAGCGACGTCCACGCAGCCGCATTCCACGCGCGTATGACCACGCAGGCATGTTGACGCCAGCGCGCTGAGAAGCATCTCAAACCCCGCGGAATCATTGAGAGCTCAAAGCCAAAGCCCGAAACAACCGACGCTCGGCATGAGTTGACATAATCTGTCTTCTGCGAAGCGGTGGTCGACTCGGTGTTGTTCCCCGAGAACGCCCCCGGGCTACGGCGTCGCGACTGGTCGCTGTGCCGGTCGCGCTGCGCCTGGCCGGGGTGCGGCGGCTGGCGTCGGCGCGAAGATCCATGGCCACGTCACGAGTGTTGGCCTCGTCTCAGGTCGAGCTGTGAACCTGGTTGTCGAGATGACCCCTAGGACGCACTCGGCGAGTCGATCATTGCCGGTCGTGTTCTCGGCCGTCGTTGCCCCTGTGACGGCGCCGGTCGGTTCGACGACGAACTCGATCGATATCTTTCCAGCCAGACCGCGGTTTCGCAGCGCTTGCTGGTCATAGCAATTGCGGATGACCAATCGCTTGGTTCGGAGCTTGGTCTCGATCTCCGCGAGCGGACGCTCGGGCCCCCGCGGGATCTCGATGATGACGCCGTCGAATCCGGTGCCTTCGTCCTCGTCAGCCGCCGCGAAGATGACCGCGCGAAGCGCAGCGTTCTTGATGGCCCGCACAATCCGCGGCGGAACGGCGGTCGCAACCACGGGTTCGGTCGCGACAGGCACCGCCTCCACTGGAGCTTCGACGGGACGCGTGTTTGCACGCTCCAGAAGCTGGTCCACGGAGAGCGCACCGTCGGGCGGAACCCCGCCGTCTGCCGCCGCGGCGACCGGCATCGGGTCGGCAGCTGGCACAGGTTCTGGCGTCGGAGCTGGTTCGCTCGGGGGTTCACTTGCGGCCGACCCAGGCGTCGCAACGCCAGTCTCAGACGTGAAACCTTCGGACAGGTCAGAAATGGGCAACAGCACGAGGCCTTCTTCCGGGCTCGCGCCCGTGATCACGGCTTCAAGCGCCGGCATAATGCGTTCGACTGCCCACGCAATGGATTGCGCTCGCTGCTCCGGATCCTCATCCGCAACAAAGGTTCGGTTTTCCATCTCGAACCACCTGGAAAATCCACGTCCTGGCATCACAAGCTCGGCGCGTTCGAGATTTCCGCGAATCATCTTCAACCGCAGTGCGATCTGAAGCGAACGGTCCACTCGCGTCGCGCCTGGCACCGGGATCGAGTACCGATTCTGATACAGCTTGAGGCACTCGTTGCGGGTGCATTGGGGTCGCGGATTCTCGCCGAACGCCCTGCTGAACGCTGGGTTCTGCTCTGCCACGGCTGGAATGGGCGAGCCCCAGTTGCCGATCCCACCGAGGGTTCGGAGCCAGTAATCTGCGGCTCGTGACGCCCAGGTCCGACGGCGCTCTTCTTCTTGCGCTCGACGCTCTTCTTGTGCCCGGCGGAGGCGCGCGGCCTCGTCGTCAC
>CAZWQH010000553.1:0-3198 GCA_964635815.1 uncultured Sandaracinaceae bacterium
CCGAGGAGGCTGCGCTCACCCTTCGGCAGCTCGCCGAGGAAGGCAACGACGCGACTGCGTCCATGGCGCTCCTCCATCCGTCGCTGACCCTCGCGACGATCACCGGACGCTCTGCGGCCGAGGCCGCGGGCTTCCTGAGTGACACCCTTGGACTCTTCAACCTCGACTCCAGCGATGCCGCGCTCACGGTCGACAAGATGGCCGTCGCGATGCGGCGGTTCGGCATCGAGTCGGGAGAGCTTCAGCCCGCGATCTTCGGCGTCGCCTCGGCCGCGCGTCTCGCGGGCGCGAGCATGGACGACATGCTCCTTGCCGTTGGCCTCGCGAAGACAGCGCTTCCCGACGTCAGCCAGGCTACCCGCGCGGTCAACGTGGCGATGACGCAGCTCGCGGACCCCGCCACCGCTGCAAAGCTTCGCGGCGCCTTCGGCGTCGCGGTCACCGAGGGCGGGCGGATGCGGCCCCTCGCCGACATCCTCGCCGAGGTTTCGGAGAGGACCGCGGGCATGAGCGAGGCCGCGCGCGCGGCCGCCCTCGAGAACGTGTTCGGTGGCCGTGCGGCCGGTGGGCTCACGGTCATTCTCGATCAGCTAGCGTCGGGCGTCCGCGACGCAAGCGGCAACATGCTCACGGGCGCAGCAGCCGTGCGGGCCTTGCGCGAGGAACTCGGCGGCGCGACAGGGACCGCCGAGCAAATGCGCGACCGCATGCTCGATACGTTCCCCGGTCAGCTCCAGGTACTCCGCGCTTCGTTCTCGACGATGGCCACCGCGCTCGGAGAGCTGTTCATTCCCGTCTTCAAGCCGATCATCCGCGCCGTCAGCACCTTCGCGAGCTACGTGGCTGCGTTCATCGGACGCATCCCCGCCCCGATCAAGAAGGTGATTGGCGGCATCATCTTGGCCATCGGCGGCCTGCTCACCGTGGTGGGTGGAATCATCGCGGCGAAGGCGTCCATCTTGCTGTTCCTCGTGGGACTGAAGGCGGTGGGCATCACGCTCGGCGGCATCATTGCTGCGGTCCTACCGGTCATCGCAGTCGTCGCGTTGCTCGCGCTGGCGGCCGTCGGACTCAAGATCGCCTGGGAGCGGAACCTCGGAGGCATCCGAGACTTCGTCGAGCGAGTCTGGAGCCGCGTCCGCCTCTTCTTCCAGGCGATGAGCCAACTCTTCAGCGAGGGCGGCTTCTCGGGCGCCGTCATGGAGGAGCTGAACCGCGCCGAGAACGCGGGCGTGAAGCAGTTCGCGATCCGCGTCTTCCAGATCATCTATCGCATCAAGCGTTTCTTCGAGGGCATCGCCGAAGGCTTCGGCGCAGCGATCGAGGCCGCGCGCCCGGTCTTCGAGGCGTTCGTCGGCGCACTTCGCCGACTCGGCGAGGCGCTCGGCATCGTGGGGACGGAGGGCGCAGACGCCGCGGCCGGCATCCCATCGGACGAGTTCGTGTCGTTCGGGCGGGTCATCGGTCAGATCGCGGGCGTGCTCGTCGAGGTGTTCGTCGGCGCGCTCACCTTCGTCATCGACGTCGTGAGCACCGCCATCAACGTGTTCAAGGAGGCCATCAAGCCGCTGCAGCCCATCTTCGACGGCGTCAGGAACGCCGTGAGCCTGGTCTTCGAGGAGTTCGGCAAGCTCGGAGCGATGTTCGGCATCACGTCGGGACAGGGGCAGCAGGCCGGCGGTGTCATGCAGGCCCTGAGCACGGTCGCGCAGTTTCTCGGCTTCGTGATCGGCAACGTCGCCGCGTTCATCGCCGGGGCGATCGGCCTGATGGTCCAGTTCATGGTCCAGCGCTTGGCGATCGTCATCGCCGCGTTCCGTGCGGTCGTTGGGTTCATCGAGGGCGTGATCGACATCTTCGCGGGGCTCGTCACCGGGAACTGGGCGCTGGTCTGGGTGGGCTTCAAGAAGGTCGTCCTCAATGCCATCAACTTCCTCGCGCAGATACTGCTCGGATTCGTGGAGAGCGTGCTCTCCATCGTGGACTCGATCGCGGGCATCTTCGGCGCGGACCTCGGCGCGGCGGACGCCATCAAGAGCCTGCGCGCGGACATCGAGACCGGGCTGACGGGTGGCGTGGAGACCGTTACGGCGGGCGTAGAGGTTCGGCCGACCTCAGGAGCCGCCGGCGCCTCACCCGCGATGTCCTCCATGGCGTCGCCGGGCATCACCGCGGCTGGCGCCGAGTTCGCGGCGATTGAGCGCATGAGCATCGCGCCGTCGACACGCGTGGAGGCGCCGCCCGTGACCACGAACGTGAACCTGGTGGTGGACGGCGAGGTCCTCGCTCGCGCGACGGCGCGCGCCGAGCGCAGCTCCGCCGCCCGCTCCTTCGCGCCGCTACCGGCACCGGGGTGATGCATGGGACTCGAGATCACCAGCCAGCGCCCGGCGCGCATGTCCATCGCGAACACTGCGACGGGCGACGTCGTCGAGGCCCAGTTCAACCCCGCCGAATTCGAGGAGGCGCTGGAGGTCAACTGGGCGCGGCAGACGGTGCCTGGGCTGTCGCACCAGCCACTCCAGTTCGTGAACACCGGCAACGTGAAGTTCACGATCGAGCTTCACTTCGAGGCGCTCGATCCGACCGCCGACATCGATCAGATCCACTTCGCGCGCAGGTTCTTGCAGAGCCTCTGCTACCCCCGTCGCGGGGCCGAGGACATCGTCGGTGGCGGGCCGCCTCGTGGCCTCTTCGTTTGGCCGAACGTCGTGAGCCTCACGTGCGTAGTGACGGGCCTGTCTTTCAAGTACGGCCGATTCAACCTCGACGGGACGCCGATTCAGTTCAACGCGAAGGTGACGCTCGAGGAGATCCGCGACGTGCGCCTGCTTTCCGAGGACGTCCTCGCCGCCGGCTCGCAGCGCAGTGGCGCGGCTCCAGAGGGAGGGTAGCGATGCCGCCGCGACGCTTCTCTCGCTACACGTTCAGCGCCGCCGTCCTCGATGACGACGAGCGGCTGCTCCTCACCGACCGGGAGCCGTTCCGCTTCCGTGCGTTACCAGATAACCGCCAGCACGTCGTCAAAGAGGGCGACACGCTGTTCTCCCTCGCGGGGCGCTACTTCGCGGCGCTCCCGCGCCCGGCGGGGCTCTGGTGGATCGTCGCTGACTTCCAGCCGGACCCTCTGCACGACCCCACCATCACGCTCGAGGTCGGGCGTGTCCTCGTCATCCCCTCGCTGCGGACGGTGACCGA
>CAZWQH010000554.1:0-3198 GCA_964635815.1 uncultured Sandaracinaceae bacterium
GAACACGACGCTGTCCGCCACCGCAGTGACGATCACCCGCGTTCCCACGTGCGTAAGAATCGCGTGCGAACAGCCCACGCATTCCGGTGAGAAACGAATCGTCGCTGTCGAGTCGGAGCCCAGCACGACGGGCATGTCGGGCTCAAGATCGACGACGAAACACTTCGTGTCGTCCTTGATCGCTACGAACGCGCGCGCGGAGTGCGTCATCACACCGGATTCAGGTGTGAGCACCCGCGAGACTTCTTCGCTTTTCCAAGGAGATTCGATCTTGCGAGTGTGATCCGGAATTCGCAGTGTTCAAGAGCAGGTGCGTGAACTAGCTGTGATGTTTCCGAGATCGAGAACCCTGCGAACTCGACGTTCTCGTGTCCGGACGAGGACGCGCGTGGGTGCCGAGACACCAATGGATCACGTGGATACTCAGTAATTCGGTTGGTCGTGCTCTTGCGTAACCAGGTCCATGACCACCGTGAACCGGAGCCATCTCTTCTTGTATGCGCGGACTGCCGCGGGATTGTGCGTGATTGCCTTCTCGGCTTGCGATCGTTCCGGGTCAAAAGTCTCGGCTCCCGTCACCGTTCAAGCGGATTCCGTCGGCCCGGTCGTCACCTCTGCGAGCGCATCCGTTCCGACAGTCGAAGCCAACGAAACCCCTGATTGCAACGGCTTCAGTTGCAGGACGGCGCATCCCGACGCGCAATCCTTTTGCGCTGCGCTCGCGGCTAGTCGGACTGCCCAAAGGATTGCCGAAGCACGACGCGTGAACGGCGAGGCGGCTGAGATCGCGATTGAAGAGGGTTCCGACGAAGGATCGAGTGGCTTCAACATCCAGTGCGCGCGCACGTTTCCGCTCGAAGGAACCACCGCGCAGGTCTTGGAGATCACGTTGGGCGAATGGGACTCGAAAGAGCTCCTCATTGCTTATCGCGAGGCCGACGGATCGTTTCGGCAGAGCGCACGTGTGGCGACCATTGAATCGGACATGAGCTCCGATGCGTCCTATCGGATCAAGCGAGCGAGGACGGGCGATTTCATGGATGCGTTCTCGGACGAGATTCGGATGGAGATCGAAACCAAGACGGAATCGTCCACGTGCACAGACAATCGAGGTTTCGACGACACGCTCTTGACGCATGTCTACTGCGGTATCGGAAAGGCTGGCTACTTGCACGCGCCGATCGAGCTGATGTGTCGTGGGATCACGGTCGAGCAACACCAAACGATCACGGACTACGACGAGGAACGGGACGTGAAGCGAGTCATCGGTACGCGAGATTTCACCTCGACCGTTCGGATCACTCGGGCTGGGATTTTCGCTCGAACCAACGCGCACGGCCAGATGCGGGGCGCGGTCGCAAATGATTCGTCGGAGGAGTTCGACCGCCTCGAGGAGATCGCGACACCGATCTGGTAGTTCGCCTCGTGCTCGGGTCCGCGAGCGATGCGCGCGCGGTGTCCAGAGACGCGGCCTCGTCTTTGCAATCTTCAACGCAATGATGACTACCGACCCTGCCGATTTGAATGGCGACCGTGCCAACGTCGAGAGTGAGACCGCTAGAAACGCTCTGTCGCACGCAGACGAAGAAACCATTCATCAAATGGCACCGAAGACGGGGTGGGTTCTTCCTACCGGTCTGCTGATCGCGACGTGCCTTTTCTTCTTCCTCGGATTTCTCGCCGCTGGGGCTGTGGTTGGCGCGACGTTGGCAACGGTGCTGTTTGCGAAGGTCACGCGGGCGGGGGAGCGTCCCGTCGCAGTGCTCTTCGGCCTTCTGGTCATCTCCGCGATCGTAGGCGCGGTTCTAATTCAAGAGGCAGCGCTCGACGCACAACGAAGGGCCGATGAAGCGATGTTCGACGACCAGATGGGGTCGTTCTATGACGGCGTGGAAGAGTCCCTGTTCAGCGAGTTGGGCGATGCGGGTGCACCGACGGTACCGCCGACCGAAGCTCCGTGATCGCAAGGCATGCCTGGACCTTTCCGAACGATTTCGGTAGTGTCCGCCCCGTATGGCGATTGCCCCGCGCAGCACGGTTGATTTGCTTCGCGACGTACCGATTCTCGGCGACCTCCCCGTGGCCGACTTGAAGGTGCTCGCGGATGCTTCCGATGTGCGCAAAGCCGCCCGCGGCAGCGCCTTCTTTTCCGAAGGCCAGACGGCCGAGGGATTGTTCGTTGTGCGCACGGGTGAAGTGAAAGTCACCAAAGGCGGCAAGGACGGTCGAGAACAGATTCTCTACCTCGCACGGCCCGGTCGAGCGATTGGCGACGGTGTTCGCTTCGACAACGGAAAGTACCCCGCGAGCGCGGTCGCACTGCGCTCTGCGACGGCGGCGATGATTCCGAACGATGTGATCTCGTCACTCGGTGAAAAGAAGCCGGCGCTGTATCGCGCGCTGCTCGACCTTCGCGCTCGACGCGCAGATCGCGTTTACGCGCTGGTCAGTGACCTCTCGCTCCGCACCGTTCCCGCTCGCCTCGCTTCGTTCTTGTGCACGCTGGTTGCGGCACGTGAAGCGCGAAGCGAAGACTCGCGCACGCTGGTCCGCGACCTGACCACGGAGACGGTTGCTGGACGGCTTGGCACTGTGCGTGAAGAAATCTCCCGCGGCCTCGCACTCCTCGAGCGTGAAGGCGCCGTGCGAGTGAGTCCTGACGTGATCGAGATTGCCAATCTCGAGCGACTCGAAGAGCTCGCGTTTGGACACCGCCGCACCTGAGCGATCCATACTCACGTGGCTGATCGCGATCGTCGCGATCAGCTTCGGGCTCCTGATTCTCAGCGTCACGATCGACCCGCTCCTGTACCAGCCGTGGATTTTCACCGGCGTCCTGATGTACGGCGTCGCGACGTTCGCCGTAGTGTTTCCCTCGTACCGCGTTCCGAGTTTCAACCCGCGCACGCTCTGGATCCCGGTCGTCGCTGCGGTGTCGCTTGGAGCGATGTACTTGTGGACCGCGTCTTACCCGGTCCCACGAACGGTCGCGGCGTTGCTGGTGAACTTGGTGCTTCTGACCGCTGGTACGGCAACCGGAGGGATCGTCGGGGCCCAGATCAAACGGCCAGGACACATCATGATCGTCGCGTTGGTCATCACTTTTGCGGACATCGTGAGTGTCTTCGCGCCTCGGGGCGTGTCGAATGCAGTCGCGAGCTCCCAAGCAGCGCTCTCGATTCTCGCCGTGTCACTGCC
>CAZWQH010000555.1:0-3195 GCA_964635815.1 uncultured Sandaracinaceae bacterium
AATCGGTGCGACGTTTCAGTGGCCGACTCGAATCGCACTCGGTCCGCTCGATGGCGATACTGCCCGCCTCTATCGTTTGACGGCTACGGCTCTGGGAACCTCGGGGGCATTCGTCTCGCAAGTCAAAGTGCTGAGCGGGTACGTCGCGGGTCAAACGTTGCTGCTGCAACTTCGTTTCGAAGACTCGTGTCTTCGCAGAGAGTGTAGCGAAGACCAGACGTGTCGGAGTGCCGTGTGCGCAAGCGCGCAGATCGATGCGCGCACGTTGCCCGCTTTCGACCCGTCGCTCGACGGCGGAGCGCGCAGCGATGTGCTTGTTGCGCCTGACGGCGGCCCCTCGGCGGACGCAGCAGACGATGTTTCGAGTCCCGATGCGCTCGGCTCGAACGATGCTCGTTCAGACTCTGCGGATGCTGACACTCTTTTGGTGGACGCACCCTCGGATCGTTCGGACGGCAGCGCTCGCGAAGTGGCGCCCACGGTTCTGTTCACAAACCTGACGAGTGGACCGAATAGGCTTGGCGAGAACGGCGATGGAACGATCCTGACCATCTATGGGTTCGGTTTCGGTGCGGCGCGCGCGACGTCGGCAGTCCGAGTCGGCTCGGGGTTGGTGGCGCGATATCTGAGCTGGTCTGATACCGAGATCAGCGTCGCCATTGGGGCTGCTGCAGCGACCGGTTCGGTCATCGTTACGACAAGCGCGGGATCGAGCAACTCAGACGTCACGTCCACCGTGCGCCCGGGAAACCTTCGCTGCGTCGAAGACACGGGAAGCGATTCCGCGACGGGCGCGTTTGGTGCGTGCTGGCGGACGCTCGCACACGCGGTCACGAGTGCGGTCGCTGGCGACATTGTCTACGTGAGCGGAGCTGTGACGACGTCGGCAGCCGTATCGTTGTTCGTCGCGGGTACGCCAACGAACCCACTCGCTTTTGTTGGTTATCCCGGACAGAGACCAGTCGTCTCGACAACGTTCGAACCCGGTTCGGCGGGGGTCGACAATATCGTGATCAGCGGCTTTGCATTTCGCAGCGACCGAGCGCTGTCAATCGGCGACGTGACCGGTTGGCGCGTAATCGGGAACGACGTTCAGTGCACCGGGATCCGCTCCAGCTCCGCGTGTATCAGTGCGACTCGGTCGGTTGGGCTTCGAGTGAGTAGAAATGTCTTTCACGATGCGACGCCCGTGGATGCTGTGTCGACAGCCGCCCAGCTCGACCTCGGTGACGCGCGCTCAGCGGAGGTTTCGTGGAATCGCTTTGAGCGCAATCGCGTGACTGCGATCTTCTCGGTGGGACCGACAGGACAAACGGACATTTCGGTGACGCACAACGAGTTCGTCGAGGATCGATGCGGTGCGGTTGTCATCGGCGGGTCGGACGACCGAACCGGCGGGGTGCGCGTGGAGAACAATCTCTTTTCGCTCAGCCCCGCGGGCCGCGATGGTGTGTTTCGTTGCTACACGGAACGCTGCGTTGAAATTGTCAACTCGAGCGACATCGCGGCGTTCGGCCGAGTGGCGGTTCGCTTCAACACCGTGGTCTCGTGCGGTACCGATTCGGTTGGGAGCTTTGCCTTCGTGAACGACTCCGACCGCGTAACGATGTCCCTCGAGGGGAACGTCGTCTCGCTTCCCAGCGCGGAGGCATTCACCGGAGGGGTGGGCGCCTACGCGCACACTGAAAATCTTTGGGACGGCGCGAGCGTCGCCCCGGGTGGTACGCGTATTCTGCAAGCGCCGCCCCGATTCGTCGGAGCGACTGACTATCGCCTTCAGTCTTCGAGCCCGGCGGTCGACTATGCGACCGTCGTTTCACCGAACTCTACGTTCGATTTGCTCGGAAGGCTGCGTCAGCAGGGCGCTCGGGCAGATTTGGGTGCTTTCGAACGTTCCTACGGTGATCCGTAAGCACCGACTCGCATCGGAGGCTTAACTGCTTGCCTCGCCTTCCGCCGCGGGATAGACGCACGCTTCATTGACCGCGACGGTGACCATCAGCCGTGCAACGTTGGTGACGCCGGGAGAGCCGCGCCTGCTCGTGCCGTGGCTCTCGGTAACGGGAGCCAGCCGTTTCTTCGAGCTCGCGCTGCTTTTCACGCTCCATCGAATCGCATTCCTGTGGATCATCGTCTGGGGAGCGATTGCCGACCCGAAACCAGCCGGACCTACACCCGCGACCGCTGCGGGGCTGCTCTCCTCGCTTTCGAGCGTCTCTGATCGGCTTTGCGTGTGGGACTGCGGTTGGTACGCGTCGATCGCGAGTGAAGGTTACGCGACGCGCGAGCACGCGGCGTTCTTCCCGCTGTTTCCACTCGCAGGGCGATTCGTCACGTATCTGACCGCGATGGATGTCCGGCTGTCGCTCGTCTTGGTCGCAAACCTTGCCGCGTTCGTCGCGCTGCTTGCGGCGTCGGATTTTGTGCAGACGGTGTCGGACGAACGCACCTCGCGTTGGTTCGCCGCGCTTTGGATCTTGTGGCCGTTCTCGATGTTCCAAGCGGTGGGCTACGCAGAGTCGCTCATGATCGCAGGTGTCGCGGTCGCGCTCGCGTTTGCGGCGCGCGGGTACTGGTGGGCGTCTGCGTGTGGGCTCGCCGTTGCGGTCATGACTCGCCATATCGCGGTGCTGTCGGGGGTCGCGCTCGTGGCTCTCTATGTTCGCGCGGTTGAGCGCCCACGCTTGCGCGATGTGTGTTCTCTCTTGGTTCCAGGAGCAGCGCTCGGAGCGCATATGCTTTTCCTCGAACGCAAGTTCGGGGACCCGATCCTGTTTTTCAACATTCGTGACTCCGTGAGTGGTTGGAGCCCTGCGAGTGTCTTCGACTACTTCGCCGGCAAGATGCTGCCTTGCGAAGTTCCGTTCATGCTCGCCTCGAGCATCCCGCTGATGGTTGGCGCAATCTTCCTTTGGAAACGTCGTGCGTTTCATCCGGCCGCGCTGTGGGCCACGCTGCATGTGCTCGTTGTCGCGAAAGTGGGTGTGACCGGTACGGGCCGCTTCCTCGCAGAGTGCTTCGTGTTGTTGATACCGCTGGCATTCTGGGCTGCACGGCACCGTGAGCACGGACTTCTGATGATGGCCGCGTTCGGCCTGATCCAGGGCATGTGTTTGCATCTCTACTCACACCACTTCTGGCTCGCGTGAATCCGAGCGAGCATGCAGCGACTGACTTCAGGCCCAAGCTTCACGA
>CAZWQH010000556.1:0-3165 GCA_964635815.1 uncultured Sandaracinaceae bacterium
GTGTGTCGTTCGGGTACCTCGGTCTGCGCTGAAGAAGGCGAAGAGTGCTCGGCGCGTTCGTGCTGCGCCGGGCTCCTGTGCGACGGAACGTGCTTCCTGATTGACGGCTAGAGAGACCCATCGGCAACCTCGGTCGTCCAACGCCACTATGAGCCACCTTTCTCGTTTACTGATGGTCTCGATCGCATGCGGCGCGTTGCTCGTGCCGGCGTCGTCTGGCCGCGCGTTTTGCGGATTCTACGTCGCGGGAGCGAACGGTGCTCTCTACGCGAACGCGACCATGGTCGTGATGATGCGGCACGGTCAACGAACCGTGCTGTCCATGCAGAACAACTATCAAGGACCACCGCAAGACTTTGCGATGGTCGTTCCGGTTCCGGTGGTGCTGCACGAAGAGAACGTGAAGACCCTGTCTCGCGAGGTCTTCACGCACGTCGATCAGATCGCAGCACCTCGGCTCGTCGAATACTGGGAGCAGGACCCCTGCTTCATTCCGCGCCCATCACGGATGATGATGCGGGGCGGCGGGACAGGAGCGGGTATGGCCGCGATGGCGGACATGGCGCCAGGCTCGGCCCCGGCGGTCCGAATCGAGGCTCAGTTTGCGGTGGCCGAGTATGACATCGTCATTCTGTCCGCAGATGATTCCACCGCGCTCGAGACGTGGCTTCGGCAGGAGCACTACAACATTCCCGTGGGCGCGAGCGCTGCGCTTGCTCCGTATGTCGCCGCAGGTACCAAGTTCTTCGTCGCGAAAGTCGATGCTCAACGCGTCACGTTTGCGAATGGGCAGGCCGTGCTGTCACCGCTCCGCTTTCACTACGACACGCCCGAGTTCTCGCTTCCGATTCGGCTGGGCCTCTTGAATAGCCAGGGTGAGCAGGATCTCATCGTTCACATCATCTCGGAGAACGGACATCGCTTCGAGGTTGCGAACTTCGGTAACGTCGCCGTCCCGACGAACATCGTCGTCAAAGAGCGCGCAAAGGCGAACTTCCCCGGCTTCTACGAGGCATTGTTTGCACGAACTCTGCGCGAGAATCCCGGCAAGGTCGTGACCGAGTACGCTTGGGACTACGACATGCGTTACGGCATGACGTGCGACCCTTGCACCGCCCCCCCTATTGCCGAGCAAGAGTTTCAGGTTCTGGGCGGTGATGTGATCACCGGTTCGAGCATGAACGCGTATCAGTTCTCGCTGACACGTCTGCACCATCGCTACACCAAGAACGGGCTTCGCGAGGACCTGGTGTTCCGTGAAGCGCCTGCGCTGCGGGCGATCAGCGGTGGACCGAACGCCCGCGGAGCGCTGCAGAGAGAGATCCAGACGAACGCCGATCCCAACGCGCGCAGCACGTACCAAGCTCGCTATGCGGTTCTGCATCCTTGGACGGCACCGACGCGCTGTGCGTCGCCGGTGCGCGGACGTTGGGGCGGTCCGCCCAACAACGCTCGCTTCTTCAACGGCGGAAGCGGCGGCCCGGACATCCACGGAGCGCCTGCCAGCGGCGGCCTTCTTCAAGGTCGGCGCCCGCGACCGATCAATCTCGAGGACACCGTTCGACAACGCGTTCCAGAGATTCGCCTGACCCCCACTCGCGTGAGTCCGGTGTCTTGGTTCTTCTCGGACTCGGACGAGACGCTCGCAGTCGATGAGTCTCCAACGCCCGTTACGGCCCAGCTCGCCGAGGCGCAAGAGTCGGATTCGCAACCGAGCAACGACAGGCGTGCTGTCGCGCCTCCCGTAGTAGGGCGCGCCGCCAGCGACTCGCACGCGCGCGCATCCGTATTGAGTTCGCGAACGACACTTGGGGCGATTTTGCTCGTCGCGTCTCTCGCCGTTCTCTTCGGACGAAGACGCAATCAAAAAGAGTAGTACGAGCAGTACCAGAAAGGTTCGACATGAAACTCGAGCGTGCAGTCATTGCAGTGCGAGCGACCCTCGCCGTCGTCGTTGTTTTCGCGTCGCTTCTTTCCCCGCACTCGGCCCGAGCTTTTTGTGGGTTCTACGTCGCAGGCGCGGACACGTCGCTCTACGCGAACGCGACCATGGTCGTGATGATGCGCGAGGGACAGCGAACCGTTCTCTCGATGCAGAACAACTATCAAGGGCCGCCGGAAGATTTCGCGATGATCATTCCGGTCCCCACGGTCCTGCAGCAAGACAACGTGAAGACGCTTCCGCGTGAAGCGTTCGTTCACGTGGACAAGCTGGCCTCTCCGCGTCTCGTCGAGTACTGGGAGCAAGACCCGTGCGCACCGCAGGTGGACCTCAGGCTTCGGATGGCGGTTCCCTCGAGCGCGGCTCCGATGGGGATGACACAAGAAGGCGCCGGCGGACACGGCGTGCGAATCGAAGCGCAGTTTGCGGTTGCCGAGTATGACATCGTGATTCTCTCGGCGAACGATTCGAACGGTCTTGAAATGTGGCTCCGCGAGCAGCACTACCGGATCCCGTCCGGAGCGAGTGAGGTTCTTCGCCCGTACGTCGCTCAAGGGACGAAGTTCTTCGTCGCCAAGGTGGATGCGCAACGCGTGACTTTCCAGAACGGCCAGGCGGTTCTTTCGCCGCTTCGTTTTTACTACGACACCCCTGAGTTCTCGCTCCCGGTGCGTCTCGGTCTGCTCAACAGTCGGGGTGCACAGGACTTGATCGTCCACGTACTCGCCCCGAACGGGCAGCGCTACGAAGCGGCGAACTACGCGAACGTCACTATCCCGACGAACATCGTCGTGCGAGACGAGACACGACAGCACTTCGCCGGTTTCTACGAGGCGCTTTTCAAACAGGTGGTCGAGCAGAATCCTCGGGCCGTCGTCACCGAGTACTCGTGGGATGCGGGCAGTTGCGATCCTTGCCCGACGCCACCTCTCGAGGAATCCGAGCTGGCGACGTTCGGCGCGGATGTGATCCCGGGCGGACCTAACCAGTCGTTCGCGCTCACGCGCCTGCACTATCGATACGAACGCGATCAGCTCGGCGAGGACATCGTGTTTCGTGCGGCGAGCGGAATCGTCGGGGGGCGTGGAATGCCGGATCGAGAGGGCGCGTTGTCGGAGAAGCGTGCGGCGCCATCGCCGGTGAACAATTTTCAAGGACGCTACGTCATCCTCAACCGCTGGACCGGGGCGGTCGCGTGCGCGTCTCCCGAGCGTGGTCATTGG
>CAZWQH010000557.1:0-3153 GCA_964635815.1 uncultured Sandaracinaceae bacterium
TAGATGGCGCACTCTATCTAGTCGGCGGTCTCTACGGATCAGTGACCGACGCTACGGATGCGACCGATATCATGCTCGGTGAGATCACGGACGGCAGAATCGCTTGGTTCGTCGGCGGCAGCCCTCTTACAACACCGCGTTGGACCCACGCGGCATTTGTCGACGGCCGCGAGGTTGTGCTGATTGGAGGCGGAAACAGCGTTGGGGGCGGCGCATACCTGTCCTCTGTTCAATCGGCTCGTGTCGACGGTGATGGAAACCTCGGCACCTTTGCCGAGGTTCAGTCTGCACTTCCTGTCGCACGCGCGCACGTGCATCACGTTCCGAACGCGCGCGTGGGCACTCAAACGTTCCTGTACTCCACCGGTGGACGCGACTTCGACAGCCAAGCGTCACTCGACGTGGTCTCAATCGGGACTGTGACGCGCTCGCGTTGATCCGACTACTGAGGCGTTCGCCGCGCGCAACCGCTTGGATCGATGCAGAGAAGAACGCCTTGTGCGTTGCTACCGAGGACGGGTGTGCCTTGGAAGCTTGCGGGAACCGGACCGTCGTGCGCGAAGATGAAGGCGAAGCGCGCATTGCGCTTCGCGTAAAACGCCGGACCGTTCCGAGCGATCGCCTCGAGTGGGTGTACGAATCCGCGCCGATTCGCCCAGTGTAGATACGCGGGATTGCTACCGGAGATCACGAACTGATCGCGCCGGGTTGAGAACCGATCCGTAAGCGCAGCGGTTCCAGCACGGAGCAACGCAAGGTTCTGTACGTTGTCGAGATGCGCGCTCACCGCCAATGAGTAGTTTGCATCACGGGCAGCGCGCGGAAATGTCACGGCGAGCGCGGCTACGCAAAACCCAAAGCGCGCAAGACGAGCTGCACCGGATGCCGTTGACCGGAAGAGCGATTCGCTGGGAGCTCCTGCACCGTTCAGAATCGTGTTGGTAACGGAGCCGACGATGGCACCGAGTACGAGGGTCCCCGTCAAGATCGTGAAACCTGTCTCGTTCTGCCACGAACGTCCGCCGAGCGTCGCGAACGTCGCTATCGGACTTCGTGCTTCGAAGAACGGAAAATGCTCAGAGCCAAGAAGGAGCGCGCTTCCAAACGCGAGGATGCTTGCGACACGATAACGAGGCCAACGTGAAACCGCCGCGGCCAACATCGTAGAGACTCCGATCCCGGCAAAGTAGATCAGAGGAGGACACGCTACCAAGGCGTAGTACCAATGCGACTGGAGCCTGCGCCCGACTGCACCAAGGAATAGGAAGGACGTGAGCGCCCAGATAGCCATGCCGATCGCGACCCGTTGCTGCGGGCGTTCGGCAGCACGAACGAATCCGAGCAGCAGCAGCGGGAAGAAGCTCCAGTGCAGGTAGTAGTTTGGAAGCAGGTCACGGAAGATGTGCGTCAACAGACCCCTGTTTAGGAGGTCCTCGCGTGCCTCGCCGACGCCGATGCTCGTCGCAAAGTAGAACTGCCCGTCGTTGTACTTCGCGGTTAGATGCTGGCCCCATTTCAACCAACCGAAAGCAAGGATGAGAGGCACGGCGAACGTTACCGTTCGTGAGAGTGCTCGTCCGCGCTCGATGCGAACCGAACGCGGAAGCGCGAGCCACCACATGGCTGGTCCGGCGACGAGCGCGGGTACTTTGATCATGACCGCGCTGACGTACGCGACCATTCCGAGCACGAACCACAACCGCTTTCGGCTGCGATGCGACCGAACGAAGCAGCCAGCGGCGATCATGAGGCACCCCGCCATCGCGGGGTCCGGCTGTACTTGCCTCGATTCGAAAAGACCGGCGGGCGAGCAAACCGCAACGCAGAACAACGCCGCGGGGAAAAGTGCGCGCTCCTCGCGCGGAGCAAGAGACCCGAGGCTCAAGACTCCGCCAAAAAACAAAATCCAGATGACGTACCGCATCGATACAGGCCCGTCGCCAAAGACATACATGAGCCAATGGGACACCCACGGAAGCAGCGGAGCTTCCATCGCCATGACGCCTGACCGACCGTCGGTCATGTCGATCTTCGGATGGAAGAAGTCCGGACCATCGTGAAAGAAGTTCTGCGCGATCGAATATGTGTCGGCTTCACGCCACGAGTGCTCATCGGCGAGAACGTTTGTGAACGAAGCGGACTGCGAGCGAAGGCTCGAGAAGCAAAGTGCGACGCATGCCGCGAGCACCGAGAATATCAGTGCCTGCTCGAGGACCGTCCGCTGACGCACGAGCGCGAGCTTGACACATCAGCTACCTGGTGCACACGTATCAGGGACCCATGACCTCTCGCGTATTCAAGTCGATGCAACGTGTCTACTTCGACGATCTGGATGCGCTGAATATCCTTCACAACGTCCGATACGTGTTGTTCATGGAGCGAGCGCGCGGCGAGTATTTCAACTCGCTCGGCTTCCGTTGGGACGACGACACCGCCCACAATCCCGACAAGTTTCACGTCGTGGCTGCGCACGACATCAAGTACATCGCGCCGGTACGCGGCGAGTGCGAAGTCGCTGTCGAAATGCGCGCGACTCACATCGGGAAGACAAGCCTCGTCGTAGCAGCACGCATCGCTTCGCCCGACGGAACGCAGACCTTTGCTGAAGGCACCACCCGGTTGGTGCGGCTGGACCCGGTCGCGTTTCGTCCGTGTCCTTGGAGCGAGCGGTTTCGGGCGGCGGTTGGCCCGATCGCATAGCAACTTCTGACGCTCGTTTCGCATATGGTCGAAGTACATGCTTGGCGACTCGACACCTCAGCGCTGAACCCAGCAATGTTGCATGCGTATGAGTCAGCCCGCGCTAAACGCGTCGGATGACTCCGGGCGCATCAACAATTGCTTGGCTTGCTGGCACGCTACTTTTGGGAGCGTGCTCGGGACGCGCTGAGGCTCGCCTCTTCGATGCTTCAGCGCAATCCGATACTCTGGCTGCGGACGCGCACATCGAGGAGTCGTCGAGCTTCACGGACGTGCGGACGGTGATCGACGTTCCCTTGGACCGCTCGCCTCGGACGGACGTCGCGATCGACAGTCCCCGAGACTCAGCGCCTAGCAACGACGCTGCGCGCGATGTCTCGCGACCAGTCGATCGACCCCCACTACGTGATATCGACCGCGGCGACGTCGCACCCGTAATGTGCGGGCCGGTCG
>CAZWQH010000558.1:0-3152 GCA_964635815.1 uncultured Sandaracinaceae bacterium
GGCTTCAAGCAGTGCGCTCTGCACCTTTGCCGGTGCGCGGTTGATTTCGTCGGCGAGAACCAAGTTCGCGAAGATCGGGCCCAGCTTTGCGGTGAATTCGCCTTTTTGCTGGTTGTAAATGACGGTGCCCATCACGTCGGCCGGTAACATATCCGGCGTGAACTGAATCCGCTGGAATTTCGCGGAGATACACTCGCAGACCGTTTTTACGGTGAGGGTCTTTGCCAGACCCGGGACACCTTCGAGGAGAACGTGTCCACCGGTGAGGAGCGCGATCAAGATCCGCTCGACCATCTGTTCTTGGCCGACGATGACCTTTCCCACTTCACGCAGAAGGGGGTCAACGAAGGCGCTTTCGCGTTCAACTAGCTCGTTTAGGACTCGGACGTCGCTGTACATAGAAGTTGTAGGGATCGTGGACTTATCACGGGAGATGGTGACAGCAAGAACACCAGACCCCATTGAGGTATTCCTGCGCGCGGGATCGTCAAGAGGGTGAACGCGCGGGTTGTTCAAATGAGTGCTGTCGCGTATCGATGCACTGTTCCCCACCGCCCTCGGGTCGGAACCGAAAAACACTATGGTCGACGAAGTCTCTCGCGAGCTGTTCGAACGTGCTCAACGCGTCATCCCCGGGGGCGTGAATTCGCCGGTCCGCGCGTTTCGCGCCGTCGGAGGCAACCCCATCTTCGTGAAGCACGCAAAAGGGTCCCGAATTACCGGTGCGGATGAGCGCGAGTACGTGGACTACGTTGGATCTTGGGGACCGATGATCCTGGGCCACGCTCACCCAAAGGTGGTGCGCGCAGTGTGCGATGCGATGGAGCGGGGTTCCAGCTATGGAGCGCCGACCGAAGGGGAAGTCCTGCTCGCTGAGGAGATCCGTTCGCGCGTTCCCTCGATGGAGATGGTTCGCCTCGTTTCGAGTGGAACCGAAGCGGTCATGGGAGCGATCCGCGTCGCGCGCGGGTTCACCAAGCGCGATCTCGTGGTCAAGATGGAAGGCTGTTACCACGGCGGCGCGGACTACTTACTAACCAAGGCAGGCAGTGGGCTCGCGACACTCGGAGAGCCGGACAGCGCCGGTGTCCCGGCTGCGATCGCTGCAACGTCCCTTACCGTTCCGTTCAACGACGCGAAGGCACTCGAGGAAGTATTCGCGAAACGCGGAGCCGAGATTGCGTGTGTGATTCTAGAACCCGTGGTGGGCAATATGGGCTGCGTTCCGCCGGAGCAGGGATACCTTGCGCGCGTTTGCGAGATTGCACGACGCGCCGGCGCGCTCGTGATCTTCGACGAAGTGATGACGGGCTTCCGGTTGTCCCGTGGCGGAGCGCAAGAGCTCTTCGATGTGCGCCCGGATCTTACGACGCTTGGCAAAGTCGTCGGCGGCGGTTTGCCTCTCGCTGCGTATGGCGGTCGGCAAGACATCATGTCTCTGATTGCGCCCCTCGGACCGGTCTATCAGGCAGGCACTCTAAGCGGGAACCCGCTCGCCGTTGCGGCCGGGCGCGCCACGCTCGAGCTTCTCGACAACGCGGCGTACGCGCGTCTGGAGGCGATTTCCGCGTCGCTCGAACGCGCGATGCTCGACGCAATCAAAGTCGCCCGCGCGCCCGTACGTGTGCAACGAACTGGCTCGATGATCACCGCGTTCTTCTCGAAGGACTCGGTCCAGAGTTGGTCGGAGGCGAAGCAGTCCTCGACTGAGCTCTTCGCCGTGTTTCATCGCGAGCTCCTCGCGAACAAGATCTATTGGCCTCCGTCTCAGTTCGAGGCCGCATTCGTCTCGCTGGCACACAGCGAGGACGACATCGCCGCAACGCGGCGCGCCATGGACAAAGCATTGCATACGGTGGGAGCTCGCTGAGATGGGTCTGTTCGATTTCCTCAAGCCGCGCGAAGACCGAGACAAGGCCCGCAAGAAAGCCGACGACTACTATTTCGCCGACAAGCATGAAGATGCCGCGCTCATCTACGTGGATATCCTCGAAGAGCGTCCACACGACTCGGTCACGCGGCAGCGTCTTCAGCGCTGCATGCTTGCTCTCGAGGTCATTGACGACGCGGCCGCGTTGGTCGCGGGTGTTCGCGACGACGAGATCTTGTACGAGCTGATGACGCTCCGAGTGAAGTTCGCGACTGCGAAGACTTCAGAAGCGCACGAAGCGCTCGTCGAGCCGGTTCGTCTGCTAGTCGAAAAGTGTGCTCGCACACAGAACGATACGCTCGTCGCCCTCTACAGCGTTCGCTCCGTCAATTCGCACAATCGAGGTGGCTTGCCCTTCGACGAAGCAGTGACGCTGTTTCGTGACGTCGTAAAAGCTGCGCGGGGGGCGGACGCCATCGCCAAAGAGCTGGCGGCGTTGGATCTTGGTGCCAGCGCCGGCGCGTCCCGCTTGCCGCGTAGGTTGGCGAACACGCCCGCAGATTTTGTCGCGCTCGACGTCGAAACCATCGAGCAGACTCGCGCACGGGCCAAGGAAACGACGTCTGAGATTGCGCGCGAGTTTCTACTGGGGAGCGCGCTGCTTCGTGAAGGGAACGTGGCCGATGCGGCAGCCGCATTCGATCGCGTTCTCGCGGAGAATGCGGATCACTACGGGGCCACGCGAGGGCTCACGGCCGCACAGCGCTTCAAGGTTACGAAGCCGTTTGTGCGATTCGTGTCCGCTACGACCGAGGCACCCGCGGCAATCGAGACGTTTATCGTCGGATGGCAAGGGCTCACGTCCGTCGAGCGAAACGCGCTGCACTCCTACGCATTCGTGTTCGGCGAAGCTTTAGGAACCGCCGCGGATCGGGGTGACCGAATCCGGGTGCTTCCGCTCGACGTTCGTCCCGAAGACGCGCCAGAGTTCGCAGAGCTTGAGGCCGGCGAGCACTCGGGCTGGGCATCAGCTCCCGCCGTGCACATCGAGATAGTCGGCGTAGAGGAAGTCCTCGACGTGTCCGCGGAAAGCCCGATGAGCGTCGCGCGGGCTATTGCCCGAGTGTTGTATCCGAGCCTCAAGCCTGAGGACCGCGCAGAGTTCGAAGCCTCCATGGGCGAACCGGATGAAGCCCACGATGAAGAGGGCTCCACCTGGTCGTACGCGTCTGAGTTCTTCGCAGATTCTTTCGTCGCGTGGCTACGCCACCGCATGGACATC
>CAZWQH010000559.1:0-3150 GCA_964635815.1 uncultured Sandaracinaceae bacterium
GGGCAACTTCATCCCGCCCGAACCCCTCGCCGAGGAGTTCACCTCGGACGTGCTGCGTTACTACCTGTTGCGCGATGTTTCGTTTGGACAGGACGGCGACTTCTCGCACGCGAATTTGGTCGCGCGTTACCACGGCGAGCTCGGCAACGGTCTCGGGAATCTTCTCAATCGAGCCGCGGCTGGTTTCGTGACCCAGTATTTCGATGGTCGCATTCCTACTTGCGGGCCGGCCACCGCCGAGGACACGGCACTAGTCGAAGCGGCGCAGACGGCGTCGAACGACGCGCGCGCAGCAATGGACGCGTTCGCGCCACAACGCGCGCTCGACGTCATCTACACGTTCGTGGTCGTCGCAAACAAGTACGTCGACACGACTGCGCCGTGGGCCCTAAAAAAGGCCGGCGACATGACGCGCCTCGGGACGGTTGTCTACAACATCCTCGAGTCCGTTCGTTTCATCGCCACGATGCTCGCCCCGGTGATGCCACGCAAAGTGGATGCGATTCGTGCGCAGCTCGGATTGCTTCCACTCAGCGCGCGCGTCGGAGACGACGCGTGGCCGTATGAATGGGGCGCTCTGCGACCCGGGCAGCTCGTCCAAAAAGGCGAGCCCGTGTTCCCAAAGTTCGAGGCTCCCGTGCTCGCTGCGAAGAGCGAGCGACTCGGGGCGCCCCTCACGGCAGAAGGCGTGCTGGCAGCCGCGGAGCAAGAAGCAGCGGCACAAAAAGCGGAAGCGCCAAAGGCCGCCACACCCAAAGCCCCGGCAAGCACGCCAAGCGCGAACGCAGCCGCCGCGCCGGTGGCAGCTGCTCCGTCAGGCAGCGAGCAAACCGGGCTCATCACGATCGATGACCTCGTCAAAGTCGATTTGCGTCTCGGCCTCATCCAAGCAGCGGAACGGGTTCCAAAGAGCGACAAGCTGCTGAGGCTTCAGGTCGAGATTGGTGAGGCCGCGCCACGGCAGATTCTTGCGGGTATCGGCAAGACGTACGAGCCCGAGCAACTCATCGGCAAGCGAATCGTCGTCGTCGCAAATCTAGCGCCGCGCAAGATGATGGGCCTCGAGTCGCACGGGATGGTTCTCGCCGCGAGCGACGACGCAGGGCTCTCTGCATTGTTCGTCGACAAGGACATCACCGCGGGAGTCCGCGTCAAGTAAGCATGTTGTTTTTCCCGAAACAGACGCCGAACTTCGAGGCCGCTCTGCGCGACGTTTATGCGCAGAGCCCTGAGTGGCGCGCGCTTGCTGCGCGTGCGCTTGGGTCAGCGATTCCCGGACAACGAGAGAAAGCGATCCAAGGACTGCGGACACTCATAGGAGACGCTCATCTCAAAGTGAAAGTCGCAGCAATCGAAGCGGCGACTGCGCTGGAGGCTCCGGAGCTCGGGGCGGAGATCAAGGCGTACGTCTCCTCGGAGCAGAACCTCCTGCGCGCCAGCGCATGGAGCTATGTCCTGGCCGTCCTCCGCGCCGACGCGCTCGACCTTTTTCGCGCAAGCGTCACGAGCGCAGACGCGGAAACCAGGATGATGGCCATCGAAGGGCTCGGCGCCTACGCGCCGGAAGAGGTCTTGGCTCACGCGGAGCGCTTTGCTCGTGACAAGGAATCGGACGTGCGCGCAGAGCTCGCACAAACGTTCGAGTGGCTGCGACGCGAGCATGCCGGTGTCGATGCTTCCAGTGCACGGCTGTTGGCTCCGCTGCTGAAGGACCCGGACACGAACGTTCGTCAGGAGGCGGCTCTGGCATTCCCCGCGCGACACCCCGACGCCGTCGCCGAGCTGATCGCGATGGTGCAAGACCGATGGCTCGCAGCCGAGGCGGCAAGGAGACTCGGCGAGCTCAAAATCGAGGAGGCCCGCGAAGTGCTGCGCGCCAAGATGAAGAGTTGGGCGGCCCCGCGCCGCCTGCGCTTGGCGTGCGCGGCAGCCCTGACCCGGCTAGGCGTAGTCGAGGGTCGTGCGTACTTCGTCGATGCATTGCGCAGCTTCGTCCGCGCTCGACGCCTCCTCGCGATCGAGCTGATCATTTCTATGGATCTCACGGAATTCGTCCCGGACCTAGAACAGCTTAGGCCGCGAATCGGAAGCAGGGTCGTGGATGAGGCCATGGAGCGTCTCAACGAGAACCGGAGCAAACTGCACGGTACGAAAAGCGGAGCCGTTCGATGAGCCGCACCGCGTTTACTAGCTCGGGTCCGCGAGCGACCCTCACCCACCTCTACGACACGCACTGCCACCTCGATTTCGACAGCTACGCAGACGACCGAGACGAAGTTCTCGCTCGAGCGAAGGTAGCGGGCGTGACTAACATGGTGACGATTGGCGCGGGGAGCACGGCCAACTCGCCGCGAGAAGCCATCACACTTGCCGAGCGCGAGCCACATTGGATCTCGGCAACGGTTGGACTGCATCCGCACGAAGCGCAGAGTTTCAGTGAAGAGCTATTCGCCGACTTCGCAACGCTCGCCCCACACCCACTCGTCGTCGCCATCGGCGAAATTGGGCTCGACTTCCACTACGACAATTCTCCGCGGGACCAACAACGACTGGCATTCCGTCGTTTCATCGGACTCGCTCGAGACGTGAAGAAACCGATCGTTGTTCACACGAGGAGCGCGCCAGAGGAGACCCTGCAAATCCTTCGAGAAGAAGGCGCTCGTGACGTCGGGGGCATCATCCACTGCTTTAGCGAGGACAGAGCCTTTGCGAATGCGGCCCAAGACCTCGGATTCGTCGCCAGCTTCAGCGGAATCGTGACGTTCAAGAACGCCGACGCGATAAGGGACGCGGCCAAATTCCAACCGGCGGAGTCCATTTTGATCGAAACGGACGCGCCGTTTCTGGCTCCTATTCCTCACCGCGGAAAGCGCAATGAACCCGCCTACGTCGCCCATACCTTGAACTTTCTCGCGGAGTTACGTGGCGAGGACCCGGCTCAGCTCGCGGAGCAGACACACAAAAATGCGACCCGAATCTTCGGCAGATGACCCGATTCCGTCCAACCCCAACTTGACGTGAGCCTAAGCCCGCGCAATCCTTCCGCTCCTTTCGAATCCGGCAGGTCTAAGTCCTCATGAATACGAACCCAGGTCTCATCGGCAAGAAGCTCGGCAACACACAGATTTTCAACGAGGACGGATCCGTCAC
>CAZWQH010000560.1:0-3149 GCA_964635815.1 uncultured Sandaracinaceae bacterium
GCATCGCGATTGCCGAGATGAAGGCAAACGAGTTCTACGTCTCGCGACTGCATGAGGCCGCCAAACATGATTGGCGAGCGGCTCTAACTGTCTTGCAGCGTCGCTTTCGATCCGAATGGGGGAGTGACGGGCCGTCCCCGTTTTCGTCGGGTTTCGATGTGTCCGGAATCTTCGGCCGTTGAGGTCGCTACTTGATCCCGGCAAGTAGTACCGCAGGCGTCACTGATAGCGCGTGAGCCAGCTCGACGATGTTCTCAAGACTGATGTTTCGCTCGCCACGTTCAACACTTCCTACGTACGTGCGGTGTAAACCAGCGCGCTCTGCGAGCTCCTCCTGAGAGATCTCCAGCTGCTCGCGGAGTGCGCGAACATTCTTGCCGAAGATCGTCGGGGCAGGGGCCGCCACCGCTCTGTTGTCGAGCGGTGATGACTTTACATCTACAGACTATAAGTAGCATTATCGACGCATGAGGGATCCCGTCTGGGTGTTGGGTATGCTCGCTGTCGTAGCCGGTTTCAGCGCGTGCGGACGAACGGGAACAGTACCCTCGGCTCCTGCGGCTGCTGCCGTCGTGTCCGCTCCTCCCGCCGAGGTGCGAGAAGGGATTTACTTCGCAGTGTTCAGAGATGAACAGTTGTCTGAGTGCGTCTCGTTCATCGGAACTCGCCCGCCGGGAGCGGCACCCCGAACACCGGAGGAAACCCAGAAGCACGGCGAGGAAATTGCAGCCGAGGCAACGAAGATGAACGCCATCGTCATACCGCGTCCGTGCAACGAGCAGTTCGCTGATCGTGTGCCGCTCGCAACATGCACTCTCCCGGAAGAGCGTTTCGAAAACGGCGGCAAACTACAAGTCGTCGGTGCTCACTACGACTACGAACGCGTCGGTAACTCCGACCAGTACATGCGCGAGTGCATGGAAGACGGTGGGTCGTGGAATGCGCTTCCCCGTGATTCGGATGAGTTCTTGCGCGGTCGGATGCGACACAACGCACTCAAGGCCGCTAAGGCGGGCGAACGACTTGAGAGGATGCTCAGGAACCGCTGACGTTGGAGCCTACGATTCGCAGTCCGCGCACTTGGATCGCGCGCCGCACCTCATCTTCCGATTCAAAAGGCCCGATGTCCTCGCGTTCGCCCGAACCACCAAACACCACGAGGTAGTGCTGACTGCCCTTGGTCATGATTCCTGCATCACCAGGCAGGTGGAAGGGTGGTTGCTCAAAGACGCGAGACTGCTCCGCGAGAAATCGGGCCAGTTCTGCGCAGCGCGGTGTGTCGGGATGGTGAAGTGTTGCGGCGTAGGTTCGAAGCGAATGGGGACCACTGTGCGATTGCGAATGCGGCGCGATGAGATGCACTAGGCCATCGTGACCGACGACGTCTTTCCAGAGATATGGCTCGTCGCTCACTCTGACGGTGGCGGCGTGTTGACCGTAGAAGACGATGCGTAGGGCGAGCAGACCGCTGATCGGTAGCATCGTGAGTACATGACCCGCTGGCCACACCGCGAACGGGTTTCTAGAAGCTACGCTCCCTCCATCCAAGAATCCGGAGCCATACACAGGGAGGCCGACACGCTCCTCACGCGTTTTTGCCCAGAGAAGTTCACGCCAGTTTTGCGCGCCTCTGCTTGCTACGAAATCGTCTCCAAGAAGTAGAGCACCAAGACCCAAAACGACCTTCGCGAGGAACCGACTGCCCATATCGTGGTCAAGCACGAGCTCGCACTCATGAGCAGCGCCATTGAGCTCTCGGATTCTCGCGACAAGGGGTTGCACTGCTGGCGGGGGTGTGGTGCCGAAGTTACCTTGAAAGATCTCGAGGTCGCCGAACTGCCGACGGATCGCTTCGAGAATCCTTGGATGCCAAACGCGATTGGTCGCTTGGACCACTAGAACGACGAACGCGCCATCCGATCTCTTTCGCGGGTCGATTCGTGGGCCTACGTAAAGTTCGTCCTCAGCGTGGTCGAAGGGCGGACGGAAGTAATAGACGGCATCTCCCGTAGGTCCTTTCCAAAGCTCGCACACCTGATTGTTCCAGCGCAGCTCGTTCAACTTACCGATGTACACGAGCTTGCGGGGTGCGCTGGCATCGTCGAACGCGTAGTAGTTCTCTGCGTGCAATGCCCGCGAGTTGTGCACAAACGGGCTACGAATAAACGGACCGTCCACGTATTTCCCGCACGTACGATTGCACGGGGCACACACGCGAAGCTTGAACGGATTGTTCGGCGTTATGTTGCCTCCCAGCGCGGCCGGGATCACATGCTCATCCGTGAAGTTTTCACTGCCGAGCTTCTTGAAACAGTAAGGACAACGTAGTTCGGTCATCAGTGAGTTTCGAGAGGCCCGGTGTCATCTAACAAGCGAGAGTAAGTGTCGACCTGCAACGCAATATTGCGCACTGGGCCCGTAAGCCTCACTCGTGCGACTACGCTGCACGAGCTGCCTAAGCTCGTCAACGCCGCGCTGTGTTCCTCGTCCCACGTCGTGCTTGGATCTCACGAGACCCTTCGCTGAGTACGAAGATGTAGTCGAGTATCGTTCGCACGAAGTCATTGGTCTCCCCGCGTCACTTGTCACTGGTGCAACGATATCGTGCACCAACCTCGTCGCTTACCACGCGGCCATCTTGAAGAGTCGACCATGCGGGCCTTCATCGTGGAGCCGGAGCACGATCTCGTCGGTGGCGAACGTTGTCTCATCGCCTCCGGCCCGAGCTGGAAGTTCCGAGTCGATCAGAGTGATGACGAACTGAAGTCCGAAGGTCGCGTACTCGCGCATGACGGCGATCAAGTTGATCTTCTTCCGGTCATCCAGCGATTCGAACACCCCGTCGTGGTAGGCGAACCTCGGCGACATCTTGTCGAGATGAGCACGGAGCACGGCCATGTCGAATGCGACGCAGAGTAGCTTCCTGTACGTATGGCCCAGGTCGGCGCTTGTGGCGTTTCCGGATTCGTCGAGAATTTCTGCTCGGAACTCGAGGTGCCCTTGTTGGTTCGGAGCGACGCTGAGCAATGCCTTGCGATCAATGACGTCTTCCACGATCTCGCTGAAGAACAGGCGGATCGACGAGAACAGACTATTGGGGTCCGAATTTTGTTTCTCGACGTCTTCCTCTATCTGAGTTTGCAGCCGCC
>CAZWQH010000561.1:0-3146 GCA_964635815.1 uncultured Sandaracinaceae bacterium
GATACGTCGCGTCGGTCGGACCGGAGTGCCTGTGCAGCAGGGCCTCAAGGAGCTCGCGTTTATCGCCGAAGTGGTACGTGACTGCAGAGTGATTTCGCTGCCCGGCCGCCGCCGCGATTTCGCGCAGCGAAACGCTGTCGACGCTCCGTTCTGCGAAGAGCTGTTCGGCAGTGCGAAGAAGCGCCAACCGTGTGGCCGCGTTGCGAGACACGTTGCGAAGTATAGCTGCGTTTTGGCAGACCGTTTGAGTCTGGTTACACCGAGCGGTAGCGTCGGTGCGTGAGGTTTTCAGTGAGCTGGAAGAACCCCCTGATCAACCCGATGTTCAGTCGCTTCGTGACGCTCGCTGTGTTCGTTACGTTCCAGGCCTGCGGCGGATCGTGCCCGCCCGCTTCCGCAGCAATTGTGCCGAGCAGCGACGCTGGCGCCACGGTCGTGCGATGCACTGAGTCGCCCTTACCTCAGGGCCCAGCTTCACATGCGCTCGAACGTATATTTACGGGGCGCTGTCTGCCTGAGACTTGGTTCTCGCCGGAGATTCTAGCGCGCGTCTCGACGACGCAGATCTCCAACATCCGGTTTCAGCTCGAGCTGCAACTCGGACGTTTCGTGCGGGTCGAAACGAGAGACCGGGAGCTCGTCACCGTCTTCGAACGCGGACGCGTTCCCACCTCGTGCACTCTAGATTCGGAGCAGCGCATCGTGGGGCTCTGGCTAAGCCCGCCAGCGGAGTCTGCGACAAGTCTCGCCGACGTCTTGGCTCGTTCGCAATCGCTGCCAGGTCGATCCGCACTGCTGATTACAAAGAACGGCGCCGACCTCGCAGCAGCGAACGCAGACGTTCCGCTCGCAGTTGGCTCGGCATTCAAGCTGCTCGTGCTGGACGCGATCCAACGCCGCATCGACGCAGGTTCGCTTTCATGGTCGCAGGTGATTCGGTGGCAGGACGCGTATCGCAGCTTGCCCAGTGGTCAGCTCCAAGACTGGCCGACGGGATCCAGCTTCACGATCGAAACACTCGCTACGTTGATGATCGCCAACAGCGACAACAGTGCGTCCGATGCCTTGGTGCATCTCGTCACACGGGCGGCCTTGGAGCGTGCGAGCCCTCGCAACACCCCTTTTCTGAGCACGCGCGATTTGTTCGCGCTCAAGGATTCCGCTCACGCCGAACGCCTCGATCAGTGGCGCGCCGCTACAGTGAGTGGCGACGTTCCAGCCAAGCGGCGCCTCCTCGCGGAAATCGCGCAAGTAACGCTGCCCGATGTCGAAGGATACGCATCACAGCCACCGACTCCGGATGTCGAGTGGATGTTCTCGGCGCGCGAGCTGTGCGAGCTACTCGATCGCGTTCACGAGCTTTCGCCAATGCGAGTAAACCCTGGGCTCGCGGATCGACGCGAATGGGACAGCATCGCGTTCAAGGGCGGGAGCGAGCCCGGCGTGCTGAACTACTCGCATCGTGTGACCAAACAGGACGATTCCTACTGCGTAGTAGCAACCTGGAACGACACCAGTGCGTTGAACGATGCCGCGCTGTCCGTTGTCGTCCGGCGCGCGTTCGCGACGCTTAGCCAAAATCCGGACAGTACAGAGACGCAATGACTGCTTCGTTGTTCGCTTCGCGGCACTCGGTTACTTCGCGTTTGCCGTCGACGAACGCAGTCACAGGCGCGCCATTTCGTTCTCCGCGCGGAGGCGACCGAAATGTGCACGACACGTTCGCGCACATGCTGGGCGCGAGGTAGCCCATCGGATTCGTCGCGCACAGAAGTGTGTCGTCCCGCCGCGTCCGGCCACGGTAGAACGTGATTTCGATGTCCGAGGGAAGTGTCTCGGTTCCGCGATTGCAAATACGCGCCGTCACCCGCGCCATATCGCGATCGCACGTAAAGCTCGCGTTCGAAAGAGTGGCGTCCGCAACTGCATCGACCTGCCTTGTACCCACTACGTTGGCGCGGAAGTTGTTGAGCCCGCGCGTCGACCAGTTGGTCACGACCGCGCTCGTCCTAGGGATCGCACCCGTATCGGAAACGTTGGTGACCGCGTACGCATGTTGATTCCAGATGGGCCTCGAGCTCACCCATTGATCGTTCGTGTCTCGAAACACGAAGACACCTGGGACGCGATCCGGTCTCGATGCGCGACACGTCTTTCCCGTTCCTGGTGTTCCGGCTGGAGGATCTTCGCAGACGAGACCCGCGACCGCGCAGCCCGCGCCGGTGCAGCACTCCGCGTCCGTCGTGCAGCGACAGTACCCTTGGTCACATAGCGTCGAGGTGCACTCTTCGTTCGACTGGCACCGCGATCCTCGGAACAGCGGATCCGTGTCGCGTGGTCCAAGTCCCGCGCAGTTCACGATTCCCTCGCAGTTGAGGTTCGCGCTGGTCACGATCTCGGCATTGAGATCGCCATCCACGTCTGCGATGACGGGGTTGTCGTACCAAGTGCAGCTCGAACGAGCCTGACTGAAGAGCACGGCTCCGCTCCGTCCATCGTAGACACGCACGAAGCACTCGTCGGCGTAGACCACTTCCGCTCGACCATCGCCCTCGAAGTCGAACACGCTAGAGCCGGTCACGTTGCTAGACAGATCGCGTGTGGGTTGCGACCAGAGCACGCCCGTCGTGCTGTCACCCGCGCACGTGCCAACGGGCGTTCCCGTGCAATCGAGGTCGAAGACCGTGTACGCGGATGCGCCCGCAGCCGCAAACTCCGGCCGGCCATCGCCATCGAAATCCCCAATCGTCGGCGGACCCCCGCGCCCCCGAGCAAGCGAGGTCGCATTTGGAAGATCGACCGGGCCGAACACGACGCTTCCATCCAGCGTCTGTACGCGAGCAGTCCCCGCCGCGATGATCACGACCTCCGGTGCGGAAGGCGGCCAGCTCTCCGCACCCGGAAAGCCGCCAAAGTCGGCGAGCGCGACAAGGCCGTGAAAGTCGGCTGCGGGCGTCGCGGACCACGATTCGCGCTGCCATCGCTCCGTGGCGCGGTTCCATTCGTAAACGCCCTCCGCACGGACGAGCTCCGTAGCTTCGTCCGCGTCCACGTTGGCGACCACCGGAAACTCACCGAACGTGTACGGCTGCCCGAGCCCGACGGTGGATGCCAACGAATCATCGACCAACACTCCGTTCGAGTCG
>CAZWQH010000562.1:0-3144 GCA_964635815.1 uncultured Sandaracinaceae bacterium
CTCCTCTCCAGGTGTGGATTGGGGCGTCCCTCTGCTGCCTCGCCCTGTTTTGCCTCGTGCCAAAGATCGTGCGCGCGCAAGCCTCTGAGCTCTCGAGCCCGCTGCAAGAGGTGGGTCCCGGCGCCAATACAATCGAGGTCTTCGCAAGGTCCCGGTTTCCACTCGAGATCGGTGGTGGAATGCTGTTCGCCTCGGAAACCGGACTGCAAGCATCGTTCTCTCTCGGTGTGATTCCGTCTCCGTACTCTGACACGCTGGTCGGCGTCATCAGTCCAAAACGAACAGGCGCGGCGGCGTTGCTTCGGTCCGTTCTGGCGGGTGGGGTCGTTCCGCGATTGTCGATCGGCTATAGACCCTTCGCTCACGAGGGCTTCTACGTTCAGGCTGGGTATGCGCTCGCGTTCTTGAGCACGGACATCAACGAGGCTCAGGCCGCCTCTGTCGTTGGAAACGTTGGGTTCACACCGAATCCGATGAACAACTATCACATCGATTCCATAGTTCATCTGTTTCACGCGCACTTAGGATGGACGTTCCAGATCGAGGAGCGCGTAGTCATCCGCGTCGCAGGCGGAGTTGAAGCGACGCTCGGAATGGACAGCGGCACCACGCCACGATTTGAGCCGATTCGTCCGGACGCCGTCAGGATGTTGTCGGATCGCGTGGGCGAAGAGCTCGAGAGCTACGTGAAGCAGTACGGGGTGTTCCCTTCGCTCGATGTCACGCTAGGCGTGCTGCTGTAGGGCCGACGCAGAACGCGAAGGGTTCTCGCCGGCTCGAACACTAGAAGCGCACTACTCGCGACCGGGGACGATTCCGAGCGAAGGCTGCTGGACCGATCGCGCGTTGCGAGCATTGCGATTGACCTGTTCCGCGATCCGGAACGCGTAGTAGTTGCGAAGAACGTTTCGAACGTAGCGCCGTGTTTCGTCGTAAGGCGGAACACCACCGTAGCGATCCACGGCTCCTTCTCCTGCGTTGTACGCGGCGATGGTGCGAACGAGATCCCCGTTGAACTTGTTCGCGAGCACTCGCATGTAGCGAACGCCGCCGAAGATGTTCTCGCGTGGGTCGAAAGGATCTCGGACGCCCATGCGATTGGCCGTCGCAGGCATGAGCTGAAGCAGCCCTTGTGCGCCAACGCGTGAGACGACACGCGGATCGAAATCGCTTTCGACGCGCATGACGGCGCGAATGAACGACTCGGGGATCTGGTAGTAGCGAGACGCTTCGGCGATGAACGCGTCGTATCGCGAGTATCGTTCCGCGGATCGGTCCGATGCCGGGATTCGGTCTGCCTTGGCGTTGTTTCTCTGTGGACCGGGGCGATCTCCTCGTAGAACGACCTGCCACCCGGTCGCGCGACCGGCGGCAGCAGCACGCGGGCGGATGTTCGTGTAGTGCGCGACCCCGTTGCTATCGACGTATCGATAGATGTCCGCTCGCGAGCTCGACGCGAACGAGCTGAACGTCGCAGCGACGACGCACGCGATCGTAGCGAGGGACACAGCGCGGTAACCTAGTGGCACGTAGACGAGTATACGTCGGACGGATCGGGGCGCGAGATTTCGGAGGTCGGGCAAGGTCGTCGGCGAGATTGACTCGAAACGCTCAGCGAACGATCGAAATCGCAAAATCGCGCAGTATTCCCGAGCGATCGATAATCTCCTCGGTAGCAATATTGTCCGCGTCCTCGATCGAGAGCGTGGCTTCATCCACCCGGCCGCGAGCTTGAAGGTTGCGCCATACGTGACCAGATGTGGATGCTCCAGTCCCACCGAAACCCGCGAGCGAGACTTTTCTTCCGCCTATGCTCACGGTCGCTCGAACGTCCCCGAGCTTGGTGTGCGTGACATGAACCCACGCGAACGCATGCAAAACGTTGGACTCCTCGATCTTTAGAGAGAAGTTCAACGCCCTTTCGTCGAAGCGGAGCGAGGAAAGTTTGCGGTAGGTGTGAACTGACGCGCAGGTTTCCCCGCTCGGATCACTGCAGGCGATCTCGCTCGCCGCGACAGCCGCGCGCAAGGACTGAAGAGACACTCCGGCTGCACGAGACAATCCGCCGTTCGCACGAAGGACGAAAACATGCCGTTTCGAATCCGACGGATTCTCGAAGCTGCCGCCACTTGGGATGCCTTCCGCGTCGAGCACGATGGAATATGAAATCGTTTCGGCCGGAGTCGCCGATGCGAACGTCAACGTCGTGGTGATCTGCGCCGAGGAGCCGTCCGGGCTCTTCTGCACGATCGAGTTGAATCCAACCACACGCTCGAGAGCACACCCTCCGGTGTTTGATCGTGTGCTGATCGCGATGGGAAATCCTTCGCCGAGCTCCGAAGCGAGGGCTGAGTGGAAGCTGGTAGGCGTCAGATCGGAGCTAGCGGGCAACGTATTCGAGCTGCCCTCGCGCGTGAGCCTTCGCATCGAGGGTGCGTAGAGAGCGGCGTAGGACGCTGCGGAATTCTCGAGATCGACGAGGTAGCTTTTGTCGGGTTGGCTGAACGTATGCTCCACGACTCGAACCGCTCTTTTGGGAAGCTGCTCCGCCAACGAGGCCGCCAGGATTGCAGCGTCGAGTCGCAGTGACTCCTCCGTGCATTCGCCCATCGCTGGACTGGAGAAGTTAGGCTGCATCGAGGAACGTCCGCTCGTCGCGAGTCGCTTGAAAGCCACTCCCGGTCGGTCGGCCCGGTCATCGAGCTGTTCGTCTTCCGGGAGGGGCGAATGGTCGCCTTCCACCGGCGCACATGCACCCATCCCCCCAAGGACCGCAGCGATGAGAAGCGTCGAGACGAAAGAGAGTTTAGGCATAGACGTACTGGCGTTCAGGCAAGAAGCGGGCCTCAGCGCTCACCCAGTGATCGCTACGAAACGAGGTGGCTGGCACCGTGGGAAGTGACGATTCTGGCGGGTTTCGGTGGCAGGCGAACGAGCCGTAGCGTTTTGGCTACGCCTACTTGAAACGAAGCTCGACGCCCTGGTCGATCATGTAGCCGTCGTGTCTTCGAATGAGGACGTCGGTCAGGCCCATGTCACGCAGACGCTTTACGCCCATGTGTACGCGCGCGACGGTGCTCACATCTGCGCCCGGCCATGCAACCTGAAGCAAGGCTTCGGCACGAATGCCTTCTCCCGATCTAC
>CAZWQH010000563.1:0-3127 GCA_964635815.1 uncultured Sandaracinaceae bacterium
ATTCGCGGAAGCCCGATCGCACGCGCACGGGTGATAGTGAGACACGAGTTTTCACAATTGTCACGCCGCTGACACAAGCCCCACGGCGAAGTCATGACGCGCTGAGTCAGAAGTGGGCGAGATACAGCAGCTGAATCGCGAGGGCGCGTGCGCTCCGAGCGCATTCGCAAGCAGGAGTCGCCAGCGCTAGCGGGCTGCTCCGGCGCGCAGTCCCGTCCGTGCTCCGCTGATCACAGCGGCCAGTTGCGCTGACGTTAGAGGAACGTGCGCGACGAGTTTTCTATCTTCGACGCTCACCACGACGTCTGCGATCAGAGGTAGCACCGGCTGAAGCGCGCGGAGGATGGTGACGGTCGTCCGTGATGCGTACTGAATGTTCTCTTCGAGCGTCCGGCCGAAGTCTGAAGCGATGATGCGCAACATCTGCTGCAGCGCCTCGGCGGCTTGCGTCGGGGTTCCTTCTGGTTCGTTGTCGTGCTCGAGACTCAGGAAGAGGACCATCTCGAGCTCGTCCGACCGGACGCGCACCCGAAGGCGCGGCGAAGCCACGATGCTCCGAAACGCGATGTAGTTGCTTGGGTTCGGCACGCCGGCGCCCCCGGTGATCTCGAGAAGCCCATGGAGGAGAACACTCGCAACCTCGACCTCGAGAAGAACGTTCGAGTCGAGGGCTCCGCGGGGAATCGCCTCGAGGTTTTCCCGAAAGCGCGGGCACTGCGCGTTGGTGGTGCATTCGCCCTCCATGGGAAAGCGTTCGAACGACCCTCGGTACAGCCGCTCCGAGGCTCGTGTCTCTTCGACCACGCTCACGTCAGCGTCGAAGAGTTTTGCGCAGCGCTCGAAATCGAACGCGCCCGGCGGTGGCGCACCGACCGGACCCGTCGCGACGATCAGCAACTGATCGTTGAATCCTTCCATCAGGAGCGTGTTCGCGAAGGTCGCTCGGTCGAGCGTTCTGATGGCACCTGCGCAGGGGGTAAGCGCCTCGACGCTTCGAAAATCGTCCAAGAGCTCGGGGATGCCGGACATCGCACGGAGCGCAGCGAGGTTTGCATTCACCACGAAGTACGCTCCTGCAGATTGGAGCGCCTCGGCTCGCGCGCGCTCGGTTTGCTCGGTCTCGGGCGGAGCGGGCGCAACAGCCACCACGGGGGCGACTACGGGCGAGGATGCGGGCGACGCCGAGCCACATCCGGACGAGGCAACCCAGAACGCTCCGACCCATACGACCGCGGTGAGCAGAGGCTTCTTCATGTCGCTGCTATCTAACGCGACGATGTCACCAACGTCTACAACGCCGGAGAACGAAGAAGCTCCGCTCGCAGCTCGAGGTCGACGGGCGAGTCCCCGAGCCAGATTCCAAAGAGTACGGATGCGACGTCCGCACCTGCAATCTCGATGGGCGCGCCGCCGCGCCACTGCGCCTTCGTGACGGCCTTCTTTGGATCGTAGGTAAGCACCAGCTCATCACCTCGGTGCGCATCGGTGACTGCGGCCAGCAGGCTGGACACTCGCTGTTGCACCTCAGCGTAGCGCGCACCCGCCGCGCGCTCCGCAGCAGAACGAAACGCCCAGCGAATAGCAGCCACTTCGAGATCACGGGTCATCACGAGACGCACCCGCTTCGCCACGTTTGCGTCACGGACTATGCGAGCGTTCCGCCGCGCTTCCGCGCGATCTAGCGGCGATGCATGGGAGACGTAGAGTCCAAGTGCGTAGACACGGAACATAAGCGATATGCGGAAACCACTGCCATTGAGAATGAGGCGTTCTCCATCGATCTCGATTTCGCGTGGCATCGATCGAAGCACGCGGTCCGCATCGGGATCGCTCGGCAAAGGTGGACGAACGGGAGCAACCGTCGCACTCCGCTCGGGCGACCGGTTGCAAGATTCCGTCGACGTGGCCAACACAAGACTCAGGCCCACAGCAACCCAATTGACGACGCGAACGGGCGATGAGACGGTCCGCTCCGAAATGGGAGGACTGATCATGCGATTGAAAGCACTAGCGGTGTTATTGGGTGGTGTCTATCTGGCGAGTTGTTCGAGCAATAGCGGACCAACGCCGCCGGCAGGTCAGTCTCTCACTGCAGTTCAGATGCAGGGCTCGTGGTCGGGTCGATGGACGAACACCACGTTCGGATCGACTGGCGCGGCTACCGCGTCGGTGAGCACGAACGAAACCGCCAAGACCGTGCAGTTCACGCTCACGCTTCAAGGCGGCGTGTTCGGTGGGTCCCAGCAAACGCCCGACAGCTTCACGGGGACCTACGACGCAGACAAGTACACGGTGACCGGCACCTCGGCGACTTTCGGAAACCTCACACTCACGGTCACCAAGGCGGGTGTCGTGACAGGCACTGGAACTCCGTCGCGCGGGGCGTTCTCGTTCACAGGAGCTGCGACGCCCACCACCATCACGGTCAACTACACGATCCGTCAGACCAGCGGCTCGGACATCACCGGAACGTTCGTTCTCTCGAAGCCCGACGCTCCGTAGGCCCTCAACGTCCCGCGACGCGCGCGGGTTCCCCGTCTCCACGTGTGCAGTTAACCGTCGGAGTGAACTCGCGCGCTGGCGAGCCCAAGAACGTGTTGAGCTCGCGCGATTGAGCAGGCGCAAGCTCCACGGACGCTTCGGCCGGATTGACGTTGGTACGCACGGTGCAGCGCACGAGCGCATCGCACCCGTTCGAGATCGTGACCCAATGGTTATACGACTCGGATCCGTACCGGACGGTCCAAGTCACCGAAACGCAGGCGGGACGCTGTCCGGGCGCACTTTGCGCAGGTTGTGCATTTTGCGCCGGTCGGGGCTGCTGCGGCGTCTGCCCATGCGCGCTTGAAATCAGGAACATCGAGCCGGCGACGAACGCATACGCCCACGCAAGTCCGTCGTTTCTTTGATTGCTCATACGAATCCGTCTCCTTCGTGAGCGAGTCTACGTTCAAGGCCAAGCGCCGGCTACCCGCCGGCTGACACGGCCTGTCACTGCGAGCATCTCTGAAAACGCGGCATGACCGCTCCAGCCGCCGATTGTTCGAAAGCGCGCGCCGGTCCGTCGCATTCAACGGGAATTCTGCGATGCACGCCTTTTGCAATGTCCCAAGCCGAGACCCCGAGC
>CAZWQH010000564.1:0-3121 GCA_964635815.1 uncultured Sandaracinaceae bacterium
GAGAAGATCAGCGAGATGCATGCGCTCCGCAACGCTGGAGGTGTGATCTCTTCGCTCGCGACCGCGATGATCGACAATCCGATGCTCCCCGGTACTGGTCATCGGATTTGCAATGACTGCATGAAGGGCTGTGTGTTCCAGACCCAAGAGCCCGTTGACATCCCGCAGGTCGAAACGAGGATCCTGGTCGACGTCCTCTCTCTTCCGTGGGGGTTCGAAATCTGGAGCTTCCTTTCTCGTTGGAATCCGCTGAATGTCCGCAGGCCGTACGCGCTTCCATACAATGGCAAGAACGTCCTCGTCGTCGGACTAGGCCCCGCTGGTTACACGCTCTCGCATCACTTGCTCAATGAAGGGTTCGGAGTCGTCGGCATCGACGGCCTCAAGATCGAACCTCTGTCGGCGCGCATCGAGGAATATGCGCGGACGCTTTCGCCGCTTCGCGATGTTCGAGAGCTCGAGGAGCCGCTCGAGTCGCGCACGATGCTCGGGTTCGGTGGCGTAAGTGAGTACGGCATCACCGTTCGCTGGGACAAGAATTTTCTCTCGGTCCTCTATCTGAACTTGCTGCGACGCGACTCGTTTCGTGTGCACGGCGGGGTGCGCTTCGGCGGGACCATCACTGTTGAAGATGCGTGGGACCTCGGATTTCATCACATCGCAATCGCAGCGGGTGCGGGAAAACCGACCCTCGTTCCAATGAAGGGCAATCTCGCTCGCGGGATTCGGCAAGCGTCGGACTTGTTGATGGGTCTGCAGCTGACGGGCGCGTTTCGAAGAGACACACTTTCCAATTTGCAGGTCCGACTTCCGGCGCTCGTGATTGGTGGTGGCCTCACCGCGATCGATACCGCGACGGAGCTTGCCGCATACTACGTGGTCCAAATCGAGAAAACGCTCGAGCGGTTCGAGCAGCTTGTCCGCGAGCGTGGGGATGCAGTAACGCGAGCGGCGTTCGACCCTGAAGAGCTTGCGGTACTCGAGGAGACGATCGAACACGCGCGTGAGTTGCGCGCGGAGAAGAACCAAGCCGCCATCGAGGGACGCGCGCCGAGGACGTCCGCGTTAATTACGAAGTGGGGCGGCGTTTCCATCGCGTATCGACGCACCATCGCGGACTCGCCTGCGTATCGGTTGAACCACGAGGAGGTCGCCAAGAGCCTCGAGGAAGGGATTCGGTACATCGAGAAGATCTCCCCGAAAGAAGCGCACAGCGATTCGTTTGGAGCTGTGGAAGCCGTGACGTTCGAACGTCAGCAACTCGTCGATGGCAAGCTCGTTGGCTCTGGGCAGTACGTGAAGCTGCCCGCTCGAACGGTGTGTGTCGCGGCGGGCACGAGCCCAAACGTTACGTACGAGGAGGAGTGTCCTGGCACGTTTGCACTCGACGCCAAGGGATACTTCCAGGCGCACGAGCTCGTCGTCGAGGGCGAAGGGACGGTTAGCTTGAAGGCATCCTCCGGGCCGGGGGCGTTCTTCACGGGCTACCACAGTGCCGGTCGAACCGTATCGTTCTACGGAGACAACCATCCTCGCTACGCCGGCAGCGTTGTGCGCGCGATGGCGAGCGCTAAGGACGGGTTTCCACACGTTGCCCGCGCGATGAGCGCGATTGCATCTCCGGAGCACGCGGATTTTGCGCCGTTTGCCGAACGTGTCGATAGCTCGCTCGTTGCGCGAGTCCACGAAGTGCGTCGGCTGGCACCGAGCATCGTGGAAATCGTCGTGCATGCCCCGCTCGCCGCGCGTCGATTCCGGCCGGGCCAGTTCTATCGCCTTCAGAACTACGAACGGCACGCCGATTCGAGTATGGGAACGCCGCTCCTGATGGAAGGGCTGGCGTTGACGGGAGCCTCTACGGATCCTGAGCGCGGCTTGCTCTCGACCATCGTTCTGGAGATGGGCGCATCGTCACGGATGTGTGCGCTCCTCAAGCCAGGCGAACCCGTCGTCTTGATGGGTCCGACCGGGGCGCCGACCGAGATCGCGGAGGGGGAAACGGTCCTTCTGGTGGGTGGCGGTCTAGGCAACGCCGTTCTCTTCAGCATTGCGCGTGCGTTCAAGGCGAACGGTGCGCGTGTGATCTACTTCGCGGGCTATCGGCACAGTGAGAGCGTTTTCAAGCGCGACGAGATCGAGTCGTCGACCGACCAAGTGGTGTGGGCGCATGACGCTGGTGATTCGATCCACCCACGTCGCCCTCAGGACCTCACGTTCCGCGGAAACATCGTGCAAGCCATGCTTGCGTACGAGCGCGGTGAGCTCGGTGAACGGCTGATCGGTCTGGGCACCGTCGATCGCCTGATCGCAATCGGCTCGGACAAGATGATGGCCGCTGTGAAAGACGCGCGCTATGGGGTGCTCAAGCCCTATATGAAGTCGCATCGGGCCATCGGCAGCATCAACTCTCCGATGCAGTGCATGATGAAGCAGATTTGCGCGCAGTGCCTTCAGCGAGTGCGTGATCCGGTGACGGGTAAAGAAGAGGTCGTCTACACCTGCTTCAACCAAGATCTCGAACTCGACCACGTCGACTTCGGGCATCTCGCCGCGCGCTTGCGCCAAAACACCGTGCAGGAAAAGCTGTCGAATATGTGGTTCGATCGTGTCACCCGCGGCCGGTCTCTGCCGGTGATCTAGGACGCGGTAGGTATCGCTACTCGTCGTAGGGATTGTCCGACGAGAAGGTCGTTGAACCCGTGCTGTTCCTTCCGGTCGGAGGTCGTTGCACCTTCGTGGGGTTGGGTCGCGGTCGAACGACTGGGGTAGGACGAGGTCGTTGAGCTTGTGCCACTGGTCTGGGCGCGGGCGGGATCGCGACGAGTGCGAGAACGGTCTGCACATCTGACGTGACGTCGATGATGCGTTCGAGGCGTTCGTATCCCGGTGCGCTTGCCGCAAAAACAAGTCGTCGACCGCGTTCGATCTGTGAGCTGTAGGGCGAAGGGACGCGAGCGCCATCGAGCTCGAGACGCGCGGATGCAGGTTGCACGGCGACTCGAATGGCGACGCGAACCGGTGGACGGGGCGTAGGCGCGGGGACTGGCGTCTCGGCGACCGCAGGTCGCTCGCTCGGCTGGCTTTGCGCCGTCGCTGCGTTTGCGTTTGCGTTTGCGTTTGC
>CAZWQH010000565.1:0-3105 GCA_964635815.1 uncultured Sandaracinaceae bacterium
GCCAGCCATGTTGTGCAGCCAAGCCAGCATGCCCTGAGCAACATCGATCGCTCCCGCGCGAACCACCGACCGAGCATCTTCACTGATGATCTCGGGTCGAGGATCCAGATGCGCCAGCTCCGCATCGAGAGCCAGGAACCACGCGCGGCCGTAGGGCCGCTCGAACAAAGGATGCGCACGCAAGAACGTCGTCTCCCGCGCGAGCTCATCCGCGCGAAACCTCCCGCGGAGAGCGTTGTGAATTTCAGTCTTCAGGTCCTCTGAAGCTTCCGCAAATCGGAGAAACCTCAGGAGCGACCAGAAACCGTGGACGCACGAATGCCAATCGTAAGCTCCGTAGAACACGGGATGCCGAGCTCGAGGAAGTGCGACTGGCCCGGGTCCGAGGAAAACGATCGGTTCTTGAAACGGGAACTCGGTTTGGATCGAGGCCAACGCCCACCGAACCGCAAACGGTACGCTCGAGAGCATCGTAGAGGAGCGTGACCAGACTTTGGCGTCAGTTCAACGTCTTCTTTTTGTCGCCAAACACGCGCGAGTAGTTCGAGCGGTATGTAGGATTCGAAACGCGCGCCGGCCCAGGTCGCGCGCCATCAACTCCGGAGGCGTTGCCGGTCGGGAACAGGGCGTTTTCCGGCGCGGCAGCTTGGCGGGGTGCGGATGCATGCGCGCTTTCGGGGGCGCGGTACATGACTTCGACATCGAACGCGGGCAGGTGTGCACCGACCGTGTGCTCCGTGATCGGATGGGATTCCGACCGCGGCTTGAGCCGCACAACTTCACCGTGGAGGGCCTCGCCCTCCTTCACCGGCTGGAGCACAGCAGGTTCCACAACGTTGTCTCTGAACCGCAGGGCAGCGGTCTTCTTCGAAGACGGCTCCGCTGTTGGCGAAGACTCGTCGACGAGATCTCCCAACACGACCATCACATCACGTGACGCAGGTGAACTCATGACCCAAGCAACTTGTGACCGCTCGAATCAGGTTTCAAGTGCCCGGGTGCGTGCTCGGGCTGTCTGCACGCCCAGAGTCAATGAACGGAACGTTACCGGCTAGGCATGGGCAATGGATTGCCCTCGGCACCAGCACGCGGTGGTCGACTGTCCGTACCGCGCGGATTGCCGCGTGGATCAGCGGCGCGATCGGACGGCATCGGAAGCGGATTGCCCTCAGGAGCAACGGGAGCATCACTCGGCATCGGAAGGGGATTGCCTTCGACGTTCGTGCGGAGCTCGGCAGTGCCTTGAAGTGAGTCACTCGGCATCGGGAGGGGATTGCCCTCGACTCCGTTACGGAGCTCGCCGCGTCCCTGGAGCTCATCGCTCGGCATGGGCAGAGGATTGCCTTCGCGACCTTCGTTGAGTCGCTCGCGAAGAAGATCAGCCGCCGCAAGCGCGCCCTTCTCCACCAAAGCGTTCTCGACGGCTTCGGCAGAGTCGAAACAAACCGCCGCGCCGCCGCGCTTCACAACGAGGAAACCTGGAGCGCCATCCGCGACAGCGAACTCGAGACCGCCAGACGAATCATCGTGAACGTCGCCAGCACAACCAGGCTGAAGCGACTCCCACTCACTCGGAAGCAAGCTCGGAAGCGGCGCATCGAGACTCGCGAGCAACGCGACGGACGCGGCGCTCGTTCGGGTCTCACCCACACAGCCGCCCATCACGGCAACGAAACACGCAACAAGCGCATACAGCGCGTGCGTCCTCGTCGCATGATTCGGAATGGTGTGCGTCATGGGTCCTGAGGTTCTCCGGAGCTTAGCTCAGAAGATGCTGCGAGTCCGTATTCTTTTACGAGTTGAGACAGTCGCGGCCGCTTCATCCCAAGCAACCCCGCGGCCCGCGTAATATTTCCTTCAGTTTCGTTGAGCGCCTTCTCGATCCAGTCACGCTCGAGATTTTTCTTCATGTCCGCTAGCGACGCTTCGCCGCTACGGATCTTCTGATAAATCAAGGTTGCTTCATCGCGATCCGAGGGACCCGGGCTCATCTGAACATGCGTGTCCTCCCCCCTGGACGGGACGAATAGCCCTGCAAAATCCACCGCTCGTAGTGTTGGGGTGTCGCAAAAGAGGGTGGCGCTTCGAAGCACGTTCTCGAGCTCACGAACGTTGCCTGGCCACCTATGCGCTCGGAGCATGACGATCGCATCGTCGGCGATCTTCTTCGGCGATTCGTTCCGCTCGGTCGCGATTCGTTGCAGAAGCGTCGCTGCTAGCTCGGGCAAATCGTCAAGCCGCTCTCGAAGCGCAGGCAGATCGATCACAACGCCCCTGAGTCGATAGTAGAGGTCTTCACGAAAGCTCCCCGCTCGAACCATCTGCTCGAGATCTCGATGAGTCGCGACAACGATGCGCACGTTGACGTGAATGGGCTGGGTGCCGCCCACTCGCTCGAACTCTCGTTCTTGCAGGACGCGCAAGAGGGCAACCTGCGTCTTTGGTGAAATGTCGCCAATCTCGTCTAGGAAGATCGTGCCGCCGTCCGCAACTTCAAAGCGACCTTTCTTGCGCGCAGACGCACCGGTAAACGCCCCACGCTCGTGACCGAATAGCTCCGACAACAGGAGCGTTTCTACAAGAGCCGCGCAGTTCACCTTCACGAACGGTCGGTCGACGCGGGGCGAAAGTTGATGCAGCGCATCTGCAACCAGCTCCTTGCCGGTTCCGCTTTCGCCGCGCACCAGAACGAGTGCATCCGTCTTGGCAACCCGCTCGACCATCGTGCGCAGCGCTCGCATCTGCGTCGATCCACCGACGAGCCGACCTCCAGTGTCCGAGGACACGGATACGATGCTACGCGCCTCGCGATCGAGCTCGCGTTCGATCGCTTCGAGCTCCGAAACGTCGTGACGATTTGCCCACATCATCACTAGCTCGCGCGGAACGTTCGCGGAAAGGCGTTCACTCAGCTCTCGAGCCTCGCGCGCACTGCGACGAGCAAGCGAATAGTCCGCCCTGTCCAACGCAACTCGCGCGAGAAAAGACAAAACCGACAGCCGCAACTCGTCCTGTGCGGAATCCCCGTCGAGCACGAGCAAAGCAGCGCGGAGGGGCGCGGTGTCTTCTTCTCCTTTCGCACGGGCTACCCAAGCACGAGCAAGC
>CAZWQH010000566.1:0-3098 GCA_964635815.1 uncultured Sandaracinaceae bacterium
CGCCTTGAGGATCTTCTTCAGATGCTGAAAGACTTCGGTCCCCGCACGAAGCGCTTCGCGGAACGTCTCGAAGCCGTGCGGAATGATCATGAACTCTTGAATCTCGAGCCCGTTGTCGGCGTGTTGCCCGCCGTTGACGAGATTCATCATTGGCACAGGCAACAGGTGCGCCTGAGCTCCGCCGAGATATCGGAACAACGGCTCGCCCAAAGCGTCTGCAGCCGCGCGGGCGGTTGCGAGCGAGACGCCGAGAATCGAGTTGGCTCCAAGATTCGACTTTGCGGGTGTTCCGTCCGCGTCGTTCATCGCGTCGTCGACCTCGGTCTGATTTCGGGCGTCGATTCCGATTACGGCGGGACCGAGCGCTTCGCGAACATTCTCGACGGCCTTCAGGACTCCCTTCCCGAGGAAGCGAGCAGGGTCGTCGTCGCGCAGCTCGAGTGCCTCGTGCTCACCGGTCGAAGCACCCGATGGAACGATCGCGCGACCGAACGCCCCACATTCAAGCGTGACCTCGACCTCCACGGTTGGGTTGCCCCTAGAATCGAGGACTTCGCGCGCGTGAAGAGCAAGTATCTCGGTGCCGTTCATCATGGGCGAGCGTCATACACCGGACGCTCATTCATGCAAAGTCCGGTCGCCGCGGACGCTGATGGCGCGTGCGTCTTTACGCAGTGCTTCTGAGCTCGGGCCCGCACGCAACCCGAGCAGTGCTAAGGGCTCGCGCCCGAAAGATCGAAGCCTTCTCGAACCATCGTGTTTTCGAGCTTCGCGCGCACGGACCGTGCGCCTTCTGCCTCCGCTTCGCGAGCGGGACAGACTTCGTTCAATGCGCATTGGGTGCATTTTGGCTTGCGTGCGATGCAGACATATCGGCCGTGCAGCACCAACCGATGACTGAGATCCACCCAGGCTCGCTTCGGGAAAAGCTGCATCAGGTCGGTCTCGATGCGAACTGGATCAGATTCCTTCGTTAGCCCGAGGCGTCGAGAAACTCGATTGGCGTGCGTGTCGATGGTCAGTCCGGACGAAATCCCAAACGCGGTTCCAAGCACGACATTCGCAGTTTTTCGCGCAACGCCAGGAAGCGCAGTCAGCTTCTCGACCGTGCGAGGAACTTCACCGCCGTGGTCTTCTGCAATGCGGCGGCTCGTCTCGCGAATGGCCTTCGCCTTCATGCGAAAGAACCCCGTTGATTTTACGATGCGTTCGAGCTCCTCGGTTTCAGCGACCGCCAAATCACGCGGCGTCGGGTAGCGCGCGAACAAGACCGGCGTGACGCGATTCACCATTTTGTCGGTGCTTTGAGCACTCAAGATCGTAGCGATCAACAACTGCCACGGTGACGTATGGCGAAGCTCGCAACGCGGCTCCTGAATCGCTTCCGCGAGCCGCTTCTGGATCACGCGAGCGTTCTCACTCCCGTCCACTTTGCCCGACTTCACGTTGCGTTTACTTGCCACGCGGCGTGTCTAACGCCGAGTTCGCGCGCGTGCTACACGAACGGCCGCGATGCTCGCCCTCTTCATTCCTTGGTTTCAATTGAAGACGCTTTTCACGATCCCGATACCGATCAAGGGCCTCGGAGACCGGTTCGCAAACGGACTTCCTATCGAGCCCTTTGGCTTGCTCGTGTTCACCGGCGTGATCTTGGGATTTCGCCTCGCCGAATACCGCGCGGAGAAAGAGGGCGTACCGGCAGACCGTGTCGCGGAACTCGCGACGTGGTCCGTGTTTCCCGGGTTCATAGGAGGGCACGTCTTCGACGTGGTTTTCTACCACCCAGAACGCATCGCAGAAGACCCGATGGTGCTGCTCCGGATCTGGGACGGCCTCTCCTCGATCGGCGGGTTCCTCGCAGCGATCGCCGGCGCCCTTTTTTGGTGCTGGAGGAGAAAAAAGTCGTTCTTCGAGACGGGTGATCCGATCGTTTGGGCGTTCCCACTCGGTTGGATGTTCGGACGTACGGGTTGTTTCGTTGTTCACGATCATCCGGGCGCAGTCACCGACTTTCCGCTCGCAGTAGCGGGCTACCAGGTCGGGGATGCTCCGTACCTTCCTCGTCACGACCTCGGCCTGTACGAGGTGCTTTGGTCAATCGCAGTGATGCTTCTCTTCCTGTGGCTCGGAAAGAAGAAACGCGCCCCCGGATTCTACATGGGCATGTTCACCGTCTTGTATGGCCCGTTTCGGTTTGGGCTCGACTTTCTCCGCGCGAGTGCCGATGACATTGGCTCGTTGAACGCGGACACGCGCTACTTCGGACTGACGCCCGGTCACTACGGCTCGCTCGCGCTGACCGCGGCTGGCATCGCGATCCTCGTGTACATCCACAGGAAACCAGCGCAATCCGCCCCGCCTCCGGGCGACTCGACAACGGACGAAAAGACCGCACCCCCGTAAACGATCGTCGTAACTGCTGGCTGCGGGGTACCCTCTGCCTATCCGCACCCACGAAGTAATGAAGACGCGGTCACGCACCAACCACCAAGCGGCAGAGGCGAGCCCTGGCCCGGTGTCCATTCTCGCGGTGTGCTTCGCATTCTCGATCGTCTTGCATGGGGGGGTCGCGTTCTTCGCACCGGCTCGCCCCACGGCGACACCGTGGGTGACCGTCGATGTCGTGCATGAATACGATCCGGGCGGAGTTGCAAGCGATGTGACGAACGCGGTCCCGTCGGGGCTAATGGTGGCGGAGCACACGCAACCCGTTCCACTCGCTGCGGCGACAAACCCTTCCGCGTCGAACTTGTCGACCCGAGAGGCAGGTGCAGGAGGAGACCCGAGCGGTGCTCGGCGGACGATTCAGATGTCCGAAACCCACGCGACCATCTTGTTGCTGGATGCGCCGATCAACTCCGCAGATGAGCTTCAGGTCCAACGAATCCGAACGGCTCGTGATCGCGCGAGCCAGGACTCGAGGCGCGCAACGCCGAATCCAGCTTTCGATGTGTTTTTGGCAACCGGTCAGGGCAACCTTCGTGAGCGCAGAGAGGCGTCGGAGACCGACCCCTTGCGTGGTGCGCGCGACCGACGGCTCGATGATCGATCCGTCCGAGGAACGAACCGCGCGTTGAGTCCAGCTGGCGCCATTCAGC
>CAZWQH010000567.1:0-3096 GCA_964635815.1 uncultured Sandaracinaceae bacterium
CGCTAGGGCGATGACCGCGAGCAGCTGGTTCGCGATGCCGAACATGGGCCAGATGGATTGAATCGATCCGGTGAGAAGGAACGCAGTCCACCCCCCCACCACGATGGCCGTTGCGAGCACGCCCGCGCCGACGCTCTCGGAACGTCCGAGTGGACGATGCAGCTTCCCGAGGAACTCCTGAACGAGGAAGCGCCCTACCCGGGTTCCGGTGTCGATCGTCGTCAGGATGAACAGCGCCTCGAACATGATCACGAAGTGGTACCAGTACGCGAGCAGGTCCTTGATTCCCTGGATGAACGGAATGCCGGCGAAGATTCGCGCCATTCCGACAGCCAGAGAAACACCCCCGCCGGTGCGTGCAGCGATGCGCTCATGAGTGCTGGCTGCAAGCCGCGGAAGCTCCGTTACCGAGACGCCCAACCGCGCGAAATCCTCGTGTGTGATCGAGGTGACTTCGTCCGACGCTGGGTCGACGTGATACCCACCCGCCGCGAGCGCAGCATTCGGGAGCGACAAGAGCACGCTCAGGGGAACGGCTCCTGGTGCGGACTCGTCCGCACCGAGCTTCTTTGCGATCGCGACTCGTCCGGGGTCATCGGCATTTAGCGTCGAGAGGATCGCATCGAGCTCCTCACGACTGCGCGCAAAACCGGGTTTGTCTGCCGATGCGACGAGCTGCACTTCGGGATCTGTATTGATCGCAAGATAGTCGTTTACCGGAAGGCTCGTCGCCGCGATGAGCGCCGTGAGTCCGACAAGCCCTTCGATCAGCATCCCGCCGTATCCGATGCCGCGTGCATGGGTTTCCTTGTCGAGCATCTTCGGAGTGGTTCCGGATGAGATGAGCGCGTGGAACCCGCTGATTGCACCGCACGCAATCGTCACAAAAACAAAGGGGAACAGAGGGCCTTTGATGATCGGCCCACCGCCCGAAACCCATTTCGAGAACATTGGAGCTTCGATTCGCGGGTTCACGAGAAGAACGCCGACAACCAGCAGCGCGATGGTGCCGATCTTGAGATAGGACGACAAATAGTCGCGCGGGCACAGGAGCATCCAGACGGGTAACACCGAAGCCATGAATCCATACGCAGCGATGGAGAGCACGATCGTGTTCTTCGAGAATCGGAACTGAGCCGCGAGCGCTGGGGTGTCCTGCACGACTTTGCCGAAAATGAGCGCTGCGAAGAGAAGCACGATGCCAGCAATGGTGGCTTCGCGTATTCCCGCAGCGGAGCCGCCACGAACCTTGTAGGTGTAGAGACCCATCGCGAGAGCGATTGGAATCGAAGCGCCCACGGTGAAGGTACCCCACGCGCTCTCTGCAAGCGCACCGACAACGACGATGCCGAGCCCAGCGATCGCAATGACTACGATCGCGAGGATCGCAATCATCGCGACAACTCCCGGGACTGCTCCAAGCTCCAGCCGCACGAGCTCGGCAAGCGACTTTCCATCTTGACGCGTGCTCGCTGTGAGGATGACAAAGTCGTGAACTGCTCCGGCGAGAACGACGCCCGCGAGCAACCAGAGGAAGCCGGGAGCAAATCCGAACTGCGCAGCGAGCGTGGGACCGATGAGCGGACCCGAACCGCTGATTGCGGCGAAGTGATGCCCAAACAGAACCCACTTGTTGGTCGCGTGATAGTTCTGACCGTCTGCTAGGCGATGCGCAGGAGTGACGTTCGCGTCGTCTAGAACGAGAACCTTCGCCGCAATGAACGCGGAGTAGTAGCGATACGCGATCACGAGCACGCAAAGCGCGCCGAGCATTACGGGGGCCGCGGAAAGTTGCACGCGCGAGTGGTAGCAGCTGGTTGCAGCGCTGCATGGCGCTATGTTGCGCCGGTGCGCGGTTCTCCCATTTACTTTGTTCCCGCGTTGCTCCCCTGGGTCGCTCTCTGGGCACTCTCTGGATGCGGTGGATCGAGTCAGAGCTCTCACCCTGTCCCTACGCACCGCGAAAGAGTCTCCGCTGCATCAGTGGAAAGCTCGGAGCTCACGCAACTGGCTGGAAGCCGCGTTCGCCTGCGACTGCCACCCCCGGTCGTCCGCGTGGGTGCAACACCACACTTTCAAGCCCCCGGGTTCAGTGTTCGCATCGAAGAGAGAACCCTCAACTCGATGAACTTCGAAATGGAAGCCGTCGCGTATGTGGGCACCGTAGCCGAACGCATCGCACAGGCCGGCGTCCGTCCCTTAAGCCGCGAATCCGTCACCGGCTGTCCGACGTGCTTCTCATACGTTGCGGGCCCGGACAGCGAGGGCCGTGTTCGAGGAGGGGTGGTTCTGATCGAGAACCCCGGCGCTGCTCACGTGTGGGTCGAAACGTTCGACGAGAATACGGACACGATGCAGGCGGTCCTTCGCAGCGTATCGATCGACCACACCGCCACGCTGTCGCCACGTCAGGTCTACGGGATCGAAATCTCCAGCCCCTTGGTAAGCGTCGACCAGCCCTCGTATCCGCCGCTCGAAGTCGGTGAGAATGGTGTGCTCCGCTCGTGGATCGAGCTTGACAGTGGCGGGACACAGAACGACCAAGTCACTCGCGCGATCTTGCACGCGACCGGCGCGACGAGCGTTTCGTTCCGAACCGATTCATCAGGTCCTCGGCCGCGAACGATCGCGTCGGTCGCATCGAACGAAGGCGGAGCGCTCGAGCTCGAGTACGTCGTGGACGACGCGCGGAAGCTTGTTGAGATCCGCACACCCATGGCAGGCCGCTAGCAGCGTTCGTCGCGACCCTATCGACAGAACTTCGCCCACGCTTCGGGCATGGGGCCGCCGATCATCTTCTCCGCGCCGGTCTTGTCGAGCACCACGAACTTGAAGTCGCCCGTGAACGCTTCGTCACCGGACTGGAGAATGCGGACTTGAACGTCGATGATCCGGCGTCGGTCGGCGACGATCTTTCCGCGCGCCTCGAGCGGCACACCGATGCGAATCGGCTTCTTGAGCTTCACGCTGAACTCCGCAGTGAAGCCGAACTTCTCCTTGAGCGCGATGAGCGCCCAATCAGCGACTTCGTCCGCGAGCGTCGCGACCAACCCGCCATGCATGATGTTCTTCGGGCCTTGATACTGCGGGCCCGGC
>CAZWQH010000568.1:0-3069 GCA_964635815.1 uncultured Sandaracinaceae bacterium
TGAGGCCCTTCTCCTTGTACTTCGCGGCCAGAAAGGCATCGACGGGGTTGGATGCCGGTCAACTACGTTCGAAGCCTCGTTTTTCGAAATGACCATTTCGAAGTTCGCCTCCTCTGTTGGCGCCCTGGCCATGCGAGCTCACTCCACGCGCATGGCAGATCCTCCTGCGCGTTCCGCATCGTTCGCGGTGCGCTAACCGAGATCATGCTTGGCGGTCGAGACCGCAAGTATCCCCCGGGCACCGTGATTGAGGAGAATGACGCGGGTCGCGTTCATCAAGCGATGAACTGTGAGAGTGACCCGCTCATTACGCTTCACGTCTATTCGCCGCCCATTCCGATCGACAAGCCCTCGGAGCGCCACGGGGACGAGCATGTGATCGTCGGTGGCGGCCTTTCGGGCGCAGCAATCGCCTATCACCTACTGAAGAACGGTGACCGTAGCCTTCGCGTTAGCATGATCGAACGCGGTCCGAACATTGGGCGCGGTATCGCGTATGGCGTGGAGAGCAAAATCTTTCTCCTCAACGTTCCCGCATCTCGGATGAGCATCGATCCAGAGCTGCCCAGCGACTTCGTCGAATTTGCCGGCTCGCAAGCGGACCCGCATGCGTTTCTTCCTCGTGCGGTATACGGCGCTTACGTTGCTGACCGGCTCGCGAAGATGATCAGCCAACGGCCCGGCAAGCTCCGGGTCTACCGCGACGAAGCAGTCGGAGTGCGACAGTTCGAAGGCGGAGGCGAGGTCGAGCTGCGAAGCGGCGAGGTGCGCCGCGGACGCTCGGTTGTGATCGCCACAGGTTTGTCACCGCGTATGATGACCGTGCAGCCCGACCCGCGCGTGATAGACGCATGGGATGAGTGCGCGCTCGGTGCGCTGCCGCACGACGGTCGAATACTCGTGCTTGGCTCTGGCCTGTCGGCCCTGGATGCAATCGCGTGGTTCGAGCACCTACGATTTCGCGGGGATGTGCGCATCGTGTCTCCACGTGCTCTGTTCCCCCTAGCGCACCGAGAACGGATGGGGGGACACAGCGCGGGGTACTCGGCGGAGCTGATTGCCTCGTTGCCCACTCGACTTGCCGGCCGTTTCCAATGGGTGCTTCGGCAGATCGCCGAAGCGGAGTCCAGTGGGCAGGGGTTTCAATCCGTTGCGGACGGCCTTCGCCCGCATATCGAGCACCTCTATCGCACGCTTTCGTCCAAGGATCGTCAGCGGTTCATTCGTCACGTGCGTCCGTACTGGGAGATCCTGCGGCATCGTGCTCCGCGCGAGTCGCTTGCACGCCTGGACCGCTGGCGTTCAGCCGGACGTCTCGAGCTGACGGCAGGGCGTATGGTTCGTGACGAGCGGAGCGGTGACCGAATCGTTGCAACCATTCGGCGTCGCGACGGAACGACGTTCGACGACACGGTGGACCGTATCGTGCGCTGCGTGGGACCTGCTCTTGCGCTCGAGGACAGCGCGACCCCGTTGACCCGATCGCTCATCGACAACCAGCTTGCGGTCCGAGACGAAAGCGGCCTCGGCCTCGCGACCGACCGTGATGGACGATTCATTCTCCCGACAGGTGCGAGCTCCTCCTTCTTGTTCGGACTCGGTGCCGTGCGCCGAGCATCCAGCTGGGAGACGACGTCTGTGCCCGACATCAGCATTCAGGCTCGCGACGTTGCGAAGCGATGTCTCGGATAGACGATCCTGCAGTGACCACTCCTCGCATCTCTCCGTGGCTCGCTCGTGCTGCGTTTGCGACCCCGACACTTCCTCCTGCGACCAAGACGAATTCCTACGTCGTAGGAACATCGCACGCCTTGCTTGTCGAGCCCGCGAGTCCGTACGAACAGGACGAGCTGCGATCGTGGGTGCACAGCACCGGCGCGACGATCTGCGCGCTCGTTCCGACTCATCATCATATCGATCACGTGGGCGCTCTCGAATACCTGCGCGACTCGCTTGGAGTACCGGTTTGGGCGCATCGCGAAACCGCTAAACGACTTGATGTGACTGTCGAGCGTGTTCTCGAGGACGGAGACGTCATCGACGTTGGGGGCGGCGTCGAATTGGAAGTTCTGCACACGCCTGGTCACGCACCGGGGCACGTCTGCCTTTTCGAACGAACGACACGTTCTCTCATCGCGGGTGACATGGTGGCGTCAGTCGGTACCATTCTCGTCGAGCCGAATGACGGCGACATGAGTTTGTATCTGGAATCCCTGGCGCGATTGCGCGACCTCGACGCGAACACGGTCTATCCCGCTCACGGCGACCCGATCACTCCAGGGCGCGAGATTTTCGAACGCTACATTGCGCATCGCCTAGCACGCGAAGCGAAGATTCTGGCCGCGCTGCAGTCACTCCAGGCGCTCGACCGAACGAGCGCGACGACCATCGCGCAGATTGTTCCGATCGCTTACTCGGATACGCCGCCCGCGAGCTGGCCGCTCGCCAGTCTGTCGACGGCTGCTCATCTCGAGAAGCTCGCCGGGGAAGGAAGCGTCGATCGGACGGGGATTCAGTGGTGGGCGCGTTCGAGGCCTTAGTCCACGCGCTGCGGCAAACGTATCCAGACCCCGCTCTCCTCCGTGCGTGCAACCGCGCGGACTCGGCTTCTTCCGGCGCCGGAGCCTGCGGCGGAGTGCGTGGCTCGAATCTCGTAGATCCCAGGGGGCACGCGAAGGATAAACCTGCCGGACGCGTCGGTGGTTCCGCTTCGGCTTACATGATCGCTCGTGGCTTGGATGACTGCTTGCGGAACAGGTGTACCCAGTCGGTCTTCGACGGATCCACTGATCGTCCCGACCGGATCGAGCTGAACGACGTCCACTGCGACGTCACGATCCGCGATCGCAAACGTGCGGGATGCTTCCTCGTGATCGGCGTGCGAGACCGAGAGTCGCGCGTCCCCGTTCACGACCTGATCGAAACGAAACGATCCATCTGTGCTCGTACGCGCATCGTGGACATCGGTAGCGGATACGAGGCGGACTGTTGCACCAACGACAGAGGCGCCTGTATCGGACGAGCGAACCCGCCCCGTCACCGTTTTCCCTTGCGACAGGACGAGTCTCA
>CAZWQH010000569.1:0-3058 GCA_964635815.1 uncultured Sandaracinaceae bacterium
TGGTCGTCCCCGCGATCAGACCATGACGTCAACCGAGATCGCTCCGAGCTGAGCACAGGAAGAAGCTTGCTGCCTTCGCTCGCTTCTCGCTTGGTTCGCTCTACCTGAAATCGACACCCGCCGGATACGCGTACGCGGTCTGCGGTCCGTACCCGTACACGACCACTCCGATTCGCTCGGTGGCGCGCACCGTGTGTCGTTCCGCTCGTGACAACGGCAAGCGCGCGACCTTCCACGTCGAGCCTGGAAGCGTCGTGAACGCGCTCGCAAGTACATCAGCACCGTCGAGCGTGACGGTCGCGCTGCCAGGCGCGATCACGTTGATGAAGTTGCTGTCGAACAACCGCGACGCAAAGAACGCATACTCGGTGCGGTAGTACTGACTGACAGGCACTGCCATGAGCATGGAGGGGTCGCTCTTGGGATTGGTCGGCGCGGGATCTGTCGCGGAGCCGCCTGTGATGTACTGAGCGACGAGCACGGCGCTCGTGGCGGTTACGCGAACATCGCCTTGCACGTCGTGGATATCCACAATCGGGTGCTCGGCGTCGAGCTGAACCGGCGCTCGAATCGCGGGCGCGAACGTCACCGTCGAAGGCGAGTGCCCCATGCGCACGCGCAACGTGTACGAGGGTGTCGACGTCGCGGTCGCGGGAGCAAAGTTCGCAACGACGTACTCCGTACCAAGAGAGCTCAGCGGTGGAATCGTTTCTTCGAGGTGGTTGCAGTAGTTGCTCGAAGTATCCGGGACCGTCGCGCAGGCATGTCCGCCGATCACCTGAACCGGCTTGTTTGCGCGAACGCGAATGCCGCTCAAGTCTGGCCCCCACACCGGCGTGCCAGTGGTCGCAACGGGACCTCGCTCACTCACGATCTGCAGGACGTCTCCTTGATTCATTAGGACGGTTCCGTTTCCGAAACCATCGATGCCATCGCCCGGCCGCACGGGGGCCGTATCTGGATCCGTCGGCCCGAGGGTGTTCGGAGCGATCACCTGCACAGTGGTGTTGTCGTTGACCGCGGTGATCGCGAGCGTGCTCGGAGGGTTTCCCGACGCAGGCCACGACAACGCCAAGTAGTCGGTTTCGAGCGTGGTTGCGGGCAGCAGCATCGAACCGTCGTTCGAGAACGCAGCACAGCGCCCCACTGCACCCATCGGGCATGCGGGATTGGTGTCAGCCAACGTCGTCGCAAGCGGGTTCAGTTGGTAAACAGCAACGGGCCTCGTCGAGAGCAAACGATACGCGGCCGCACCGACGAGTCGTGTTGGTCCCGGTCTACCGACGCTGGTCATTCCGGGCGGCGACCAATCCATGTCCTTGAGCTCCGCAACCCAATCGAGCTCGATGACTTCGGTTGAGCCGGCGCGTACGACACGCTCCTGCACGATGTTGTGCCCCCGGAAGATCGTGATCCTCGCATCGTCCGTGGTGGTCGAGACAACCGCGACGCCGAACTTGAACCCGTTCCACACCGGATTCATCGTGACGGTCGCGTAGAACTCGCATCCGACGTGTGTCTTCCCCAGGACAGATGGCGCGCATGGACCACGACACCCTGCAGTGGTGCACGTGGAACCCGTTCGGTCGTTGCACGCGAGCTCTTTGAACGAACGCCCGTCCGGCAGACAGATCTGTGAGAAGCCATCCGCGCAGATTTCCTGACCTGGGGTACACGTGATTACTGCATCGCGTGCGGCGTCGACCAGACCGTCGGTACGCACGTCTACGCTCGCCTCCCCTGGCGTTCGGACGTCTAGACCTGCATCCGAAGTGGACGTCGAGCTTCCGCAGCTTTGGACAAGCGTCCCCGTAAGGATCGCCAGGAGGAACCGGCCTCGCCGTGCTCGTGCGTTCATACAGCTCTGCACACTACATCGAGTTCGGCGAGTCCCAAAAGAGACCCCGGGGTCGGTGGCGCACTGTCATACGCGGTCAGTGCGGCACCTTCCTTCACTACGTCCCGCGAGTCGGGCTACTGTCGCGCTCTATGCCGTGTCTTGATCCCAGCCGTTCGAACGCGCTGGTCTGCGTCTTCGCTTTTGCGATCTCCGCCGCTGCGTGCAGCAACACACCCGCGCCGCGAATTTCGAATCGCTCCTATCGCAACGACGCGGGGACCGAGACACCGACGGATTCGGGAGGACGCGACTCATCGATTCGACGTGACGGATCCTCAGAGGCCGGTGCACAGGGAGACGGCGGCAATACGATGCAAGATGCACGGATCAATCCGGGCGACGGCGGCACCCCGCCGATGGACACCGGCTCCGCCACGCGCACCGTGCGAAGCGGCTCGATCTCGGTCACCCAGTTCGCGAGCGGAAACTATCCGCAAGTAAGCTTCACTGTCGCGACAGTCGCGAACGTATCCGACGGGTGTACGACACGGATGGTCGACTCATGCAACGTCATGACCTGTCCGGGCCCGATTGCCGATGCTGGAGTGCCCACTGGAGACGGCGGGTTACCGGGGCCCCGCAACGTTCAAGCAGGAACGGTCACACTCATGAGCGGATCGCAGATGGTAACGTTGACGCCCACCGCGATGGACACGTACATGAGCACGTTCGGAACGAGCGCGCTTTGGGCAGACGGTGCCGAGGTGGTGTTCCGCGCGACAGGCGCCGATGGGGGCGTTCCTGCGTTCATGGGAATGGTGAACGGCCCGCCTGTGACGATCGTTACCGCACCCACGATTCCCGGCCCTCCCGCGAAGCTAGGTATTCCGGTCGCGAGCCCGCTCGCGTTTACGTGGACAGGCAGCGCGGCAGGGACACGTATTACGGTGCAGCTCTCCGAAACACCAGTCATTGGGATGACGACCACGAGTTTGACCTGCGATTTCTCGCCTGCAGCGCTGAGCGCCTCTATTCCAGCAGGTGCCATGACTGGCATGACCGGAGGCGGTTACTTGAGCCTTTCTGTGTCAGGCTCGGCGACCGTTCGCGCGGGCGACTACGATGTAACGCTGACGGCCTCCATCTCGCCTGTCTCGGCAGCGATCGACTTCATGTGATCCACATCAGAGCTACGGACTCAACGTGCCGACCGTGCTC
>CAZWQH010000570.1:0-253 GCA_964635815.1 uncultured Sandaracinaceae bacterium
CTTTTGGATGTTCTCACGGATACGGTCATAGACGACGACGGTGTCGTTGATCGAGTAGCCGACAATCGTTAGGAGTGCGGCGACAGTGGTCAGCGAGATCTCGCGACCCAGCAACACCATGATTCCAAACGTGATGATCGTGTCGTGAACCATGGCGAGGACGCCGCCTGGAGCGAACCGCAGGTCGAAGCGGACCGCCACGTACAGCATGATGAAAAGGATCGCAAAGAGCAGCGATTCGACGGCAGCGTCG
>CAZWQH010000570.1:263-3051 GCA_964635815.1 uncultured Sandaracinaceae bacterium
GCCTTGGGACCTACCCATTCAATTCGCTGCGGTTCTGCCGGGAGCTTCTCCCCAAACTTCGCTCTGAGCGCGGCCGTTACCTCATCCGCGACGCCTGTTAGCGATGCCTCGTATCGATGCTGTTCGCTGTTACCAAACCGAACAACGTTCCGGACTCGCGCCCCTGCCTCTTTCAAGGCGGCCTCTATATCAGCAGGGTCCACATCTCCCCAAGCGCGGATCGAAATCTTCTCTCCGCCGGGCGAGAACTTCGTTTGACGAATTCCCACGTTCCCGATTCCAGGGAGGAGGCGAGCGCGAATCTTGTCACGGTCAGCCCGAGTCAACGCAGAGCTCGACGACACCCGAATCAGATATCCACGCTCCGGGACGGTCGAGATCACGTCTGCATCCGAGTAGGGCGTCGCTGCGAGAGCCGAGCGCACTTCGCCTGCGGAGACCTTTTCTTTGAAGAGAAGTTCGACCTCGGTGCCACCGCGGAAATCGAGACCGAGACGGGGACCGGGCCAAACGAAGATGAAGAGGATCGCCGCGAGGAACGACAATCCGGAGATCCACATGTTCAGCGCACGAAGGCGCATGAAGTCGAAGACTGTTCCTGTTGGGAAAAATTCCATGACTAACCAACCCGAAGTTTCTGCACGCGAAGCCCGCGCACGATGTAGTCCATAGCGATGTGCGAACAGAACACGCCAGTGAAGAGCGAGCTCAAGATGCCCGCCATAAGCGTCACCGCGAATCCGCGGATGGGGCCCGTTCCGTACTGATACAGAACGACGCCCGCGATGAAGGTCGTGAGCTGGCTGTCCATGATGGACCAGAACGCACGCTTGTAGCCCTGGTCCACCGCGGCGCGCGGCGACTTCCCGGCACGGAGCTCTTCACGAATGCGCTCCATGATGAGCACGTTTGCATCGACGGCCATGCCTACCGTGAGTGCGATGCCGGCGATGCCTGGGAGCGTTAGCGTCGCATCGAAGAACGCCAAGATGCCGAGCAAGAAGAAGACGTTGAGGATGACCATGACGTCTGCGACAAGGCCGCCAACCTCGTAGTAGAGCAACATGAAGATTAGCGTCAGCAAGATGCCGAGCATCGCGCCATACGCAGAGTTCTTCACAGCGTCGTCGCCGAGGCTTGCGCCGATGTGCTGTTCGTTGCTTGGACGAATGGGGGCGGGAAGCGCTCCGGCCTTGAGAACGACCACTGTGTCGTTCGCGTCTTTCTGGATTTCCTGAATGGGGCGCGGCGCGTTGTACGAGATCTCGCAGGAGCCGCCGGCAATGCGCGACTGAATGATCGCAACTTGTTCGACGACGTCGTCGAGCACGATCGCCATCGGCTTCTTGACGTTGCGCTCCGTGAGCTTCGCGAACTTGTCCGCGCCCTGAGGCTGGGTGAACCGGATATTCACCGAGGGCTTATTGGAGTCCTGCTGCATTCCCACGAACGCGTCTTCGACGTCCTCACCCGTCACATCTGCGCGCGACTGAAGCAGGTAGGTCCTCCAGCGCTCAACGTTGTCGCCGGTACGGTCGTCACGACCGATCGCGAGCTGACGCCCCTCGGGAACTTTTCCGCTCTGCTGCACAGTCTTGACGTACGCGAGAAGCTTGTCACGCGAGCCCACGCCCTCGGCGAGGAGCGTGCCCTGCCCTTTGGTGATTCCGTCCGGAACGTCCTCGAGTGTGGCGAGGAATCCCGCGTCCTCTTCAGCGACGATCTTGAACTCGAGACGAGCAGTTCGACTGATGATGCTCCGCACCCGTTCGAAGTCCGAGCGTTGCTCACCCGGAAGCTCGATGATGACGTCCTCGTCACGCACCTGCACCGGGATTTCGCGAATGCCGAGCTCGTCGGTTCTCTTGGCAATGGTCGTCTGCGCCTGTTGAACGGCCTCCGTACGGAAACGCTCCACGACGTCTTGCTTCAGCTCGGCAACGAGCATCGTACCGCTGCGCTCGACCTGCTGGAGGCCGAGGTCTTCGAGCATCTGCGCGGTGATCTTCCCGAGATCCGCTGCGTCGCGAATGCGAGCTTCGATGCGCGAGTCGCCGCGGACTCGGACCGGCGCGCGCGCCGAAACCTCGCGGAGCTGGGGGTCGGTCGCGTTCGAGTCCTCGGGAATGATGTCGAGCGCGCGACCGATCTTGTCGCGAAGGTCGTCTGCGCGTCGCTCACGAAGATCTGCGACCGCTTCGTCGACATCGACCTCGTACACGAGACGCAGACCGCCCGCGATGTCTAGACCGCGCTGGATGATTCCGGGGAACGCGCTCTTGACCCAACCGGGCGCCTTCTTGCCACCGTATCGTTCCCAAGTCGGCCACAGAATTATCGCCGCAAGCGCGGTGATCAAACCGAGGGTGCTAAGTCGAATGTACCAACCGCGATCCATGTGTTCCCTGTCTCCCGATCTTCAGTAAATCTGGCCGCGACGAACCGCACGGCACGGACACCGACTACGCCTTGGCGTCGTCTTTCGTGTCCTTTGCTTCCTTCTTGTCAGAATCCTTCTTGTCGGATTCCTTCTGAGGCTCTCGCTCGAGCCCCGCTACGTGCGCACGCAAGACGTTGATCTTCACGCGGTCCGCGATCGCAATGTCCATGTCGTTCTCACGAACGGTGACAATCTCGCCTAGGATGCCGCCCGTCGTGCGAACTTTGTCGCCACGCTTGAGTTGCTTGAGCATCTTGTCCGTCTCGGTTCGACGCTGTTGCTCGGGGCGCATGATCATGAAGTACATGATCGCCATGAACACGAGGACGAAGCCGATGGTCTGAGGGC
>CAZWQH010000571.1:0-3048 GCA_964635815.1 uncultured Sandaracinaceae bacterium
TCGACAAACTCGATGATGCCGCGGTTGGCGATATTGAACTCACCGTCGAAGTTGAACGCGCGCGGATCCGAATCCGATCCGTACTCCGCAATCTTCCGGTAGTTGATATCTCCCGTGAGCTCGGTGGAGTCCTGGTTCTTCTCGTCTTTCGGCTGGAACGTACCGATCCCGACGCGGTCCTTCTCGGACATGATCATGCGGCGGATGCGCACGTGGTTCGTAATGACCTTGCCCCAGTCGCCGCCATACTTCTGCATCAGGGCGTTGAAGATGTACCGGCTCGCGGGATTGAGATCGCCATCGACCTTCACCCGAACGCGATCGTTGCCGAGCGCCAACTGTCGGCAGGATTCCGCACGCCACTCGAGCGGAATGAGCTTGAGGGGCTCCTCGTTCATCGGACACAGGAACTCGCCGTCCTTGTTGTCCTCAGTCGACAGACCGGTGCCCTGGAGGTTGGTCCATTTATACGTGTAGAGCGCGCCGGCTTGAGTGCGCGAATAGTGCTCGGCACCCTTCTTGAGCATGCGAGCAATCGTGCTCTTCGATGAGCCGACCGGGCCGTGAAGCAGAATGATGCGCTTCTCCGGTCCGTAGTTCTGTGAGGCCGCCTGCAGGACGTCGACGAGCCGCATGAGCGGAATGTCGAGGCCGAAGACCGCGTCGCGACCTTTGTCGATCGGGTCCTGGAAGAACGGATACCGAACCAGGCGCTTCTTGTTGTCGAGGTACTCCTCTTGCCCGTAGCTCACGACCATGTCGTAGAGCCGCTGGAACGCGTTGCGCGTCACCTCCGGCTGTTGCCGCACGATCTTGAGGTAGTCCTCAAAGGAGCCTTCCCAGTGGAGGTCTTTGTATTGCTGGTAGTCTTGTAACGCTGCAATGCGTCCGATGAGTTCGCCCGTGGCCATCCGAGCCTCCGGTTTGGGACACTACCAGAGAGGCGAGGCGCTGCGAACCTATTGAATTATCGTGGTACTGCCGTTTCCACCGATGACGCCGCTCCACGTCACGTGAAAATGATCCGCCAGCTTGACGAGATCACTGTGAATGGCTTCGTTTCCGACCAAGCTGTATCGACGCATGGTCCCCGCGCGTTCGACCCAAAGCTCGCCGCGACCGTCCGCCGACAGCGTGAGGCCAGATTCTACGAAGCGATTCGCCTCGAGCTCACCCTTTACGAGATCCCCTTCGCGCCAGACATGAACCTTTGCATCACCAAAATCGCGTTCGAAGGTCGTGAGCGCCCCCTCGGTCGCCGCAGCGTTCGTGTCGCTCGCCAGTGGGGCTTCCGCTGCGCAGGCAGGAACGAGGAACATCGCCGCGAGGAGGGCTGACCGCTTTAGAAGGCTGCTCATGCTGGAGTTTATGCAGCTTCCATGCCTGCAGAATTCGGTGTGCGTTCCATGGCTCGAGGCGGGCTCTTGGCCTCACCGAGGAGCGTTGACCCGTGCCAATCGCGGACTCGAGGCGCCGCGATGAACATGACGTTGCCCTCCGGCGAGCGGCTGCGATCACCCGTTCTGAGTAAGGATGGCCGAGGCTTGCTCAAAGAAGCGCTTGGCCGGTAGCAGCTGAATCCCACGGGACATCCGACTCTCGGTACCGCCGTGCACCAGATAGCGGCGCGCCGATGGATAATCTTCACCAAAGAGTTCGAGCGCCCTTACGTCTTCGGCGCGAACCCGCGGGGAACTTTTGAACTCGAAGGCCAAGAGCCCTCGGTCTCCGTAGAGGACCAAGTCGACCTCTTCGTGCTTGCGCGTTCTCCAATGGAAGAGAGAAAAGTCCGTCTCCAGATAGTGATTAAGGGCGACCAGCTCTTGAACACACAAAGTCTCGAACGCAGCACCTGCAAGTTCGCCCGGGCTATCAAGGGGGCCCTTCGGACGGAGAACTCGGTAGACCCCTGCGTCAAAGAAGTAGAACTTTCGCTTCGTCAGAAGTTCGCGCTTGGCCCGCTTCGAGAACACAGGCAGCTCGTACGAAAGCATCAGGTCTCGCAAGATGGCGAAGTAGTCCTCCACCACCTTGCGATGAACGTGCGCATCCGAGGCCACCTGCGTCGGCGACAACATCGCTCCCTGAGAGAACGTCGCCGTTTCTAAGAAGCGGGCGAAGTTGGCGACCTGCCGTGTGATCCCCTCCTGCTCGATCTCCTTGAGATACGTGGCGACGTACGACTCCAAGAACCGCTTAGGCGTGCTCGATGTCACGGCCTTTGGCAGCATCCCCCATTGCAATGCTCGCGTGAGGGAGAAGTCTCGGCCGAGCTCATGCGCAGTCAGCGGATACAAGCTGTAGGTCAAGGCGCGGCCCGCGAGCAACTTCGTCCCTTGCTTTCGCAGCTTTCGCGCATTCGACCCCGTGAGAACAAACTGGACGCGTGTCGATTCAATGAGCCGATGCACCTCGTCCAAAACGGCAGGAACCTTCTGCACCTCATCGATGATGACGACTCGTGGGCGTCTTTGAGGCGACTCCGGCACCCAATAGTCGCTCAACGCGTTTGGCCTCGTGAGCAAGCGCCGATACGTCTCTGAGTCCAGAAGATCGATGTACGTCGCGTCCGGAAAGTGGCTGCGTACCCAACTCGATTTCCCGGTGCCACGCGGTCCGAACAAGAAGAAACTGTCGCGTTCGGGAGGACGAACTATTCTGGAGTACATGAGTCCATTTCGTAGCACCAAATGGACTTGGCGAGTGCGTTTCGGGCGCTCCAATCGATGGAAACTTCGGCTCACTCCTCCGACCTCAACGAGCTTCGCCGCGCAAGCGCTCCCCTGCCGCACGCGCTTTTGCAAAGCCACAACCGGACACTTCTATTGGGCCTCTCGAGCGGCGAGCGCGAGTTGGAGTCGCTGTCGCTTAGGTCCAGCGGAACTCCTCTCGAACGCATTCACCAAGATCGACTGAACGGGGTCGGGAGACGAGCGGTTCTCGCAGGGGTCGACGCACGCAGGCTACTTCAACAAACCACTCGACAGCCAATGCCCCACTGGAGCGCAGGCCGCTGCGCCCAAGTTGTCGCAGCACTTGGACGAGCTG
>CAZWQH010000572.1:0-3045 GCA_964635815.1 uncultured Sandaracinaceae bacterium
CACCGCTTTGCGTCGTGTGCGCAGCTTCGCCATCGGGAAACGGTGTGGTTCAAAATTACACCTGTCCCAGAATTGTCACCGGGTGCCAGCGACCCGCGTGACGGTGAAGAAATCACTCTTCGACGTAGAGAGACTCGATCTCCGCAGCGAACTTCTGTGCGACGACTCGCCTCTTCAACTTCAGCGACGGCGTAAGCTCGCCACTCTCGATCGAAAACGCGCTCGGCAAGATCACGAACCGCTTCACCTGCTCAACGCGAGCGAGCTCGGCGTTCACTTCGTCGAGCGCCTTTTGCACAAGCGCTTTTACCGCTGCGCTCGAATGCGCCGTGGCTGGGTCGATTCCCTGCGCGGCGCAAAGCTTCGCGAGCGCTTCAGGCTCGAGCGTCACGAGCATGGCCAGGTACTTTCGCTTATCGCCGATCACCACGGGCTCGCCGACGATGTTGCACCGCTTCTTCAGTGCGTCCTCGATGTTGCGCGGCGTAATGTTCTTGCCACCGGCCGTGATGATGATCTCTTTCTTGCGCCCAGTGATCGTCAGGTAACCATCACTGTCGAACGACCCGAGGTCGCCGCTCTTTAGCCAGCCGTCGTCGGTGAGGGTTTCCCTCGTCGCAGCTTCGTCTTTGAAGTACCCCACGAAAACGTTCGGCCCGCGCACCCAGATCTCGCCGTCGTCCGCGAGCCGTACTTCAAGACCGGGGATCGGCTTGCCCACCGAACCCAAGCGCGTCGCACCACCCGGAGCATTGAATGAGGTGGGGCCGGTGTCTTCGGACTGTCCGTAGATCTCCCGAATCACGATGTCCAGGCTGCCGAAGAAATCGAGGATCTCACGCGACACTGGAGCCGCACCGGAGATCAGCGTCTCGCAGCGATCGAGACCGATCGCGTGCTTCAACTTGGAGAAAACCAAACGCGAGGCGATCTTGTTCTCGAGCGCGAGTCGCGGCGGCAGGGGCTGCGACGCAACTTTGTACGGGAGAGCGCGCGCTCCGACGCCCATTGCCCATTTCGCAATCGCCGCTTTCGCACCCGTTGCGGCTTCAAGCCGCCCGCGGATCCCGACGTAGAATTTCTCCCACACGCGCGGAACGGCGAAGAACAACGTCGGCCGAACTTCGATCAGATTCTCTTTGAGTTTCTCGATCGCCTCTGCGTAGTAGACCGTCCCACCGAGTTGGATCGGCCCGTGAATCGTGGCGACCTGCTCCGCAATATGCGAGAGAGGCAAGTAGCTGATCGAGACCGCTTCGCTCTTGATGCCGGCTGCGAACTTGATGTCATTCAACGTCTTGCTCGTCCACGCGAGATTCTCGTGCGAGAGCATTACGCCCTTGGGAGGACCCGTCGTCCCAGACGTATAGATGAGCGTCGCGACGTCATTTGCCTTGAGGGCGGCCAAGCGCTTGTTGACTTCCTCGTCCGAGACGCGCGCACCACGCGCGATGAACGACTCCCACGAAATCGCGAGTGCATCTTTCACCGTCACGCCAGGCACAGTCACCACGTGTTCCAGCGCTTGAATGCGCCCCGCGTCGCGCTCCACGCGAAGCTTCGCGAGCTGCGCCGCGCTGTCGACCAAACACAAGCGCGCTTCCGTGTGTTCGAGAATATATCCAGCCTCACCCGGTGAGCTCGTTTGGTAGATGCCGGCAGGCGCGCCCCCGGCGGTCATCGCACCGAGATCGAAAATCACCCAGTGCGGAGAGTTCGCGCCGAGGATGCAGACCTTGAATCCCGGTTCGAGACCCGAAGCGATCATCGCCTTGGCAACGCTCTTTACTTGATCCCAGTACTCGCTGTAGCCGGTCCCGCGCCAAACGCCGCGCTGCTTCACGTAGTACGCAGGTTGGTTCGGCTTCGAACGTGCGTTGATGCGCAACCGTTCAGGAATGGAGACTATCGTCGTTCCCCATCCTGTCTTCGAAGCGTCGTTCGCCGCTGCTCTCGGGGCTAAATTCAGCGTCGGGTCCATTCGCCTTTCATAGCATCCCGCCTCAGACGTCGCAGTTGTGTTGTGTAGTCTCCCGAGGATCCCCTATCCTGGCGGGGCTTTTGACGCGGGCCCGCCTCATGAAGCCCCTCACGACCAAGGACCCATGACGCGCAAGATCGGGATCACGTTGATGGTGTTGTCCATGATGTCCGCCGCGTGCGGTCGCGTGGACCTGCCTTCGAAGGTGGACGCCGCAGATTCCGGCTCCGCGGACGCGAACACGCTCGACGGCGCCACACAGACACTCGACGCCGGGCAAGCGGCCGATGCTCGCAACGATGCCGCCCTCGATGCGCGCGCTGATGCGACGAGCGACACCTCGCTCAGCGAAGCGGCAGTCGACGCTACCGCAGACGCACGACCCGATGTCGCTGCTGCGGTTGACGTTCCCGTTGCACCCGAAGACGTCCGCATCGGCGCCGGGCCATGCGATGGAGACGCCGGCACGTTCGTCCCGCGATGCGTGGGGCGCGATGTGTATGCGTGCGTTGACGGCCGAACCGCGCTCATCCCGTGCGTGAGCTGCCTCGACGGCGCGTGCGTCGACTTCACTCCGTCGTTCGTCTATCGCACCGGGTCACGTGTTTGGACGCTCGGCAACGCGAGCCTCGAGTCGCGTTCGGACTTCAATATCGTATTCGACACAGACTCGGGGTCAATCGAAGCGTTCCGGTTCTGGAACCCGGGAACCGGATTCACCTCCACGCAAGGCGTCGTTCGTCCAGCCGGCGTTGGAATCGCGAACGGTATTCACTACGAGAACATGGTCCCCAATCCCGGCGGCGCGAACATCGCCATGTTCGTCCTGGGCACCTTGGACGTCCGTAGCGGCGGCATCGTTGCGTTCACGGGTTCACGCCCCGCGGTCCTAGTGGTGGGCAATCGCATCTCCATCTACGGTGACGTCGATGTTTCGGCCGGATCCACGTTCTCGGGGTTGCCAGCAGGGAGTTGCCCCGGCGCCGCGCGACTGAGCAGCGCCGTCTGCGCAGGCGCCACAGGTGGTTCCACACCCGCGGCCGCCGGGGGCGGCGGCGGTGGTG
>CAZWQH010000573.1:0-3040 GCA_964635815.1 uncultured Sandaracinaceae bacterium
GCATCGCGTCCCCGTTCTTCGGGCGGAGAGTTTTCCCATCCTCGAGGCTCGCCTTCGCAGCAAGGGCATCGCGCTAGACGGACTACTTGGGATGACCTCGCTCAGCGGCAGGAAACTGATCATCGACGGTCCCGGACAACGTCTCCTCGTGTGGCGCTAATGAGTAAAACTCGACCTTCACGAAAGATGCATTTTGGCTTCGCTCTAGTGTTGCTCCAGCTTTGCGGAGCCTGTCAGCGTGCGCCTCAGGCAACGCGGCAAACGATCGTGTTCGGTGCCGCATCGACAGACCCGCGAAGCTCAAGCGTGATTCAGATCTTCGCGCGCAGTTCGTGTACGGCGACCGTCGTCGCTGAGAACATGGTTCTCACTGCGCGTCACTGCGTGACGCAAGCGACGTCGCGAGGCTTTGAGTGCGATGAGAACGGCAACGGCGTGGGCTTGAGCATGGAGACGAACGCAGTCTTCGGGGACCCACTACCGCTCGAGAACATTACCGTCGGTCCGCGGGGCGCGGGCGCGCCGCGCGCCACGCAGGTCCTGGTGGGAGACGAAAGCACGCGCTGCAAAACCGATGTCGCGTTTGTCGTTGTGGATCGAAGCATCGACAACGCCGCGATCAACGCAATCGCGATGGAACCGCCGCCGCCGATCGGAGGGTCTGTGCTTGCGGAGGGATGGGGAATGCGCGAAAACAGGATGCTTACCGAACGCACGCCGTTTAGTCGTGTGGTGCAGGTGGTAGCGGTCGGTCCCACCCCGCGTACCGATACCCACGAGGCCCTGCCGCCTGGTTTCTGGGCTGTGAACGAAGGACTTTGCTCGGGCGATAGCGGGTCCGCCGCGCTCGTTCGAGACCGGATCGCTGTTGGCGTGGCCGCGGCGGTAGAGAACGGGAACGAATCGCCAGGCAACGATACCTTCTGCCTTGGACCGGTGGCGCGCGGACGATACGCGAGCCTCGCGCACGAACGCGCCCTTGTAGAGCGTGCGTTTCGTGCTGCGGGAACGACTCCGCGTCTCGAAGGTGACCCAGACCCGCGTGCCTCTCGCCGGCCTTTCGGCGAGTCATGCGAACAGGATCGTGATTGCCGATCAGGCGCGTGCGTCGCTGATGCCCGGGGCGTACGAACCTGCTCGATCGGATGTGTGGGAAGCGAAGTCCCTGCGGGGGAGTTCGCGGATGCCAGGGCCTGCCCAGTCAACTATCAGTGCCGCACGATTAATGACCGGACGCGGTGCATGCCGGAGGCGCTGCCGGATGCCGCGGTGTCTGCTCCACCACCCGCTGCGCCCCCGCCGCGAACGGGCGGATGCTCAGTCGTGCACGCAGGTCTGCGATAGGCACGTTCTGCCCAGAATGCAGCAGCGATGACATACGCAAGCCAATAGGTTAGAACGTGCGCCGGGGGATTGTCGCGCGTCGCGCACAACGACACTGTCGTGGAGCCATCAGAACTCGACCGGCTGGGCAAGGCTTGCGTCTCGTGTGGGCGCGAGCTCGTGGGGGAACCGGTGAAACAGGGCCTGGATCAGACGGTCGAGCGGCTCGAGAGCATCGCGGCGCGCGAGCAGCGGATCGCGAGCGGCCTCATCGAGGCGATGCCCGGGATCTTCTACCTCTACGACGAAGAAGGGCGGTTCCTGCGATGGAACCAAAACTTCGAGCGCGTGTCGGGGTACTCCGCGGCTGAGATTGCGAGAATGCATCCGCTCGATTTCTTCGGCCAAGAAGAAAAGTCACTTCTGGCGGACCGAATCGCCCGCGTGTTCGAGCACGGGGATGCTCATGTGGAAGCCTCGCTCGTCCCCAAGGAAGGCGAGCCCACGCCCTACGTCTTTACAGGCAAGCGCATCGTGGTGGAAGGCGCGCCGCAGTTGATGGGTGTCGGCCTGGACATTGGCGAGCGCAAGCGCGCGGAGAACGCGGTCAAGAAGAGTGAGGAGCGCTATCGCACCACTCTCGATGCCATTCTCGAGTCGTGTCAGCTCATCGGCCTTGGCTGGCAATATCTGTATTTGAACCCTGCCGCTGCGGTGCAGAACCGTCGCCCGAATGAGGAGCTCCTTGGGCGGCGAATGCCGGACGTCTGGCCCGGCATTGAAGGGACTCCGGTGTTCGCCCTCATTCGGCGCTGTCTCGAAGACCGTGTTCGGATTCAGGGCGAGGTTGAGTTCACCTTCGCGGACGGAAGCTCCGGCTGGTTCGATGTGCGCGCACAACCAGTCCCGGAAGGTGCGTTTGTCATGTCACTCGACATCACGGAACGCATTCTTGCCGAGCGCGCACTACGCGCATTGAACGAGAGCCTCGAGCTCAAGGTCGCAGAGCGGACGCGCGATCTAGACGAGGCGCGCGTACGAGCGGAGTCCGCGGATCGACTCAAATCTGCGTTTCTCGCAACGATGTCGCACGAGCTGCGTACCCCTTTGAACTCGATCCTTGGATTCACGGGCATCGTATTGAAAGAGTTGGCCGGACCGTTGACCGCCGAGCAGTCGAAGCAACTAGGCATGGTCAAGAGCAGCGCGCGGCACCTCCTGGACCTTATCAACGACGTCTTGGACATCTCGAAGATCGAAGCGGGGCAGTTGGAAGTCCGTTTGGCGCGCTTCGACCTGCTCGCGTCGATCGAGAAAGTGGTGGCGTCCGTTCAGCCACTTCGCGAGACGAAAGGCCTGAGCCTGACAGTCGTCGCGCCCGAACGCCTCGCGCCGATCGAGAGCGATCAACGACGGGTCGAACAGGTCCTGATCAATCTGCTGAACAACGGGATCAAGTTTACTGAGCGGGGCGGTGTGACGCTCACGGTCGAAGTTCTTGATAGCCCTGATGCGCCCGCCTCAGTCCAGATTCGTATCGCGGATACTGGAATCGGAATGGATGCAGCAGACCTCTCCCTGTTGTTCCAACCGTTCCGTCAGCTCGACACCGGTCTTCAGCGCCAACACGAGGGCACCGGACTCGGTCTTGCGATCTGCCGCCGCCTCACCACCTTGCTCGGTGGGACGATTCGAGCCGAGAGCCGCAAGGGAGTGG
>CAZWQH010000574.1:0-3030 GCA_964635815.1 uncultured Sandaracinaceae bacterium
GATCCCCGCGTCGAGATAGCCATCGTCCAATCCGCCTTCGCAACGCCGCCGGCCGCGGACGGGTCGATCCCGCGCGTAGCACTCGGCGAGGATGGGATTCCCCGCATCAATGGAACGCCAGCGCCGCCACCTGCGTGGGACGGTCGAGATTTCTGGTTCATTCGTTCAGATTCCTACTTGGACGGGCGCGATCCCGTAGTCGTGGACGACAATGCGTTCATTCGCGACTCGAATCTCGTGATGAGCATTCGCGACGGCTCCGGTCTACTTTTCCTCACCGATCAGCAGTCCGTTCTCGTTCGCGTCCACGGAGGCGTGTCAGTCGGACGCCTGACTGCAGACGGCAGTCGCATCGTGCGCATCGTGGTGGCGGGTCGTTGGCCGCTCACGGACCTCCGCGACACGGCCGAGCGTGTCGGAATCTGCCGCGGCACCACCCAGTACGACCTGCTCAACGAGGTCCTGGACCGCGCAGCCGACGTGCGGGTCGATGGTCGCGCAGATCCCACCCTTCCGTGCGATGGCGTGAGCCTCGGGACCATCTTCGAAGGCTACCGAGTAAATTTTGCAGGCGCAGTAAGCCCAGCGCCTGTTCCCAACCCCTGCGCAACCAGTCGCTAGGTGCTAAACGACGCGCATGACGACGCGCATCGAGAGCGATTCCATGGGCAACATCGAGGTAGACGCCTCCGTTTATTGGGGCGCTCAGACTCAGCGCTCGCTCCAAAACTTTCGCATCGGAACGGAGAAGATGCCGCGCGAGGTCATTCGCGCGCTCGCAATCCTGAAAAAGGCCGCGGCAATCACGAACCGAGAGCTTGGCGTCCTTTCCCCAGAGCTGGAAACGCTGATCATCCGCGCGGCCGATGAAGTCATCGCGGGAAAGCACGACGCGCACTTCCCGTTGGCAGTCTGGCAAACAGGATCCGGCACACAGACGAACATGAACGTGAACGAAGTGATCTCGAATCGTGCCATCGAGCTCACCGGCGGAGCGATGGGATCGAAGAAGCCCCTCCACCCGAACGATCATGTAAACAAGTCGCAGTCGTCGAACGACACGTTTCCCACGGCTATGCACATCGCGGCCGTCGAGCAAGTGGTCGAGCACCTGCTACCGCGTGCGAAGAAGCTTCGAGAGACCCTCGATGCAAAGAGCAAGAGCTTCGCCGACGTCGTGAAAATCGGGCGCACTCATCTACAGGACGCCACGCCCATTACGCTCGGCCAGGAGATCAGCGGCTGGGTTGCTCAGATGGACATGGCCGTTCGTTGTGTCGAAAACGCACTTCCAGCGATGCGCGAGATCGCGCTTGGCGGAACGGCAGTCGGCACCGGATTGAACGCGCCCGACGGATACGCGAAGCGCGTGGCGGAGCACATCTCCAAGATTGCGGGTCACGAGTTCATTTCGGCTCCCAACAAGTTCGCGGCGCTCGCCGGGCACGAAGCCGACGTGAATCTGAGCGGCGCGCTCAAGACGCTTGCTGTCGCGCTCATGAAGATCGCGAATGACGTGCGCTGGCTTTCGTCGGGTCCGCGTTCGGGCATCGGCGAGATAACCATTCCCGAGAACGAGCCGGGCAGCTCCATCATGCCGGGTAAGGTCAATCCCACGCAGAGCGAAGCGATGACCATGGTCGCGTGTCAGGTCATGGGAAACGACGCTGCAATCGGCTTTGCGGCGAGCCAAGGAAACTTCGAGCTCAACGTTTTCAAGCCGGTGATCTCCAACTCGCTGCTTCAAAGCGTGCGACTGCTGGGTGACGCGTGCGACAGCTTCAACGACCACTGCGCGATCGGCATCGAACCGAATCGTACGGTGATCGCAAAGCACCTCGCCAGCTCGCTGATGCTTGTCACAGCTCTCAACCCGAAGATCGGCTACGACAACGCGGCGAAGGTCGCGAAGCACGCCCACAAGACCGGGGGGACGCTCCGCGAAGCCGTCATCGAGCTGAAGCTCTTGACCGGAGCGGAGTTCGACGAGCTCGTTCGCCCTGAGGACATGGTCGGCAATCTGGGAAAGCAAAAGTAGGACCGACATGACACTCGTCATCAAAGAGCACGCAATGGGCGCGGACCTAGACGCGTTCGTAAAGGCCGGTCACGAGGTCTTCGAGTCAGATGGCGCTTGGGTCGCCCCGCTCGACTTCGAGATTCGCGAGCGACTCACACCGGGGAAGAACCCGTTCTTCAATCGTGGCCACGGAACGCTCTACACGGCGTGGCGCGACGGCAAGATCGTGGGACGCATCTCGGCCCAGATCGATCGCGAGCACCTTCGCCTACACAAAGACGACACAGGGTTCTTCGGTTTCTTCGACACGAAGAACGACTCCGAGGCGGCGCAAGCGCTCGTCAATCGCGCGGCCACATGGCTCTCGGATCGCGGCATGAAGACAATGCGCGGCCCGTTTTCTCTGTACATCAACGAAGAGGTTGGCGTCCTGGTCGACGGATTCGACACTCCCCCCGCGATCATGATGGCGCACTCACGCGACTATCAGGGCGCCCTCGCCGAACACTCAGGCCTTACGAAAGCGAAGGACCTGTTCGCATGGCGCTGGGAAACCGGAATGCTGCCTCCCCGTGCAATTCGTGCCCGAGAGCAGATCCTCGCATTACCCGAGGTTCGGTTCCGAAGCGTCGACACCTCTCGCATGCGCGAGGAGCTGGAAACGATCATGGAGGTCTTCAACGACGCTTGGCAGGACAACTGGGGCTTCGTCCCGGCTCTTTCCGACGAAGTCGACAAGGTCGCGCGAGATCTGAAAATGATCATCGACCCCGAGCTTGCGCTCTTCGCGGAGATCGACGGGCGCGCGGTCGCAATCTGCATAGCGGTCCCCAACGTCAACGAAGCGATGCGAGACCTCAATGGCGCGTTGCTTCCCCTTGGCTGGGCAAAGCTCCTCTATCGCGTGAAGGTCGAGAAGCTGAAGTCGGCGCGACTCATGATGCTCGGCATTCGATCCGAGCTGCGGCATCAGCGAAAGTACGCGGCACTCTCCACTGCGATCTACGCTG
>CAZWQH010000575.1:0-3026 GCA_964635815.1 uncultured Sandaracinaceae bacterium
CGACGGGGTGCTCGAGAACGCGCGTCACGAGGATCTCGCCGCAGATGTTCTCGCGCGCTCGGGTGAGGTTCACGAGGACGTGGGAGGCACAGGTCTAGGAGCATTTCTGACCCGCAACTTGCGTGGAGTTGCAGGTGGACGCGCCGTCGTATTCGTTCCTGCCGCTCCCGGACCCTGGATCGAGAGGGTCGTTCGCATCGCCCACGCGCAGCGCGCGAGTGGGACGTGCTCGCTCGAGGTCGTGGTCGGCTGCGACGAGCTTCCGCCAGTACCTCTCAAGAAAGACGAGAGGCTCCGTGGCGCCGCACGACGATGGATGCAATCCACGCGTGAATGGTTCTTTGAAACGAGCCGCGACGAAGAGCAGAGAAGCGAGGTCGACGAAGTAGTCCGCGCGCTCCGCGGCACCGGCGCAAAGATCAGCGTTGCCGACCGAGTGTCTGGGACCGTTCGCGCCTTGGCTCACGACGCAAGACCGCTACCGCGCGCACCGGTACCCGCCCTGGAGAGCACATGACCGCTGTGCTCTCCGCAGTCCGACTCCTCGCGGTTTCGCTGGCCACCGTTTCCGTCGTCTCATCACTGACCACGAACGGTGGTGTGTACACGTCCGTCGGGGTTGGAGTCCTTGCAGTCTTGTTTGCGCAGCGCTTGACGCGTGCCGGTGAAGAACGCGTTCGCCCACGCGGTGTGGTTGCGATCGGTCTCATGGTCGCGCTCCTCTGTTACGTCACCTATCTCGCGGGGCGTTCGTTCACCGCAATCTCGACGGCGATCGGACCCGCGCGTGCGATCGAGTACACGAACATCATCGTTGTGGCGGGTTCGGTTTTCGCGACGGTGTTCGTCGTTCGCGGACTCTCCCGCGAGCTCAAAGGTTTTGTCGGTGTCGAGTTGTTCGCGTATGCCGGGGCGCTTGCGTTCGCGTTTGCCGCGCACCGTGATGGGGTCGTCGCTCGGCCGTTGTGGGTGAGCGATTGGGCGTTCCGAAACGGCTTTGAGCCCGCACAAGTCTTCATGCTCATCGGCGCGTCGGCGTTGGTCATTCTGGGCGTAGTCGCGTTGCTCGAGCGTAACGCCGCCGACCGGCTCGACGCTCCGCCCGCAGATCCGGCTGCAGCGAATGCTCAAACGGGGTTCGCGTATGCAGTCATGCCTCGCAGGTTTGGAGCGACCTCGCGCCGGGCGCTCGCTGGGCTCATGGTCCTGCTCGTCCTTGCAGCAATCATACTTGCGGTTTTCGAAGCGCAGGGGGTGCCAAAGCCCAACGCGTCCTCGACCGCTCAAGAGAAACGAGCGGATGAACGCCGGGACATGATTCCTCCCCCTCCGCTCGACGGCGGTTTGCCCGATCAGCAGCGGGGACGCGACGGCGGAGGAGGGCAGCGTACGGAAGCGGGAGCCACGGACGCGCAAACGACTGGCACGCACGCCGCGGATGCCTACGGGGAGGGAGGAGGCGCATTGGGAGGCCGGGCCGACGGATCATCTCAGTCCGAGGACGACGGTGCGAGTGACGCCGGAAGTAGCTCCTCTGGATCCGATGCGAGCAGCGACGGGGCTTCTCGTGGATCCTCGGAAGATGCCGGTGCAGGAAGCAATGCCGATGGTGGTGAGCAGGAGAGCACCCCTCCACCGTCCGACGGGGGACCGCCGCCGTCACCTCCTCGACCTCCGCCCGACGATGATGCGCTCACTCAATCCGAACACTCGCAATCCGCGCCCCAACCCGTTGCGATCGTGATCTTCGAGACGGACTATTCGTCGCCCGTTGGCGCGTACTACTTCCGCCAGGACGCGTGGAGTCAGTTCAATGGATCGCGCCTGATCCCGACGACGCGCACGGACGTCGATCACGACGTGCTAGCGCTCTTTCCGACTGAACCGACGCGCGTCGAACCCCCGCCGGTGACGAGCGATCGGGTTCGTGTCCGCGCAAGAGTGTCCCTCGTAACGGAGCACGCGCGGCCGTTTGCGATCGAGGGCGCCACGCAGTTTTTCCCGCATCGCAATCCGAACACGTCTCATTTCGTTCGCTCGTACCGGTTCGAATCGCAAGCGCAGGTCGTCAAGCACGCGGACCTAATGGGTCGTCGCGTCGGCAATCCTGCGTGGTCCGCGGAGGTACGCGCGTACTATCTGAAAGCCCCGGATGATCCGCGTTACGCAGCGCTCGCAGAGGAGATCCTCGCACTTCTCCCTGAGGCACGCCGACAGGATCCGATTGCACGCGCATTCGCGGTAAAGCTCTGGCTCGACAAGAACAGCACCTACTCGACCAAGGAGCGTCACGCGGACGTTGAAGATCCGACCGCGGACTTCTTGTTCGGAAACAAGATCGGCTACTGCGTTCATTTCGCACACGCGACCACGTACCTGCTTCGCCTTCTCGGCATTCCTGCGCGTGCGGGTGTCGGCTACCAACAAGAGGAAGCTCAGCGACAAGGGGGCTCTGCACTGTTGCTGCGATCGGGCGATGCACACGCGTGGCCCGAGCTGTACATCGAGGGACTCGGCTGGGTGGTTCTCGACGTGGCGCCTGCAAAGAATCTCGACGAGGCGCGTCAGCCGGTGGATGGCGACGTGCAGCGGATGCTTGCGGAGATGGCGCGCGAAGAAGAGGAAGAAGAAACGCCCGAGGAGCCACGCCGCAAGTGGTCGTTTGTGGGATTGCTTCTCGCGGTAGCAAAGCTCCTCGGAGCGCTTGCCGTGCTCGCAGTCGTACTGCTGTACTTTGCGAAGATTGTGAGACGCATCGCTCCGTACGTGTTGCCGGGAAAATACCTGGCCCGTGCGACCATGCGCGCGGCCATCGATTTCCTCGGCGATTCCGGCTTCGAACGCCGAGAGGGTGAGACGCGGGAGCAGTTCGCGACCCGAATGCAATCCATCGCGCCAGCGTTGCCGCAACTCACGGAGTGGCATGTGGAAGCGAGACTGCGTCCGAATCCACGTGCGCGTTCCCGATCGGAGTGGCTGGCACTTCTGTCTGCTGTTCGGCGCGAAGCCGGCCGCGATCGCCGGCT
>CAZWQH010000576.1:0-3014 GCA_964635815.1 uncultured Sandaracinaceae bacterium
AGCGATGCAACGTGATTGGCGCTCTTCGCCGTACACGTAGATTACGTCTGCCAACTCGGATTCCGTCATGCGTTGGATCATCTCCAAGGCAGTTTCTCCTGAGCTGGTGTCCATTCGCATGTCGATGGGTCCAGGCTTTTGAAAGCTGAAACCGCGATCAACTTGGTCGAGCTGCATGGAGCTCGTGCCAATGTCTGCGAGAACGCCGTCGACGAGCACGGTGCCCTGTTGCTCGAGAACCCGCGGCAGGTCGGAAAAGCGCGCGTGCGCGAATGTGACCCGAGCCCCAAAACGGGCGAGGCGCTCCCGTGCCAGGCGCAACGCGTCCTGGTCGCGATCGAGCGCAATCACACGTCCGTCGGGTGCCGACGCTTCGAGTATCGCCTCCGTATGGCCACCGGCGCCCACTGTCGCGTCGGCGTACACAGCGCCTGCGCGTGGACTCAGATGCGCGAGCACCTGTCGCACCATCACGGACGTATGCGCGTGTCCGGTCGTCAAACTCCCAGCTCCGAAAGTCGACGCGCAATCTCCAGACGTCGCGCGTCATCCGACAGCACCTGCGCGCGCATCGCGTTGAAGTTTGGCTTCGACCAAAGCTCGATGGTCTTGCCCATACCTGCCCACAGCGCGTCGCGTTCGAGCTGGGCGTGCTCGCGCAAGTTGGACGGAACGATCAACCGACCGTGGCTGTCGACCTCACACTCGATCGCACTCGACACGTACAAGCGGCGAATCAGAGTCACGCTCGGATCGAACTGCGACGCGCGCGAAAGGCGATCCTCGAACGCAAGCCACTCCGCGTACGGATAGAGAACGAGACACGGGTCGAGACTCATCGTCATGACGAGCCGCAGGTCGTTCTGCGCGGTGAGCACGTCACGAAATCGAACCGGAAGGGACGTGCGTCCCTTCACATCGATCGAGTGTTCGTATTGGCCGCGAAACATGATTTGCGTTCTGTCGTTTCTGGCTCGGGGACCCGGCCCAGCGATCCCGTTCGTGGCACTTCTTGCCACTCTTTGCCACAAACTGGCGCGACCCTAGGCGATGTCGTGCCCTCGGTCAATCGCCGAAATACGCTAACCCATTGATGTCATAGGATAATGTCGGCAATATCCTACTCAGTAGCATGCATCATCCGTTCAGTACCCTCCCAAGTCACCGATGCAGTATTACTGTCGCGTTCAAACGCATGACTCAGGTGCTGAGCTGCGCAACGACGAGCAACTAGCGATGGACCCTGCGGATCCAACTCCCGCGATAGAGGCTGAATGGCAAAACGTCCGCGCGAGCTGGGGCGACGAAACCGCGCACAAGAAGTTCATCGCACTCGCCCACGCGCTGAACGCGTTACCGCTCGCGGGTCGGCGCTATCGCGAGCTCGGAGATGCAGACGAGACGCTACGAACGGACACCAAGAAGCATATCGACGCGATTCAGTCGATTGCATTGCGCGCTCTGATCGAAGCTACGCCTCGCACTGAACGCAAACCCGGCTTCACCTTCAACGCGCTGATGATCGTCCTTTGCGTCGCTACCATCATTGCGTGTGCGTGGTTGTGGCTCCGCGCGCACCAAGGGATGTAGCGCGCGACGACCGAAATGGGGCGATTGAACTTCACGGGTTGATCGCGGTACGGTGCGTGAAGCTCCCCGTGCTAATCGATCTGCAGACTCGCGAACTCACCGTAAAGCTCGTCTATTACGGCCCCGCGCTCAGCGGCAAAACAACCAACCTTCAAGCCATGCACAAGCTGTTGCCTGTGAATACGCGGCAGCAACTCATGACGCTGGAAACACGCGACGATCGGACGCTCTTCTTCGACGTCTTGCCCCTCGCGTTCAAAGTCGGGTCGGGGCTCTCAGTCAAGATCAAGCTCTTCACCGTTCCGGGACAGGTGATTCACAACGCGACGCGTAGAATCGTGCTTCAAGGCGTCGACGGCATCGCGTACATCGCGGACTCTCGCAAAGCGGAAACGAAAAGAAACGCTGAGGCTAACGGAAACCTCAAAGAGAATCTCCGAGAGCACAAGCTCGAGCTCTCGAAAGTTCCGCTCGTCATCCAATTCAACAAACGCGACTTGCCCGACGCCCGGCCGGACGCTGAGATCGACGCTCTTGCGGCACGCGGGAAGGAGCCCGTCTACAAGGCCATCGCGATGAAGGGCGAAGGCGTGCTCGAAACGTTCCTCGGATTGCTCAGCCTAACGTGGCGGCATCTTGAGAATGAGCACCAGTTGCACAAGAAGTTCGGAATCGAACCCAGCGCGTTCGTCGATGCAGTCAGGACTGCAATACAAGCCGGCGCGCCAACCGCGGCGGTAGTGAGATGAGCCCCAGCGCATGACCGCAGGCGACCAACGGAGTCAAGACGGCGACCGTCGCAGGGCTTCTCTCGATGACAGCGAAGATCGGCCCACCCCGATTGCGTCGGGCATGTCTGGGGTTCCTGAGTCAGGACCTCCACGTGGCGCGACGGGTCGGGCGGATCTCGTTCATGCCGAGATCAGCGACCTTCATCACATCGTCGACAAACGCGCGCTCAATGACCTCTGCCGTTCGTTCTTCGAGCTGTTCGGAATTTCCATCCGCATCGTTTCGAACGACGGTGGATTGCTTGCCGACGCACACCAACAGCGCGAAATCTGCCAGTACGTAAACGGTACAAAAGGCGGCAAAACCGCGTGCGCAAACACCGTCAACGGTGTTCGAGCATGCATGCCAACGACCGACTTTGAAGTGCGCCCCTGCTTCACAGGCGCCGAGTATCGCGTTCAACCGATTCGATACGACGGCAAGATCTTGGGCCGCTTCGTGATTGGTCCGTACTTCCCGGCAGAGACGACGAGTGTTCCGCGTTCCCTGCTCGTCATCGATCCCGCCATCGATCCGGAAGCCGCACGCACGGCACTGACGGAAATGCCGCGCGTAAAAGAAGCGACGGTCGCCAAGTTCGCGGCTCACCTCACCGCTGTTCTCGAGTACATCCTTTTCGCAGGACACCGATC
>CAZWQH010000577.1:0-3013 GCA_964635815.1 uncultured Sandaracinaceae bacterium
GAGTCGAGACTCTTCGCCGTCGAGGACACGCACGTACTCCAGGTGACGCAGAACGTCGCGATCCGAGAGAGCGCTAGTAACGATGCCCCGAATACGAGGGCTCAGGTTCTCTTCGCCACTTCGGACGCGAAGGAGGAACTGATAGAAACGGTTGCTGTCGTACTGCCCTTCTCCGTCGCGGAACTCTGCGAGCTTGCCTTCAAGCTCGGTTCGTACGGGATCGTACTTCTCGCGGAACAAGCGAACCGTTCCGAGCGAGTTCTCGATCTGGCAGTTCGCAAAGAAGACGATCGCTTTGATGACGAGGGCTTCGGGATAGTACGCATTCGTGAAGTACGGCGAGTAAAGCGTGTGCACGTTGCCGAGGGCCCGTGCGTATTCGTCAGCTAGGAAGAAGGCCCAGGTCTCTTCGAAGATCGCGTCGAGCCAGTACTCCGACTGCTGCGAGACTTTGTCCCACGCTTCAACTGCTGCGCCGAGGACTCGTCCATCGACGTCTCGCTCGCCTGTTTCGCGATTCTCACGATTGGCGGCGGTGTAGAGAACGCGTGCGAGCGAGATCTGCGCGAGGTCGCGCATCCGCTCTCGGTTCTCGACGCCACGCGCGCCGCGACCAACCGCCGCGATGACCGCACGAAACGCGTCAATAGCCGGGTTAGCGTGACGAAGGCGAATGTGGGTGATGCCTTCGAAGAACTTCGCATGCACGTACCAACGCGACTCCGCATTGACGCGGCCAAAGAGCTGAACCGCCTCGTCGAACTCCCGCTGCCCGTACTTGAACCGACCCATGAGGAACAGGAGCTGGTTGTAGAGGTCAGCGCTCTCGGCCGTGTTGAACTGCTGGAGCTGGTCTGCCCCGTAGCGACCTACCTTTTCGATGATCCCCGCGGGCTCAGGGAGCTGCGACGCCAACTGCGCCAACCAAGGGAGCGTCTTGTCGAAGAACGTGTGCTCGCGGTGCTGCGAGATTTCATCGAACACTGCGAGTGCGGACTGATAGAAACGAAGATGGTAGAGGCACTTGCCAAGGAAGAACTGCGCCTTCTCGACATTGGCCGGCGCGTCCTGAGTTTCCCCTTCGACTACGCGTTGAAAGTTTACCGCGGCCTCGGGATATCGCTCCTGGTTGTAGAGTCGGAGCGCGTTCGCGAGAATGTCGGACGGCGGGCCCTCGGCGGCCGGCGCAGGCGGCTGCCCCGTCTCGTCGACGGAGAACGTCATGTCCTGCGCATACCCGGGACGACTGAATGAGACGGCGGAAAGGCCGACCACAGCCGCGGCGAAAAGTGCGAGCCTCGAGCTCGTAGGCACTGCGACTCTTGCAACGGCTGTTGCACTCGACAGACGATTCATTTCGATCGTTCTCCTTGAAACCGCGTTGCGACGTCAGCGCTATAACAGCGTTCGCTCGAGTGTTCACGTGAGACGTGACGACCCGGCACAAATAAGGTCCGGAAACATACGGAGCGGCCGCGGGAAGTGTCAAGCCGAACTCCTCGAGAAAACTACGCGAATCGGTTGACGAGGCGACGTCGGCCTCGTAGCTTCCGCGAACCCTACGATGACGCACCGAATGTCATTCCGTGTTTTGGTCGCAGCGTTGTTTGTCGTGTTTGCCGCTTCGGCGTGCGCTCCGAGCGGCGTCGGTGATCCCTGCGTTCCAGAGCAAAACCCGGCGGGCGGCTTCAAGTCGTCCGAAGCGTACATCGAGCAGAACTCGGTGCAGTGTCGGACACGCGTCTGCCTCGTCTACCAGTTGAACGGCGACCCAAACTGTATCGACCCGGGCGATCCGAAGTGCGCAACTGACAAAGACGTGCGCGATCGCGTGTATTGCTCGTGCCGCTGCAAAACGGGTGAGAACGATACCAAGAGCGGTGTCTGTCAGTGTCCCGAAGGCTACAGCTGCGAATCGATTCTCAACGCATCGACGAATCCCGGCGTGACCGGCAGCTACTGCGTGAAGACAACGACAGTCCCGCGTCGCACTCGATAGTTCTAATTCGCTCGGGCCTGCAAGCAGCCCTCGCGGTACTTCTAATTCGCTCGGGCCCGCGAACAGCACCCTCGCGCTTTCTGTCTCGGGTCGCGAGCGGCGTAGGCTTTTCTCGCGCTAGACGAAACTCGACCGGTAAGCGCCCGATGATTGCGCGTGGACCAACGACGCGCACGCGGTGAGGCAGCTGAGGCATTGGCGGCTCGATATCTAATCGAGCGGGCGCATCGGATTGTGGCGCGGAACGCGCGGGTCGGGCGGCTCGAGATCGACATCGTCGCGGAGCGGGACGGCGAATATGCATTCTGCGAGGTGCGATCACGTCGGGACGGCTCAATCCTGAATCCCGCAGAGACCGTCGACTACTTCAAGCAGCGTCGAATCCGGCTCGCGGCACGCGAGTGGATGCGCAAAGAGCGAATCGTTGGGTCGATGCGGTTCGACGTCGCAGCGGTGACGTTCGAGCCGCTCGAGCTCCTCTATTACGAAGGCGCTTTCTAAACGGCTCCGAGCTCTGGCTAGTCGAGCTCCGCTTGCATGCGATCCCTGAGCGCCCGGAATTCAGCCAACGCGTGGTCCGGCGTCCCCGCCGTTTGAGCAGCCGCAATCGCCCCGTCGAGGTGAGAGATCTCTTGAAGCTGTCTAGCGCGCAGCGCGTTGATCATCTCCTCGTACTCGTCAAAGACATCTTTGAGCTCGTCGCCCTTTCGCAAGCGCGCGGTGATCTTCAGCCGCCCATCGCGGACGTCGCGGAACAAGCGTTTCATTCGATACGCAGGGCCAACCAGCCGGTGCGTGACAAGGATGCCCGTCGTACCGAGCACCAACGTAAGCGCGGCAATTCCGAGCACGATGAACAATCGCACTTTCACCATGTCCGCTTGGGATGAATCTTCGATGAGCTTACGCAGCGAATCGTCCTGCTGCTCCATCATTTGGTTCGTCACGAGGAGCTCATGTTGGCCACGCGCGTACTGGTAGACGAAGTATCCCAGCACGCTCGCCACCACCAGC
>CAZWQH010000578.1:0-2991 GCA_964635815.1 uncultured Sandaracinaceae bacterium
TCAACATCTCCATGTCCGAAGGCATCACGTACTTCGAAGACAACAACGGCAACAAGCTCTTCGCCATACCCGAGGGCTTTGTCCACAACAGCTCGGATGGACTAGCTGCGAGGCAGATGACCTTTGTACGCGACGGCGAACAACGCATCACGCAAATCGTCGACTCCAGCGGCCGCAGCGTCGGCTACTCCTACGATGCGACCGGCAATCTCGTCGAACACCTCGATGTCCTCGGTCGCAAGACCCGCTTCGAGTACGGAGCCGGCGCCGCGTATGCCCACCACCTCACGGACATCATCGACTTCCGGGGCACACGCCTGGCCGCGATCGAATACACGTCGGACGGACGCCTTGGAAAGCAATGCGACCCCGACGGCGTCTGCCAACGCAGCACCTACGATTTGGATGACCGCATCATCTCGTTTATCGACAACAGCGCGCAGCTGACTCGGTACTCGTACGACTTCGAGGGGAATATCGCGAGTGCGATTGATCCGCTCGGCCGGCGTACGGACTACGACTACTCGAGCAGCGGAAGACTGAGTGGCCGTCGCGACCCGTCGGGTGCGTACACCGATTGGCGCTACTACGTAGACTTTGGACGCTTCCCGCTCGAGAGGATCGACCCACACGAGGCGAGTGAAGATCCAGACGAGTTCTCGACCAAGTACGAGATGGACGAGCTCAACGGAGAGCTTGAGCGCGTGATCAAGGAGACGCTTCCCACCGGAGGCGCTATCCACCGCGCGTACGATGCGAACGGAAACGAGATCGAACGTCAGGATGATAGCGGGCGCGTCATCTGGGCGCGAACGTACGGCGCGAACGGTGAGCTGCTGACCGAAACCGATCGGCACGGGACGACGACGTTCACGTATGGGGTAGGGAATGCGGTAGGACGGCCTACGCGCATCACGCGGCCCGAAGGCGCGTACGACTTGGCCTACGACGCGCGGGGAAATCTCACCCAGGTCTTGGGGACGAGCGGCGCGCATGTCGGACGCGCGATGCGATTTGCATACGACGCCGGCGACCGGCGCACGTACGCGAACTACGGGCAGGGCGTTGAGGTGCGGTTTAGCTACTCCGGCAACGGAGATGCGACCAATCAATGGACCAAGATCGAGAGCCCGACGTTTGGGACGTACGAACGTAGCTTCTACGGAAGCGGACGGCTTCGCAGCACAACGATGCCCAATGGCGATGTGACCTCACGCGTATACGATGCGATGGGACGCATTCGCGAAACCACCGACGCGACCGGAAACGTCACGCGGAGCAACTACGATGCCGCCGGCCAGCTTTTCACGAGCGTCGACGTGGGACGAGGCGCTACGACCACGTATGAGTACAACCTCGATGGACGACTCATCGCTGAAGAGAACACGTTCGGCGAGCGCACGGAGTACACGCTCGACATTCGCGGGAACGTCATCGAGACGCTCGATGCGCGAAATCACACGAGCACCTCGCTTGAGAAGCCGCTCTTCAGCGAGAACACGGACGCCGTCGGAAACACGACTCGCAGCGTTCGCAATGCGTACGGTCTTACCACGCGCACCGAGTATCCCGGCAACGTCGCGACCCTGACGACGTACCTTGGAAGTAGCGACCTCGAATCTTCGAGCGACTATCCGCTCACTCAGACCGATGAGCTCTCGCGAGTGCGCGCTCTCAGCTACGACGCACGAAGCGGTCTGTCTTCTGCGACGGACCTTGGCGGCGATGCGTGGAGCTACACGTACGCGCCGTTCCTTGGAACGGAGCTCGACGTCAATCTCGAGAGCGGCGAAATCACGCTCTCACGACCTGAGAGCACGGAAGAAGTGCACGAGTTCCGCAGCTATCAAGATCCACCGGCACCTACGACCGGCTCAGCGCTTGAGAGATCGACGTTCCTTGAGCGCGCGGAGCCGTATGACCTTGGAGGTCTGGGCTCTGCGCTGAGTACGCTCACGAGTCCCGAGGGCGATGTCACCACGTGGACCCGAAACACAGCCGGTCGCATAGCGAGCATCGCCTATCCGCACGGCGGCACGGAGACGCGCACGTATGAGGCGTCGACCGGGTACCTTGCGACTCAAACCCTCGCTCACGGCGCGACACTCACGTTTGGTCGAGATGCTTCGGGTCGCGTGCAAAGTCGCGCAGGCACCGACGGCTCGAACCAGACATTCACATACGGCGTCGATGACCGCGTTGCCACAGCGAGCAACACGTGGGCCTCGATCACCGAGAACACGACGCACACCTACGACGTGGTCGGGCGCCAGACGGGCATTGTCCTCTCCTCGGGCCGATTCAACGTCACACACGACGCGCTGGACCGCACGACCCGCGTTGAATCACGTGCGCCGGGCGTTCTTCCCGCATCGCCGGCCACCTCGCACGTCGAGTACACGTACGACGAGGTTGGCAACGTCGAAACCATCACGGACCGTCGCGGCCTGGTCACGACGTTCGCGTATGACGCCGCGAACCGTCTCACGACGCGCACGTTTCCAAACGGGATCGTCTCGAGCTGGACGTACGACAACCGCCACCGCATCGAAAGCGTCACGCACAAGCGCGGCACCACCGTTATCGCCAGCGCTGCGTATGTCCGTTCCGCCAGCGGCGAGCCCACGCGCATCACGCGTGAAGACGGCAGCTACGTCATCGTCTCGTACGACCCCGCGGTCCGCATCGAAAGTGAGCAGTACTTCGATGCGAGCGACGTCCTCCTTGAAACCATCGCCTACACCTACGATGACGACGGCAATCGCGCGACGCGCATCACCGCGGCTGGTCTCGAGAACTACGCGTACAACGCGGGTGCTCGCCTCTCGGCGATCACAGGAGCACGCAGCGTTTCGTACGGCTACGACACCGGCGGCCGCACGACCTCCATCACCGAAGGCGCCGTCACTACGAACATCGCCTACGATGCGGATGACCACATCGTCGGCATCGGGGACAGCACCGAGGAATCACGCTTCGCGTACGACGCCA
>CAZWQH010000579.1:0-2979 GCA_964635815.1 uncultured Sandaracinaceae bacterium
GAGACAACAGGTCCGGCGTGCGGTGAGCTTGGCCGCGCTCTAGTTGGCTGTGTGCCGCGCGCCGGCGACGCGGGCATCGCGTGCATCCCAGTGTTCAGGCAAGTAGCGCAACTCTGCCGCTGAGCGACGTAAGGAGATCAACTGACATGGCAGCTTCGGACGATTACCTCGTGTGGGTAGACATGGAGATGACGGGGTTGGATCCGACGATCGATCGCGTCCTCGAGATTGCGGTTCTGGTAACGAACGGAGAGCTCGAGATCGTAGGCGAGGGACCGAGCCTCGTGATTCACCAGTCCGACGAAGTTCTGAATGGGATGAACGACTGGAACCGAGACCATCACGGAAAGTCCGGCCTCACCGCGAGGTCACGTGAGTCGACGGTCACGGAGCTCAGTGCGCAGCACCAGGTCTTGGACTTTCTCCGCCCGCTGGTTGGGCAACGAAAGGCACCGCTCGCCGGAAACTCGATTCATCAGGACCGCAGATTCCTGGTCGCATACATGCCCGAAGTCGAAGCGTACGTGCACTATCGCAACGTCGACGTATCGACGATCAAAGAACTCGCCAAGCGGTGGTACCCGAAAGTCTCGGCGCCTCCCAAGGCCGAGACGCACCGAGCGCTGGACGACATTCGCGAGTCGATCGTCGAGCTGAAGTTCTATCGCGAAACTGTTTTCAGGCCTTCTTCGCCAGCCGCGCAACCGGTGGTATAGACCGCGCCGGTCATGCGAGACGGCTTCACGTTCACAGTCGCGAAGCAGGATGGAAATGCACGCGCTTCGGTGTTCACGACGCCGAACGCCACGGTTCAGACGCCGGCGTTTATGCCTGTCGGAACTCAAGCGTCGGTCAAATCGCTGACCCCACGCGAGGTCGAGGCCACGAGCGCGCGGCTGATTCTAGGGAACACTTATCATCTTTGGATTCGCCCTGGCGCGGAAGTCGTTCAGAAGCTCGGCGGCATCCGCGGATTCATGAAATGGCCACATGCCGTCCTGACGGACAGTGGCGGCTATCAAGTTTTCTCTCTCGCAAAGCTTCGGACGATCGACGACGACGGCGTCACATTCCGTTCTCATTTGGACGGTGCGCTGTTGCGACTTACGCCGGAGGAGTCGATGCGTATCCAAGCGGCTCTCGGCTCGGACGTCGCGATGGCCTTCGACGAGTGTCCCGCTGGAGCTGCGCCGCGAAACGTAATCGAAGCCGCAATGAGGCGAACGACCTCGTGGGCCAAGCGATGTATCGAGTTCCCGACTCCGCCCTCACAAGCCCGTTTCGGAATCGTCCAGGGCGGAACGAACGACGTGCTTCGAAAGTCACACCTCGAGGACATCTGCGCGCTCGCTTTCGATGGATTTGCGCTCGGCGGTTTTTCGGTTGGTGAGCCGATTCCGGACATGCATCGCGCGCTGCACGAGATCGCGCCGCGAATGCCCAGCGCCACGCCGCGATACCTCATGGGAGTGGGGACACCGTTCGACCTGCTCGTTGGTGTGCAGGCTGGTATCGACCTGTTCGATTGCGTGCTTCCGACTCGAAACGCTCGAAACGGGCAAGCGCTCACGTGGTCCGGTCGCGTGAACCTACGCCAGGCGCGCCACAAAGAAGACGACGCGCCGCTCGATGCTCGTTGCACATGCGAAACGTGTGTTACGTACTCGCGCGGGTATCTGCGTCACCTCTTCGTTGCCAAGGAGATGCTTGGCCCTCGGCTCGTGACACAGCACAATCTTTCGTTCTACGCCGCCCTGATGACTGCAGCGCGAAACGCGATACTCGAGCAACGTTTGGAAACGTTCGTGAAAGAGGCACTCCACCGAATGCGCGAAGGTGACGAGGTAGGCACCGGATGAAGACTCGACCGGGTGCCCTGCTGTTCATTGCCTTCGCCGTCGTGAGCGTATTGCTCGCTGTCTCGAGTTGCAGCCCGCGTCGGGCCACGCGTCCGCGACTCGTCGTTTCGATCGTTCTTGACCAGCTTGGATCTTGGGTGCTCGAGACCCACGCTAACCAGCTCGACGAAACGGGGTTCCTTCGCACTGCGATGCGCCGCGGCACGTACCACCCGCGCGTTCGGTACGTTTACGCAACCACGATGACCGCTCCGGGGCACGCTTCGATATATACCGGCGCGCCACCTCGCTTGAGCGGCATTGTCGCCAATCGCGTGTGGGACGAAACCACCGGCAAGCGACGTAGCACCATGGACGATGGTCGCAGCGCGGTCTTCGGTGTGGACTCGACTTTCGCGGGTCCTGGGCTGCTGCGAGTCGAAGGTGTTGCGGACAGTCTCAAACAAAGCTCGGGGGGGAGAGCTCGCGTAGTGTCTCTCTCGAACAAAGACCGAAGCGCGATTCTCCCCGCGGGTATTCGTCCGGACGCGGCCGTTTGGTACGCCCATGACGCGCGCGGATTTACGACTTCGTCTCACTATGCTCGATCCCTTCCGGCTTGGATTGCGCGCTTCAATCGTGCTCACCCGATCGCGGCCTACATCCGACCGTGGCGACCGCTGAGACCGATTGCGGTGGACTTGGGAGTCGGCGAGGGCGGATGGCTTGGTTTCGCTGCGCGCTTCCCTCACAACGTTGGGGGAACCCGCGATCCGGCCGAAGCGCTGCTCGCGTCACCCTGGGCGACTGAGCACCTGCTCGATCTTGCGCGCGTAGCGGTACGAGAGTTCCGTCTCGGAGAAGACTCCGTCGCGGATCTTCTAGCGATCAGTGTTTCCGGAACGGACTACGTTGGGCACGTTTTTGGGCCCGATTCCGCCGAGTACATCGATAACTTGGTGCGCGTGGATCGAATGCTTGGGGACTTCGCACGCGAGCTCTCCGCAATGTCGGACGTTTCGTTCGTCGTGACGGCCGATCACGGCGTGACTCCAGTGGTGGAGCGCGCGCGAACGCGTGGTGCTGCAGGATTTCGAGTCGAGGGAGCAAGTGTGCTTCAAGCCGCAGAAGCGGCAGCCGT
>CAZWQH010000580.1:0-2973 GCA_964635815.1 uncultured Sandaracinaceae bacterium
CGGCTGCTTGGGGTCAGCGGTTCTTGCGGACGGTGCGCGGCGCTTGGATGGTTGAACTCGCGGAGGCTCGCCGGCTTTTTTCTCATAGTGAGGAGGCCACGGAGCATCGCCCTGGCCTTGCTGCTCGTGGAGTTGCAGCAGCCGCTCGAGTGACTCGGGCTGAGCATCCATCCCGCGAGCGGGGTCCCCGATTTTGGCGAAGCGCTTTTGCACCGTGACAATGTTGAAGTCGGCGGGGTCGCACGTGGCTAGCTCGTCCCACGTAACGGGGGTCGATACCCGTGCGTCTTCCAGCGGTCGCACGGAGTAAGCACTCGCGACGGTACGATCCTTGGCGTTTTGGTTGTAGTCGAGGAACACTCCGTGCCGTTCCTCTTTCCACCACTTACTCGTCGCGAGCGTGGGAGCGCGCTTCTCCACGTCACGCGCGATTGCAAGCGCTGCAGTACGAACTTGATCGAAGCTCCATTTGCGTTCGAGGCGGACGTAGATGTGGATTCCGCGAGAACCGCTCGTCTTGGGCCACCCGGTCAGACCCACGTCCGCGAGCGCGCCGCGTGTCACCATCGCCACTTCGCGAATCTGTTCCCATCCGATTCCGGGTCCGGGATCCAGGTCGATGCGTAGCTCATCAGGATGCTCGAGGTCGTCCGCGCGCACGGGGTGGGGGTTTAGATCTACGCACCCCAGATTGATGATCCACGCGAGTTGCGCGGCGTCTCGCAACACGACTTCTTCCGCGGTGCGCCCTGATGGATACGCAAGCTCGACTACCTCGATCCACTCCGGACGAGTTACCGGCGCACGCTTCTGAAAGAAGAACGGCTCGCGGATCCCGCGGACGTAGCGCTTGAGGGCCATCGGTCGCCCAAACGTTCCGGCAAGCGCTCCTTCGGCGACCGCGATGTAGTAGCGAACAAGGTCGAGCTTGGTGTAGCCCGCGTCCGGGAAGTAGAGCTTCGTAGGACTGGTAATCGTCACGTCGCGGCCTGCGACATGGACCACTTCGCTCGCCGTCTTCGCCATATGCGCGGGAGAAGCTTACTGCCGTTTCATGTTCCAACCACACTTGTCGTTGGCCATTTCGATCGACGATTCCGGGAATCCATTCCGTGGAAATCCGGTCCGTTGCGTAAAGCTTTTGCCTGCGGTGGCACCAACGGAGCACGTACAAGCAAACTGGTGCGAAACCTCCTCGCGTGAGCAGCGGACGGCGTATGTGTTGTTGTCGGAGCACTCACTCGCGTTGAACGAGCTTTTGAACATGTCGCTGCCGACACCTTCGTCCTGCGGTGGCCTTTCGTTCGTGAAGTTGTTGCATTTCGTTCCGCATGCGCTCGCGCCGAGTGCGACTAGCGCAAACAGGAAGAGCGCGAGCAAAGGAGCAGGTCGTCGTCCGAATGCCTTCATCCTAGGCGTTAGCACGTTGTCGCAGATGGCCAAGCACCTCACCAACGCGCACGTCAGTTGCTGTTTTCGTTACTGCGTCGCGACCGATTTATGTTGTTCAGATCGATCTGTCGCAGACTGCTGCCCTTCGTCGCTTCGGAAGAGCAGCAGTTCTACTCCGGAGGAAGGCTAGTTACACTCTCCACCGCTGATCGACCAGCCGCATTGTCCGTTGCGCCATCCGCAGGTCACCGTCGGAGGAACGAACCTACCGGGCGACCACCAGCGAAGCACCGGGTTCGGTCGTGGACCGCACTCAGAAACCTCGCACGTGCGCGGGCAGGTCACTGCTTCGATCTTCCAACCGCATGCGTCGTTTGCTTGGGCTTGGCATGTAATGGACGGAGTCACAATCGTGCTGCCGTCAGCGCACGTGATGCGCTCAACCGGGAGCGCCGGTTGCGGACCGCAAGACCCCCCTCTGCACGTGTGCGACGGTGGAGCGGGACACTCGACCTGCTCGATCTTCCATCCGCACCCGTTCGGGGTCGTCTCGCAGGTGAGCTTTGGGGACACGGTGGTTCCGTCTTCGCAGACTCGCTGCGCAAGAAGCGGCGGGGGGCCGCAGTCTTCAAAGACACAGCTCGTAGGACGCGTGGCTACCTCGACAGCGTAGGTCGCAGGCGAGTCATAGTACTCGCGTACGACTACGAGATACGTACCGGCCACTCGGAGATTGAGTGAAAGGAACGAGTCGGTCCCGCGCCCCGGAGCGTCGTCGTTGTAGCCAACGCGACCGGCTGCAGACCAGCTCGTGCGCAGGGGCCCATATACCGAGAGCACTGCGTCGCCGTCCCCTGACGAAAGCGATACGTCGACCTTGCCCACCGTGCCGCGAAAGGTGTAGCCCACAGGCGATCGACCGGTGCCGAACGCACCTCGTGCTTGGCCGTTCGGAGCCGACAGACTTCCCCGAATGCGTGTGCTGGCCGAGATGCGATCTGCGCTCTCAACCTCGTCGGATGAGAACGCCGGGTCCTCGAGCATCGGCTTGTCGACGACAGAACTGCACCCCACACCGAGTGCCAAGACTTGAATAGCGCTGCAATACAAAAGAATTCGGTTCATATGTTTCCTTCCGACCGTCCGTCGCTCGACGGACGCCCACGCGGATCGGTCAGCAAGACGTGTGCCGTCGCTTCGCAGGAACAAAGCCCAAAGGAACTGAGCGCGATTCGCCGAACGTTCCATCTTGCTCGAAGGCCGCGCTCCGCGAGGTGGCTCGCGTATCCACTGGATCCGCGCCGACGCCAGATTCCGTCAGGCGCGTACTAGTGATCACCGATCGACTCTTGCGTCACGCTTGTGGAGTACGCCGCGGATGGCCAGGCTTCAGGACCGCACGCAGGTTACGGGTTCGCAGCCGTCACCGGTGATCGCATTGGCATCATCGCACTGCTCTCCGGGTTGGACGAACCCGTCGCCGCACCGGGCGAATCGACAGCTTCGTACGCAGTTGTCCGTGTCGATAGTGTTGCCGTCGTCGCACTCTTCGGCACCTCGCACCGTGCCGTCTCCGCACCC
>CAZWQH010000581.1:0-2971 GCA_964635815.1 uncultured Sandaracinaceae bacterium
GAGTCGGCAAAACGCTACACACCCGTCGCGACACTGCGATTCCGGCACCACTCGCTGAATGAGCCGACGTACAGGCTCGCGCCGCTCATCCCCGCTCGTTCGAGCGCGAGCAGCGTGTGGCATGCGGTGACGCCGGATCCGCAGTGCACGATCAGGTTCGAGCCAGAGTTGCCTGACAGAAGGTTCGAGTAGAGCTCGCGCAGAGCCGCCGGTGACTTGAACCGGCCGTTGGCTTCGAGGTTGCGCGCGAGCGGAACGTTGACGGCGCCGGGGATGTGTCCTTTCACCGGGTCGATCGGTTCGACTTCGCCCCGGTAGCGGGGCGCGTCGCGCACATCGATGACGACGTGACTCTTGGTCTGCGTCGCGCGCTCGACATCCTCTAGCGTGCTCGTCGGAAGGACGAAAGCGTCTCCGACCGACGAGGTGAACGCGGACGTGCTCGTATCCAAGCGAGGGTCGAGCGCGTCCGTTCCTAACAGCTGTGCCGACTCTTCCGTGTATCCACCATCGAGGACAGCCACGCGTCGATGCCCGATCGCCCGCGTCATCCACCACGCGCGTGCCGCTGCGTTGGCGCCCGCCTTGTCGTCGTAGACAACCATCTGTGTTTCGCTGTTCGCACCGAGCCTAGCGAGAACCCGTGCCCAATCCTTTGGCGCGGGGAGGGGATGTCGGCCGCCGAGCTTCGCATCTCCCACGTCTGCCATGTCGCTCTCGAGATCCACGAAGTGCGCTCCCGAGACATGGCGCTTGGCGTAGCGTTCGCGCGCGTCCGGTCCGGTGCGCGCATCGAGGAGAAGCACAGCGCCGACGAACGCCTTCAGTTCTTCTGGGGAGATAAGTGTGTCAAACACGCGTTCTTCTAGCGCGTTCTCATGGATTCGATCCAGCGGATGCGCCCTGAGTTTGGCTGTAGCGGCGATAGCGAAGAGACGTCGCGGCAAGCGTTCGTCCGCGCTCGTTTTCGGCATCACCGTTTGCCCGGTGGAGCGCTTTGAGCGTTTCAAGAGCGTCCATCGTTATGACGAACCGGTTCTCTTGGGACGCAACTCGATCAAGCGACGCCTCGAAGAGCTCGTACGAGGTTGCCAGGAGCGCGTCGAGCGTTACTTCTTCGAGCCTTTGCCCAGCCAGGCGAGTCAGCGCCGAAGCTTTCGCACGCGTTCATTCGGTCGCATCGCTGCGCAATTGGCGACCATGCCCCGAATGGCGCTGATTAGCGAAAACACCGTGCGGATTCGAATCGCCACGCCGACGGGTCCCGAGAGCCGGCCCCGAGCATCCAGCCCGTCGAGCTCCGCTCCGACACGGTTCCAGTCGCGCGTTGCTGCGGGGCTCTGGTCCAAGCTCTCGAATCTTCTGTCGAATGCCCGAACCGCGTTGCGGACGCGAGCTGGACTGGCTGATCGAGGTCGAGCGGCGTTGCCCCGCGCTGTGCGCGGACCTGACCCGGGGTAGGTGAGCTGAGGGCCAGTGCCGTCAGCATTCCGAATGTGAGCGCTTTTCTGCCGAGAGATTTCGAAAGATGGGACATGGCGCGCGTAACAAGGCAACGATTGTGCCGAGCGAACGGCGACGCGTCGACTGGCCACCCAGATTGAAGCGGGGCTCCTCGAGTAACGCGGCTGATCTCTACGCGGCCTTCATGCTCAAGGGACCGAGGAAATCCTTTTTGCCCAGTGTCACCCCATTGTGGCGAAGGATCGCGTATGCGTGGGAGAGGTGAAAGTAGAAATTCGGGAGCGCGTGCTCGAGAAAATAGTCGGCGCCGGTCATGGTCTTGCCCTCCCAGCGAGGCGTGGAAATCACCTTTGTCAAAGAGCCGGCGAAGTCTTCGGGCGCGAACGTGTCCAGGTACCCAATCACAGCGCGGACACGCGCTCGGAGCTCCTCGATGGTTTGTTCGGTATCGGGGTGAGCGGGGGCGTCCTTGCCCGTCAGCCGCGACGCTGCGATCTTCGCGGTGTCGCAGGCGCCTTGCACTTGCTTCATGAACGGAAACTGATCGGGTGCGAGGCGAAGCGTCATGAACAGATTCGGGTCGAACGCCTTCGATTTTGCAAAGTCGGTAGCGGTGGTTAGCCACGTTTCGAGTTGGCCGAGCTGCTTCTTCATCTGGCGGAGGGTTTCGTAGTGCATGCGCGCCATCCTAGTTCCGCATTCGGGCAGATCAATGCGTCTTCTTGAGTTTGCTGACAGAGAACCTGACACCTCGAATCTGTGTGATCCGTTGATCGTCTGTAGGTTCTTGTGCAAACTGCCGCGCGGAGTTCGAATGACAAATCAGTCGTCTTGGCGCCTACGTCTCGTTTTGTGCGTCGCAGTATTCACGGGATGCGCAGCGCGCTCGTCCAGCATCGGCCCCGGTATCGACAGCGACGGCGGATCTACGACGGACGCCGTTGCGGGCAACGAGAGCGGAACTGGACGCGACAGCAACGTGGCCGCCCGCGATACATCGACCCCGGCGATCGATGGCTCGACCAACATTCCGGTCGACGTCGTGCTCCCCAGAGACGTCCCTCCTGGGATGGGTGCGAGCATAGAAATTTTCTCGGGCAATGGCTCGGTCGTCTCACAGGGGTGGCCGGGCGGCGATCCGCTCAAGGTGATCGTTCTCGACTCATCGAGGCGTCCTGCCGAAGGCGTTCGCGTGATGTGGGAAGTCACGACCGGGGGCATGGCGGTCACGGGGGAATTCCCCACCGGTCCAACTGGCACCAGCGTCACGGACGCCAACGGTATTGCGCGAGTGATGCTCCGCGGTGAGTTCGGAGCTTCGATGGCCTCGTTCCTCGAATCTCGCATTCGTGCCTCGATTCCGGCCGGGAACGTTGAGTTCCGAGCGTTCTCCGGATACACGCCTGCGGGAATGACACCGAGCCCTCCTTCGATTGCGATTCCCACTCCGGAGGGGCGCGACCTTGGAACCTTCACGGCCGGGTCGGTCGTCGAATCGGCCGTGGTC
>CAZWQH010000582.1:0-2965 GCA_964635815.1 uncultured Sandaracinaceae bacterium
AATGCTTCGGGCAACGCTCACGCCGGCCACTCTACACCGGCGCGCAGGGCAATTTGAACGGTTGGTTTACGCAGCGCGTTCGTGCGCCGGAAGCTCCGAAACGATCGGTAGGCCGGCCTTCACCCAAGCCGCGAGACCACCCTCGATGTTGTAGAGGTTCGTCAGGCCGAGGCGTTCTGCGAGCTTCGCTGCGGCGAGGCTTCGAACTCCACGCGCGCAAACAAAGACGAGCGCGATGTTCCGCGGAAGCGTGGCGTCGGGATCGGATCGGATCGCGTCGAGCGGAATCAGGTTCGCAGATTCCAGGTGACCGGTGACCCACTCGTGATGGTCGCGAACATCGATGATGACGACAGACTCGGTCGACATGAGCAGAACGGCTTCTTCTGGGCTGATGGAGCGAACCATGTCGTCTGTTATAACGGACACCCGTCGTTCCAGCCAACAAGTATTTTTTACCGACCATTATTCCCTGTCATTACTGCATGCGCGCACATCGCCGCACATCCGCTAAGACGGAAACGACGCACCCTGCAACTTGGCCACTGCCCGGACCAGGGCGTCCACATCATCGAATAGGTTGTAAGGGGCGAAAGACGCGCGAACGCTGTTCTCGACTCCAAAACGCCGAAGGATCGGCTGCGCGCAGTGGTGGCCCGAACGAACGGCGATGCCTTCCGCGTCGAGCTTGCGTCCTACGTCTTCCGTACGTTGACCGGCGAGAACGAACGAGACCACGCCGGCTTGTTCCTTTGGCGACCCGATAAATCGCAGACCAGGGATTGGACGCAGGCAGTTGATCGCGTACTCGATAAGCTCGTGCTCGTATCGTTTTACGGACTCGAGTCCGATGTTCGTCAGATAGTCGAGCGCTGCTCCCAGCCCGACGGCGTCAGCGATGCTGCCCGTTCCGGCTTCGAAACGAGAAGGCGGCGGGTTGTATCGAATCGTCTCGAACGTGACGTCTTCGATCATGTTGCCGCCGCTTTGCCAGGGAGGCATGTCGGCGAGGACTTCACTCTTGGCGAACACAGCGCCGATTCCGGTCGGCGCGAATACCTTGTGCCCAGAGAACACGTAGAAGTCGCAATCGAGCTTCTGCACGTCGACAGCCATGTGTGAAACAGCCTGCGCGCCATCGACCAGGACTCGCGCGCCATAGCGGTGCGCCATTTCGACCATCTCTTGCGCGGGTGTCACGGTGCCAAGGGCGTTGGACACCTGAGGGAACGCAACCAAGCGGGTGCGGTTGCTGAGCAGTCGAGCGTACTCCTCCAGGATGATGTCACCGCGGTCGTCAACCGGCGCGATCCGAAGCTTCGCTCCAGTTTGCGCACAGAGGCGGTGCCAAGGAACGATGTTCGCGTGATGCTCGAGCCAAGTGATGAGAACCTCATCGCCTTCGCGTACGTTGGCCTTGCCCCAACTCTGAGCAATGAGATTGATGCCTTCGGTCGCGCCGCGAACCCAGATGATCTCGGAAGTGGAAGACGCGTTTAGAAAGCGTCGAACGATCCCGCGAGCATTCTCGAACGCGTCGGTGGACCGCGCCGCCAGGGTGTGCGCTGCGCGATGCACGTTCGAGTTTTCATGCTCGTAGAAATACTTGATGCGCTCGATCACTGCGCGCGGCTTTTGTGTTGTAGCGGCGTTGTCGAGCCACACGAGCGGCTTGCCGTTCACGCGCTCCTGCAAGATCGGAAAATCTCGACGAACGGCATGAGGGTCGAACATTCCAGCGGTTCGTGGAAGTGCAGGGACTGCATCTGGACGCGTCGACAGCGCGGATCCTGCTCCGTCCGACGACCGCGTACTCTGCGCGAGCGACGTGTCGTAACTGGTGGCGTTCGGCGCAGGAGCTTTCGCGTCCCGCGCTGTGGGCAGGGCGGGCTGTTGAACGGGCTCGAACGATTCGTCCACGAACGGCAGGCGAAACACTTCTTCGAACAGGCCGGGCATGTTTGAGTCGTAACTCGGAACATCCGGCGAACCGGGCGAAGGCACGCTCGTGCTGGGGACAATTCCTGTGGGCGGGATCATCGGAATCGCTCCCGGCGCGCTCACGCCAGCGAACGACAAAGGGAGATCGCCGGGTACCCCAACGTTCCAACTACCGAAAGTGGGCGCAGAGAAGTTCGGCTCGATCGAAAAAGGAGATTCCGTGGGGCTCGGCGAGAGACCAGCGACGGGCGTCGGTGACGAAGGCGTCGACTCGAGCGGCAGATTGGCGCCGACTGGACTCGCGTGCTGCGGAGATGGCTGAGCCGAATACGGAGCGACGGCGGCGCCAGCAGGAACGTTCGTCGCGGCGACGGTCGGAACTCCACCTCCGTACGTTTCAGACGGAACGTGCGGGGTGTCCAGATCGCCGGAAGGCGGTGCGTATCCCGTGTACGGACCTGGCGGTCCGATCGGGCCGGCGCCAAACAGACCGTTCGCCAGCTGACTGATCACGACGGTCATCGATGCGGGATCGAGCGGACCGACGTTGATCGGAGGCGTCGGCAACGCGCCCTGCCCGATCCCTGGGCTGAAGCCGCTCGCAGCGTTGGGAGCCGGTACCGCCGTCGGTATGGTGGCCCCGACGACTTGACCTAGCGGTCCCTGAAGCTCTCGAGGCGGCGCGAAGCCGTCACTTGTACTCATGGTAGCGGTCAACCTCGACGCTCTCGAGCACACCAAGGGCATCGTCCGTCAAGGCGGCCGCGGAGCAATACAGCGAGATCAGGTAACCCGCAGCACCCTTCTGGTTGATGCCCATGAAACGCACGGAGAGACTCGGACTCACCTCTCCCGGCAATCCCGGCTGAAACAAACCGACTACGCCGCGCTTCTTCTCACCGGTGCGGAGAAGCAGGATGTCGGTCTTGTTCCCGGCTACGTGGAGCTTGTCACACGGAATGAGTGGCAGCCCGCGCCAGGTAATGAACTGTGATCCGAACATCGTAATCGTGGGAGGTGGGAC
>CAZWQH010000583.1:0-2952 GCA_964635815.1 uncultured Sandaracinaceae bacterium
GCAAACGAGTTCAGATGATTCAACTGCGCAACCTCTCGGCCATGTTTCCGATGGTGCAGGTTCTCCGTGACGGATTCGTTCTCGTTGTTGCACCGCGATGCGCGATGCGCGATTCGCAGTGGAGTCGGCCCGGAATTGAATGCGCGCATCTATGATGCGAAGGGCGTTCTTTCCGGAGAGCTCATTCTGGGCGACGGAATCCAGGACGTCCGCATTGATACACACGATCGCATCTGGGTCAGCTATTTCGACGAAGGCGTGCTTGGAAATTCAGGTTGGGGCGATCACGACGATGGTCCCGATCCGATCGGAGAAACAGGGCTCGTCTGCGTCGATCGGCGCGGAACACTGCTTTGGAAATTTGCGCCACCTAGTGGCCTCGATCGCATCATCGACTGCTACGCGATGAACGTGTCGAACGATGCGACATGGGTCTACTACCATTCCGAGTTCTCGATAGCGCGCGTCGATCACAGGGCGATGATCGCGACGGGTTGGAACACGCCTGCCCGAGGCGCTCGCGCACTCGCCACGGACGGGGAGCGGGTACTTCCATTTGGCGACTACGGCGAGGACGCCAATCGGTGTAGGCTTCTTCAGCTTCACGAGACTGAAGGAGCCGTTCGCGCCGACGTCGAGCTCACACTGCCGAAAAGCGACGGGATCGTTTCCGCGACCGGAATCGGGGATCAGTTGCACGTCTTCTCGAGCGACGGATGGCGGACTTTTTCGCTTTCGGAGTTGATCTAACCGACTACGAAATCAGTCGTGGTTTCGCGATTGGCACGCGCGATGCAATTCCTATTGTCTGTACGGCGTAGCAGGGCGCTTGCGTCAGAACGTTCCGAGCATGCGCACGCCGAGGTTAGTTGGCGAAATCGACGGCAGTACGGCGATCGTCGTCTGTCCTGCTGGGCCCGGCTGATAGACATCCTCGCCCGCCAAACCGATCGCGAAGATCGTGATGCCGAGCAGTTGCACTGCGGCGTCCACGAATGCGAATCCGGCTTGCCACTCGTTGCCGCTCTGGTTGTCGATTGCGGCGAATCCAAAAATGATGGGGCCAACGACGGGGATGAAGGACACGCCCCACGCTTCCTCGGCGCGCAAAAACCCTCGCCGTGAATCGAAGAGCAGGGAGCCGAGACCGGCTCCGAAGATGTTTGCGACGTAGGATGCGGCGAAGACCACGATTCCTCCGATGACCATGCCGAGCTTTGGACGGTGAACCAGCCGCATCTCCGTCGAGGCGAGCCTTTGGGTCTGCTCCGTCGGGTGGATCACGTTCGGTGATCGCGGAATGAACTCTCCCTGCGGCGCTTGTCCTGCCCATTCCGAAACCACGACGCGCTGCGCGTGCGCCGTTGGCGCGGAGGACAGCAGTGAGATGAGCGCGGTCAGGCACGCGCCGTACGCGATGCGATGGATCATGCAGGGACGAAATCACGTATGCAGACCCACACGCAACTTCGCGCGAACGTACACGCCTGCTTGATTCTCACATTCCGCTCACACGAACCGATGCCGGTCGGATGGTCCACTGATTGGCCGGTGACGTACTGGCGTTCGGTGCTCCGCGTGTTTGTGCAGTAAACGCCAGCGATTCGTCTTCACCGCCTCGTGTAACGAGATCAACAAGTTCGTAGGCTTCCGGGTCTGCGGCAAAGGCTTGTGCAAGGCGTGTCACATCGGACTCGGCCAATCCCACGGCTGACATCTGAAGCGCGCCAGTGTTGTCGCGCGAGAACGCTATGCGAACCTCAGAAACTCCGATGAATTGAAACTGGTCGAGAACGTCAGCTACCAGTGACTTCAGCGCGGGTGTCAGTCCGCGTCGATCACGAACCGTTCGAGTGCGCGACGACGTGGGACTAGGAACTCGGACCGCGAGTCGACGAGTGGAGTTTCCCGCTCTCAGCTCGCCGCGTCCTTCGTCGAAGACAACAAGACGAGGGCCCACTCCGGATTCGCTCGCAAGGATACGACCCAGCTCTTCGCTTCCGGGCTGGAGCAGGAACAAGCTCGCGCGATTCTCGTTGATGCTGCGAATCCTTGCGTCGTCGACGATCCCGTTCCTACCGGCCGCGGCTCCAGCGAGGAACACGTTTCGGCCGCGAAGGCGTTTCGCGATTCCGTTGCCGCGCGCATCGCGGACAACGTCAACCTCCGGTGAGTCTTCGAGCGCTTTGCCTTGGAGATCCGCTCCGCCCAGCAACGGTGCAAGGACGGAGGTCGTCTCGGTTCGGTACCCCGTTCCGAGCACGACGCGGTCGTAGATAGAACCGACCTGCGGCAGCTTGAGGTTGAAGTAGCGTGCGGCTCCTCGGGCGCTCAGCTCGGAGGCCGCGTCGACCGTGACGTCAGACTCGCTTCCACTCCCCGTGAGCAGCCGGAACGTAGCTTTCCCGTTCTCGAACGAACGAAATGTCGCGCCAACATAGGAAACACTGGCCGGCGTTTGTCGCAAACGTGCCTCGATAGACCGCTCTTCGTCCGTCGCGCTGAGTCGCGGATCGCGCACTGCCTCGGACAAGAGCTCGAGGCCGTCGAGTCTCACGTCCACCCCGAACACCAAGCTCTCTTCTCCGCCGAGCGGATTAGAGAACGTCACGCGCGCAGCGTTCCGGGGCGTGACCTCCACGGATGTGATGCGCTGCGGATCTTTGCCTGTTCCAGACACTAGCTTGCGAATTCGCTTCGCCACTTCGACGACAGACACGTCCACCGAGACGGACTGAGGATTAGTGGTGCTCACGAGCAAGCGTCCTCGGTTCGCTCCCTCCGAGATCCTGCTGATGGAAGAAACTCGCCCGCGCTGGAGCTCGAGGCGCCCGCCTCGGACAGCCGACGTGATTTGCGAGTAGCGGCCGCGCGCGCCTTGCAGTTTTCGCGACGGCACTCCACGGATCAATTCTTCGCAGGTCTCGGGACCATCGGTTCCGGTCAACCACG
>CAZWQH010000584.1:0-2942 GCA_964635815.1 uncultured Sandaracinaceae bacterium
ATCGCTCAAAAGGTGAAGCAGTGATCGCGCATTCGCAGGATCCATCGCGCGCGAGAGATCAAAACGTTCCTGCCAAGTTGCCGCGTCTGCATCAGAGCCCTCGCACCCAAGTGATCGAGCAAGAGCGCTGACGATCTGTACGGACGTGCGACCGGCCGCGCGTTGTGCCGCGATGGTCCACGTCGGGTGCCTCTTCGAGAGCCGCACACCGTCTTCCCCGAGAACGAGCGGAACATGAACGTATTCCGGTGCAGCCGCCTCCATTGCACGGAAGAGCGCGACCTGTTTCGGAGTCGAGCTCGCGAGATCTTCGCCACGCACGACCTCCGTGATTTGCATATCGTGATCGTCCACGACGACAGCAAGCTGATACGCGTACAGCCCGTCCGCTCGTTTGATGACGAAGTCGCCGCTGTCGTCCTCCATGCGAAACCGAATTGCTGCCGGACGCTCCGCGTGCGTGACTCCGTTTCGGCAGGTGCCTGGATAGCGGGGACCCTCATCGCTCGCATCGTGAGGAGCGCTCGACGCAGCGAGAACCTCTTTTCGCGAGCAGGTGCACGCATACGCCAGGCCTGCCCTCAAGAGTCTTTGGACGATCTCTTCGTACCGCGCATAGCGCTCCGACTGCACGTAGGGAGCGAAGTCTCCCCCGACCTCGGGTCCTTCGTTCCAATCGATACCGAGCCAACGTAGATCCGAGGCGATCGACTCTGCGCTCCCTCGAACAATCCGCGGAGGATCGAGGTCTTCGATTCGCAGAATGAACGCTCCGCGAGCTTGCCGTGCCCGTATCCACGCCACCAGTGCGGTGCGAGCGCCGCCGAGATGAAGAGCTCCGGTGGGGGAGGGCGCGAAACGTCCGCGGTACAATCGCCCGACCGCTCGCGGGTCGGGAACATACAATCGCCCGACCGCTCGCGGGTCGGGAACAGAGTGAGTCTTGTTTGCCATTACTCGATGGTTTCAGCGTGCGTCCAGACTCTTGACTCGCGAGTTTTGCATGGCAAGCAGCCTGCTGAATGCGCGGCGGTCTCGACCAAATCTGTGGCTGTTTTCCGGTGGGCCGTCACTATCCGGGAATCGCAGAGGAGCTCGCTCGCATCGCGGTCGTGATCGAGGGGCTCGCGATGGAGTTCGACGCGAAGGTCCCATGGCAAGACTTGCCGATCGTGCTTATCGACACGGAGACAACGGGTCTCGATCCCGAGAACGATCGAGTGATCGAAATCGGCCTCGTCTGCTTCGTCCGCGGCGAGATCACGCTAACTCGTAATTGGCTCGTCAATCCCGGTATCCCCGTTTCAGAAGAATCCCGCGCAATCCATGGCATCACCGAGGCAGAGCTTGCGACGGCGCCTCCGTTCGCAGCGATCGCACTCGAGGTCGTCGAGACGCTGCGCGGGCGTGTGCCCGTCGCGTACAACGCCGAGTTCGATCGCGCGTTCGTGCGGCGCGAGGTGCAACGAACGTTGCCCTCCTTGCGCGATCTGCCACCTGCGCTTCGAGAGGACGTCTCGTGGATCGATCCACTCGTCTGGGCTCGCGAGATCGACAAATACGAAGAGAGTCGAAAGCTCGCGGCTGTGGCGGAGCGGTTGGGCGTCAAGGTCGAACGTTCGCATCGCGCAGCCGAGGATGCGGAGGTCGCAGGCCGAGTGCTGTTTGCGCTTCGCGAGAATCTTCCTGCGACGTACGGAGAGCTCATTCGTTTGCAGAATCAGTATGCAAGCCGCCAAGAAGTCGATCAGGCGCTCCGCTACCCGAAGCGATGACGCCCCCATCCGCAACGATGAAACCCGTCCCGAAGGATTGGTTTCCAGTCTTCGTCGTCGGAATCGCGATGATCGCGGGCGGTACGGCGCTCGTTACGTACCTCGCTCCCGTTACCGCCTATGGGCGCGCCGAGCTGATGCTGAGGTCCGCGCCCTCGATAGCCGCGATTGTGTTCGTTAGCTTCGTGATTCGCGGGAAACTGCGAACGGACGCGCATCTTGCTTGGGGCACCACAGCGGGTTGGTGGCTGATGATCCGTACGCTCGTTCCCATGCTGGGCATCTTTTTCGTGCTGCTGCGTTGGGCTGCTGCGCGACCCCTTGGAGAGGCGGCGTTCGTAGCGGTGGTTCCGGCGACGTTGTACGCGCACCTGCTGTTTGCGTTCGCCTCGGAGCTTGGCCTACGCGGGTTCATGGACGCTCGCCTCGATGGCTCGATTTGGAAGCGCGGTCTCGTCCTGGGACTTATCGAAGCGCCGCTTACCGTTGCGATGCCCCTCGTGGTCACTGCAAAGGGCGTGGAGCAGGGACTGGAGCTCGTTGGGTACACGATCGGTGTAGCCGCGTTTGCGTTGGTTCGAGCGCCGCTCCTCTCTTTGCTGCGGGAGCACGCAAAATCCTTCGTGCCGGGTGTGGTGCTCGCCGCCGTCCTGAATACCTGCATGTACTATTTGGTACGCCAAGATCCCTTCACCCTCGGATCGGTATTCGCGCCGACGGCTTTTGGCGCGCTCGTCCTGGCATCTACGGCGCTCGCTTCACGCATTGTCCTTCGCGACACGAACTCGCGAGAAGACAGCGGCGGGGTCAGCTCCGGCTGAGAGACCGACGGCTCGCGCGACCTGAGAGTCGTCGCCCCGCAGAAATATATTGTGCGCTCGCTCGAAGCCGATCGTAGAAGGCACGGTAGGGACGTTGCGATCGCGTTGCGAGCGTTTTCCCGTCAGTGCGACTTCTATGCGCGAGTCTCCAGGGAGGAGGGTCGTAGCGAACTCGAGATTCTTTACCGTGTACTCGTGTCCGCAGTAGACGGCAGTCTCGATCGGCAAAGCGCGAAGTCGCATGAGCGAGGCATGCATCTGTTCGTGCGTTCCTTCGAACACGCGCCCGCACCCGCCCGAGAACAAGACGTTTCCGGTGAACGCGTTCGCACCGTCGCGGTCTTCG
>CAZWQH010000585.1:0-2914 GCA_964635815.1 uncultured Sandaracinaceae bacterium
GGGAACGACGCCGCGCTTGTTACCCCGGGCAGGCATGTGCGCCTGCAATTCGAGGGATGGCCTGCGGTTCAGTTTGTAGGTTGGCCAAGTGTCGCCGTCGGCAGCTTCGGCGGAACCGTCGCATTCGTCGACGCAACCGACGACGGAGTTGGCAACTTCCGAGTAATCGTTGTTCCCGACGGAAAAGAGCCGTGGCCCGAGGCTCGCTTCCTGCGGCAAGGAGTTCGCGCGAACGCTTGGATACTGCTCGAGCGGGTGAGTGTGGGCTTCGAGATGTGGCGACAAGTGAACGGTTTTCCCCCAACGCTCCGCAACGCGCCCGGACTCGGTGAGCCAGCCGGTGCAGATGGGAAAGGTACAAAGCCGAAATGACGCGGAAACGTTCGACCGCGATCGCGCTCCTCGTGCTCGGTGCCTGGATGGACTCCCCTACCGCACAAGCGACAGGGGACGACGGTAACCGGGAGCCGATCACACTCGAAGAGGTGCTCGCGTCCGTCGAGGCGCACCACCCCGTTATCCACGCGGCGCGTGCGCGCGCGGCAGGGGCTGGCGCTCTTCAAGTTGCAGCAGAAGGTGCGTTCGATCCGACGCTCGAGCTGAGTGGCCAGGCAAATCCGCTCGGATACTACGGCTACGCGCGTGCCAATGCGGCAATCTCGCAGTACCTGGGCGTAATGGGTGCTTCCGCATTCGCGGGGTATCGCTATGGCGGAGCGACGAACAGCGGTGGCATCCCAGACTACCTTGGGGGCGTCGAGACTCTGGACGCTGGCGAAGTGCGCATTGGGGTAGCGGTTCCGCTTCTACGAGACGGACTCACGGACGCGCGTAGGACGGCGATCGAGCGCGGACGATTGGCCGCTTCAGCAGGCGACTTCGATGTCGTCGCGCGAGTCCTGCGGACTCAGTTGAGTGCCGCCGACGCCTATGCGAAATGGGTGTCCGCTGGCGAAAAACTATCGATCGCAAACGCGCTCCGCGATCTGGCCGAAGAACGCGACCAGCAGATTCGAGCCCGCGTGGCGGCCGGCGCACTCGCGCAGATCGAGGCCATCGAGAATCAACGTGCCGTGCTCGAGCGGCGTCAGACGGTGGTGTCCGCCCAACGGGCCTTCGAACGCGCATCGCTTCAGCTCGCGATGTTCCTCCGTGACGCCCGTGGAAGACCGAGGTTGGCAGCAATTGAGGAGCTCCCGCCCGCGAGCGGAATGAGGATCGAGACACCGGCCACGAGCGAGGTCTCAGCGATCAGCCGCGCGCTTGAGCAGCGACCCGATCTGCAGCGAGCTCGGGCCATCGAGCAATCGGCCTACAGGGAGAGCGAGCTGCGCGACAACCAGGTGCTCCCTCGATTGGACCTATCCGCAACCGGATCGGCAGACCTCGGAACCGGCTCAGCCAACGCCGTTACAAGACTGTCTCCCCCTGCCCTGGAGATTGGCGCGACCTTCTCCATCCCGCTCGGGCTGCGCGATCCAACGGGTCGCCGTGACGCCGCTCGCAGCGAAGCGACAGCGTTGAGATTCGAACGCGAGCTCCTTGAGGACCAAGTCACGATCGAGGTACGCGACGCACTGAGCGCGCTTCGAGCCGCCGTCGCAAGCGTAGAGCTCGCCAGTGCAAATGCAGATGTGGCCGAACGGGTGGCCGCCGCTGAACGAACCCGCTTCGAGGCGGGCGCCACGACACTCTTGTTCGTAAATCTGCGAGAAGCTATCGCTGGCGCGGCGCGCGCATCCCTCGCCGATGCACGGGCTGAGCACACTGTTGCGCGCGTGTGGGTCGATCTAGTGGACGGAGACGCTCGCTAGCGTCGCAATCTCCCGCGGCACACAGCTCCGACTACCAACCCGCAAGCGGCGGAGGGTCGTACCCGCCTGGTCGAGCACGCGCTCCGCTTCGCGGCGCGTCTCGCGTCTCGGGTCGCTTTGTTCCACGTTGGCTGCCCTCACTACCTTTCACGGGTGCAGCATTCACCTCGAGCGCTCCCGCTGGTTCCCGTTGCACCGCCTCGACATTTGCGATCTCCGCCCGCGGTTCGCGAACGGGGTTCGCGACGGAAGCGTCCACCGCGATTGCCGGTCGCGCGCTCGAGACATCCTTCGTGCGCGCAGCGCTGAGTGGAGCACTCGAGGTCGGCGACGCGCTCGGACGAGCGGACCAAAGGGCAAGCGCGATCGCTCCCGCGACTCCGATGGCACCCAACGTCCACATGGGCGCGTGCGAACGACCCGGTAAGGACGGAAGGTCGTGACTCGACTCGATTGCGGGCCTCATCGCGACGAGGTCTTCGCCCGAACGCGTGGGCGCGGGAATGCCGTCGCTAGGAGATGCCGGGATTGTGGACATCGAAACGAGCGCGGTGTTTCTTGACGACGAGGGAGCGTCGGGGGGCCTGCCCGTCGGACGAAAATCCGACGCATCGTACGCGGGTACGCTCAAGCCTGACGCGGCTGCGGCGATCCGAAGCTCCGTCTCCATTTCGCGCGCCGACGCGAAGCGCTCGTGAGGGTCGTGTCGCAGGGACCGGTCGAGCGCCTGAGCTATGGGTTGAGGAAGCGAAGGAAGCACATCGTTCACGCGTGGCGCTGGCCCGACGATGATCTTGGACAACAAGAGGGGGAGCGTCGCAGCGTCGAACAACATCTGGCCGCTAAGACACTCGAACAGGATGGCACCCATCGACCACACGTCGGTCGCGACGCCGACGTCTGCGTGACCGGAGGCCTGCTCCGGGGACATGTACGCAGGCGTCCCCATGATTGCCCCCGCACGCGTCCGCAGCGGATCGTCGTCACCCGTCGTCGTTCGCATCTTCGCGATTCCAAAATCGAGCAGCTTGGGCAGCACGCGTCAAGCGCATAGGCCGCATGGCAGCAGCAATAGTCGAATTCAATTCCCTGGCCGATGC
>CAZWQH010000586.1:0-2902 GCA_964635815.1 uncultured Sandaracinaceae bacterium
GGCGATCGATCGCCGTCGGCTCGCCGCGGACGGGTACGACCGACGATTCCAGAAGGCGACGCAAGTGGCGCTGCGGGTTTCCAAGATCCTCGTCGAGTCGTTCCACGGACAGACGAAAGACAGGTCGACGCGCTTTCCCTGCTCGGTGCTCCAAGTACAGGAGCTGGTGCGTCTTTCCGCTTCCGAACTCTCCACGCAGCACGGCAAACACGGACGCATCGTGCGATGCGAAGTCGAACAGTTGCTCCACGCGCGCGTCGACATCGTCCGCCCCGACGGTCAGATCCGTCAGGTGATCTACCGCGGGAACACCCTGTGAGAGTCGAATGATGCTGCGCAACGCGGCTGCTTGACGCGGTTCAGGCGCCTCTCGCACGGGCACCTTGGATGGAAGCTTGCGCAGCGCGGGCACGGGATCGGGGTGGAGCTGGAGGACGGTTTCGAGCGGTCCCACTTCGAGCGAATCGGTCGTTGCTCCGATGCGCATCGCCAGAGCTTCGTGTGCGTAGATCGATGATCGGCGCTCGACCACCGCGTCTTCCCCTACGACGAGCAGCTTCGTTGCTGACATGCCGCGAAGTCCGTCGTTGTCATCGATGAGCTCGCGGAGCACCGAATAAGCAGTGTCTCGACGACCTGCTGGAAGATCCGTAAGCGTCTCTGCATTGCGCGCGATGAGCAGCGTGCCACGGGCGCCAAGAGCGAGTGCGATACGGGTGAGTTGGAAAAGGGCGGAACGCGCCGAACGATCCGCGAGGCTGAGCGGGGCGTCTACCGTTCGGACCTTCCGGCCTGCAAGCCACCCCGCGAGTGCGCGCGATGCGTCGTCGTCATTGGTTGCGACGACGCGATCCGCGAGCTCTCGAAGCTCGCCAAAGAGACCCGCTTCGTCGGCGGCGCGCGCAAACTCTTTGCTCGCGTGCTTCCCGTGCTTGCGAACGAACGATTCGATTATCGATGGCAATCCGGCGTCGCGGACTCGCGGCGCGCGCAAGGTTTCCGCGAACGCCCCCACAAGGCCATGCAAATCGTCGAACGGATGCTTGCTGAGTGACGCGGTGGCGACAGCGAATCCTCGCCGGAGCGCGGAATCGCTCAGGTCGCTAACGAAAGCTCGAGGGTCCCTCTCCGCCACGAGGATCGTCGTGGAGCTCGCTTGCGAAGCGGCAACATCCTCAAGAGATACCTCGAGGGCGTGCGTGATCAGGTTCGCCCATCTTGTGTGGTCGCTGGTCGTAGTCATTGCGGACGCGAAGAGCGTGCGGGGGTCTGTGGTGTAGGTCAAGATTGGCGGCTCACGCCCCCGAAATGAACCGAACCCGAATAGTGATTGTGAGTGCAGTCGTTCTCGTTGGTGGATTGGCTGCGGCCTGGTTTTTCGTCGCGCCGTCGCTCATTCGCGCGCGTGCGAAAGCTTCGCTTTCTCGATTCGGCGACGTTGAGATCGGCGATGCGTCGCTGGGAGTCTTTGGTGTTGAGCTTCTCGACGTGAGCTTCGAGCAAAAGGGGATGTCCGCATCTGCCCATCGAGTCTTCCTCGACACGGGCGCGTTCGGGTGGCTGCGCGGAAATCGATCCCTTCGCGCGATTCACGCGGACGGTTTTGCGATTGATGCCGACTTGGAACAGCTCGACGAGCTTCAGAAACGCGCAAGAGCTTTCGGTGTCGCTCGAGGCGCCTCCACCCCGAGCGCTTCACGCGACGAGAATGCGATCGCGTTCCGCCTCACCAACGGTTCCGTCGCGCTGCGCGTTGGGAACACCGAGAGCCTTCATCTTCGTGACGTGCGCGTAGTAGGCACTTCGAGGCAATCGAACGTCTCAATAGGCGTCGCACGCACGAACGGAACCGTCACTTGTACGGCGCGGAACGTGACCATCACGCTGGTCAATCGACAGCCGACGCGCGTTTTCGCAGCCGCGGTCGAGGTCGAAGCGGACGACATCGCGGGACTCTCCGGAAACCAAGGCGGTTCGCTGCTGTCGCGCCTACGCGTGTGGAGGGCCGCGATTCGACGGTTGTCCGGGTCACCGACCGTGACCGAACCCGCTGCAGCCACGCTCGATCGTGAGCTCGCGATCAACTCCTTCAAAGTGCGGACCGGAACCGACGACTGGATCGATTCGCTCGAGTTCCGTGCGACCGGCCACGCAGGGCGGTTCTCCATCTTCGCGACCGGCAGCGCGCGCGGTGGGCTCGTCGATGTAACGCTCGCGTTCGAGCCCAAGCGGTTCATCGTAAACGGCAATGTTGCGCTCAAGAGCCTTCCGCTAGCTCTGTTCGCGCCGTTCATCGAGGGCGTCTCCTTTGTGCAGCTCTCGAATGCGCGTGCGTCGGCGGAGCTTCGCGTTGAGATGCGCAGCGACCTGCAGATCGATCTCGAAGGCGAGCTTGGGGTCGAAAACGCCGAGCTCCGGTCTCCACGCTTGGCGAACCAACCCATTCGCGAGGTGACGTTCTCGCTGCGAGGTCAGGCGACGCTTCGTCCGCTCGAACGCCGCATCGAAGTGAGCAAGAGCGTGCTGACAATCGGGAGCGTCACGATCCCCATTTCGGCTCGCCTCGAGCTGCCCGCGAACGCGTTCGTTCTGGACGCTCGTGCCGTGTTGCCTGCAACGCCGTGCGACGCGGCGATCCATGCGCTTCCGCGCGATCTACTTGGCGACACCTCGCAGTTTAGGTTCGGTGGCGTGATGGGTGGCGAAATCGTCGCCAACATCGATTCGCGCAACTACGACGCCACTATCTTCCGGGTGCGCGTCGAGGACGGATGCGACTTTCGCGGAGCGCCAGCGATGGCTGCGCTCACACGGTTCGACGGGCCGTTCGTTCACGAAGCGATCGAGCCCGATGGATCGCGCGTCGTCCTTGAAACTGGGCCAGGTTCCGCAGAATGGACGC
>CAZWQH010000587.1:0-2889 GCA_964635815.1 uncultured Sandaracinaceae bacterium
GGCGTTCGATGATGTCTGCCCGCTTCTCCGGGTCTGCCCACGCTTCGCGCAGCTCCGCGGCCGTCGGGAACAGCGTCCTCACGCGCTCGGCCGTGTAGTCAGTGAACTGCACGACGCGGAGCTGGCGCCCCTCGGGATCGAGCTCGTAGACGAGGTGCGCAGCGACCTGTACCTGTCCGCCGTCGAAGTAGAACTTCCGAGGTTCGCCGTCCTCTTCGTCGTCGGGGGCGACCACGCCGTAGGGCGGACCAGGCGGCTCCGACACCTTCAGAGGCTCTGGCTCTTTGACCTTGTACGTCTCTGGCTTGCGCTTGCCCTCGTCGTCGATCTCCTCCTCGCTCACGCGGGCGGGATCGCCATCGAAGTCGGGATCGGCGAACAGCGTCGTGGCCGAGCCGGTGTAGTCGAGGATGTTGAAGAAGAGCTTTCCGTAGTCGTCGCGCACGCGCGTTCCGCGCCCGATGATCTGCTTGAACTCGCTCATCGAGCCGACCACGCGAACAAGAACCACGTTCTTCACGGTGGGCGCGTCGACGCCCGTCGTCAGCAGCTGCGACGTCGTCAAGATGACCGGGGTGCGCGTTTCCAGCTCCTGAAAGCGGCTGAGATGGCCGCGTCCGACATCGCCTTCGTCAGCGGTGACGCGGCAAACGTAGTCCGCGTGCTGCTGGACGATGTCGGCGTTCAGGTTCGAGAGCATCCGCCGCATCTCATCGGCGTGCTCCTGGTCGACGCAGAAGATAATGGTCTTGCCGAAGCGATCCGTGTTCTTCAGGAACTCGGTCAGATGGCTCGCGATGGCGGCGGTCCGTGCGCGAAGAGCGACGACGCGCTCGAAGTCCTTGGTCGTGTACTCGCGGTCCGGAATCTCTCGTCCCATGCGATCGGTATCGCCAGCGTTCGGTCGCCACCCCGCCGCATCGAACGTCGTGATGACCCGATGCACGCGATAGGGAGCGAGGAAACCGTCATCGATGCCCTGCTTGAGGCTGTACTGGTAGATGGGGTCGCCGAAGTACGAGTACGTGTCGCGGTTGTCCTCGCGGAGCGGCGTCGCGGTCATGCCGAGCTGGTACGCCGGCTCGAAGTACTCGAGGATCTCGCGCCAGCTGCTCTCATCGCGCGCGCTGCCCCGGTGGCACTCGTCGATGACGATCAGGTCGAAGAAGTCCTTCGCGTACTCCTTGTACAGCCCGGGGCGCCGCTCATCGGCGGCGAGCGCTTGGTAGATGGAGAAGTACATCTCGCGGCTCTTCACCGCGTTGCCGCCTTCGATCTTCGCGCGTGCGTCGCCGAACGGCGCGAACATCTTGGCGTAGGGGTCGTCGACCAGGATGTTTCGGTCGGCGAGGAACAGGATGCGCGGCTTGCGGTGGTCCCCCGTGCGGTTCCAGCGCGCCGACCAGAGCTTCCAGCAGATCTGGAACGCGACGAACGTCTTGCCCGTCCCGGTCGCCATCGTGAGGAGCAGCCGACGCTGTCCCTGCACGATCGCCTGCACGGCCCGGTTGATCGCGATCTCTTGGTAGTACCTCGGCGTCTTGCCGAGGACGTTGAAACCCGGGGTGAGCAGGCGCTCGGCCGCTTCGTCGCTGAGGTGCGCGTCGCCGCGCAGACGAGCCCAGAGATCGCTCGGCGCGGGGAACTCCTGCAGCTCGCGCTCGAGCCCGGTCAGGAAGTCGAACTCGACGATGCCGTGTCCGTTGGTCGCGTACGCGAACTTCAACCCGAGCACCGTCGCGTAGTCCTTCGCCTGCTGAAGGCCATCGCCGGGCGCCTTGTACGAAGCCTTCGCCTCGACGACCGCGATCGGGAAGTCGCGCGTGTAGCGGAGCAGGTAGTCGGCGCGCTTCTGCGGCTGACGACGCGCCTTGCTTCCGACGACGATGATGCGGCCGTCGGTGAAGGACTTCTGCTCGGTGAGCGAGTGCGGCTCGTTCTCCCAGCCGGCAGCCTGCAGCTTCGGCACGACGTACTTGCGACAGGTGTCCGCTTCGTTCATCGACGCCCCCCCTTCTTCGCCGGGCTCGTCCCCTTCGACGCGGCCTCCTCTGGTCCCGCTGCTCCGGCGACCTGCGCGGCCATCCACGTGTCGAGGTCCTGCCGGCGGAAGCGCCACTGCCCCCGCACCTTGAAGCAGGGCAGCTCGGCCTTCTGGGCCATCGTGTAGACGGTCTTCTCGGCCACCTTGAGAAGCAGGGCGACCTCGGCGACTGTCAGAATTTCGTCGGCCATCGCGGCGGGTTCCTTCGGCAAGGCGAGGTAACGCATTCCAACCGTTGCCAGTGTATGGTAAGAGGTGCCCGCGCCACAAGAGAGCCGCGCGGTGCGGCACGAGAAAGGGCGAAGGACCACCGTGCACGCGACTTCGAAGGCGAGCCTCGAGCCCATGCACCGACCGCTCGCGAAGCGTGTCCGCGGGGTCGCGTTCGGCCTGACCAGCGAGCAGCAAAGCGCCGGAGGCCGCTGTGGGTAAGGCGTTCGCCAGCGAGCTCGCTGCCCTGGGAGACACGCTCACCTGGGCGCTGTCCCGCGACGTGACGGCGCTCGAGCGGTTTGTCGCGGACGTCGCGGATTTGCCGCTGGTTGCGATCGGGTCCGGTGGTTCGTCGACGGCCTGCCACCTGACGACGCTTCTTCACCGCACCCGCCATCGACGACCGGCGCTTTTCACGACGCCGCTCGACGTGTTGTCGGTGCCGGCGGGTCTTCACCGCGCCGCCGTGTTCCTCGCTTCGGCGTCCGGCAAGAACAAGGACGTCCTCGCGGCGCTCCAAACGTCCATCACCGACGAGGCGCCCGCCGTCGCGGTGGTAACCCTGCGCGCCGAGAACCCGTTGAGCGAGGCGGCCGCATCGTATCCGCGAGCCCGCGTGTTCTCCGCCGACG
>CAZWQH010000588.1:0-2888 GCA_964635815.1 uncultured Sandaracinaceae bacterium
GCTCCTGGCGAATCGGCCGATCACCGCAACACCAACCCCTCCGCGGCTTCTCGACCTCTGCTGCGGCACGGGTGCTTCCACGGAAGCACTGGTTGCAGAGTATCCGAACGCAGAGGTCGTCGCGCTCGATGCTTCTGCGGAGATGCTCGCCAAAGCGCGCACGAAACCCCACCTCTCACGCGTCAGCTGGATTCACGGCGATGCGACCGACCCCAAAGCGGCGGGCGTGACCGGGACGTTCGACGGGGTGCTGATGGCGTACGGGATTCGCAATGTCCCGGACGCGGACAGTTGCCTTTCGAACATTCGCGAGTTGCTCAAAGCACGCGGTACCGTGTGCTTTCACGAGTATTCCGTGAAGGACTCACGTATTTCGAAGCTCGTCTGGAACGCGGTTTCCATGGGCATCATCATTCCATCCGGCTACCTTGTAGGCGGCGACGCGACCATCTATCGGTATTTGCGTCGGTCGGTGCTCGAGTTCGATGGCGCATCGGCCTTTCTTGACCGACTCACGCGAGCCGGTTTTGTCGATGTGCGAGATGAGCCGATGGATGGTTGGCAAAAACAGATCGTGCACTCATTCCTTGCGCGTCGTCCGTAAGGCGAGCGACCGCATGCTCCAGAGCTCGAATAAACGGTCATCGACGGTTCCTTTGGCCCAGACCCGCAAGCGGTCCGGAGTGTTCGTCGACGATAGCGGCCGTCGTTCGCACGCAAACGTCCCCGCGGAGGCGCGCTTTCGTGTAGCGGTCGTCGGAGGCGGTATCGCGGGCGTAGCCGCCGCAACGGTCCTGGCAGAACGAGGCGCCAAGGTCACGCTTTTCGAAAGAAACCGGTATCTCGGGGGTCGCGCGGGCGCGTGGACGGAGGAGCTCTCGACGGGTGAACCGTTCGAGATGGAACGTGGATTTCACGCCTTCTTTCGCCAGTACTACAATCTGCGTTCGCTGCTTCGAAGGGTAGACCCGACGCTCGCGCGTCTGAAGCCCGTTCCGGACTACCCACTGATTGCCCCAAACAATCGCGTCCAGTCGTTCAAGAACCTCCCCAAGACGACGCCCCTGAACTTGCTGTCGCTCGTTCTGCGTTCTCCCGCGCTCCGGCTAAAAGACTTCGCTCAGATTCGCCCCTGGCCCGCGCTCGAAATGTTGCGCTACCAGGACGCACGCATGGTGGCGTTCGATCACGTGTCCGCCAAGGAATACCTCGACGCGTGCAACTTTCCCGAAGAGGCGCGGATGATGTTGTTCGAAGTGTTCGCGCACTCGTTCTTCAACGATCCGGCAGTCATGAGCGCCGCGGACATGCTCATGATGTTTCATTTTTATTTCACCGGGAATCCCGAAGGTCTTTTGTTCGATGTGCTCGACGAACCCTTTTCTACGGGGATTTGGACCCCATTTGCGCGCTACCTGGAGCGTCTAGGGGTCGAGCTGCGCCTCGGCACCAGTGTCGAAGCTATCGAGAGGGTCGGGCGCACCTCGCATGCATCTTCTCCACGTGAATCGCATTCGCTCGTCGTTCACACGCCCGACCGAGATGATCGCCTTTACGACGCGTGTGTCCTGAGCCTCGATGTCCGTGGCCTGCATTCCCTCGTTTCGAGCTCGCCTACTCTAGACGTGCCCGCGTGGCGCGATCTCGTTCTCTCGCGAGGGCTCGCGCCTCCTTTTGCCGTATGGCGACTCTTTCTCGATCGACCGATGCAACCCGGGCGACAGCCTTTCGTCGGCACAGCAGGATTCGATCTTCTCGACAACATCTCGCTCTATCACGACATCGAAACCGAGAGTCGAGCGTGGGCACGTCGTTCAGGCGGGAGCGTCGTGGAGCTCCACGCGTACGGCCTCAAGTACGCATCGCTAACCAGCGCGGTCGAGATCGAAGCCGATGTCCGACAGAAGTTGAAAAACTCGCTCCACGCGATCTATCCGGAGACGCGTACCGCCCGCACTGTCGACGAGCGCTTTCTCCTGACCCAGGACTGTCCGAGCTTCGAGGTCGGCTCGTTTTATCGGCGACCCACCGTCGAAACCCCGTTCCCGGAAATCGCGCTCGCAGGAGATTTCGTTCAGTTGCCGTTCCCAAGTGCATTGATGGAGCGCGCGGCGGCCTCCGGTTTCTTGTCCGCCAACCGACTTTTGAGTCTCGCCGACGTTCGCGGAGAACCTGTGGCATCCGTGCCGCTCCGTGGCCTTTTGGCCACGGTTTGACGATATCGTCTGACCCGTCCTGACCGCCCTCTGTTCCCAGAAGCTGGATTTCCCATCGATCTAGTAGGGTTGCGCAGCGATCGTGGAGACCGCCGTTGGATCCCGACTGATACACCTACTTTTCGATTTCATTTCACACAGTTGCTACCATCCGCCGCTTTTGCGACGTCTCGCGCGTGATCCTATTTCCAGCGCGGTTCTTTTTTTGCCGCGTTAATTCAATATGTTACAACTTTGTCCACGGGAGCGCGTAGACGCCTGGAAATGGGTCTGCTAGCGTCGCCCTCCGCTTGAAAAACCAGTCCTAGCAGTTCGCTTTTGTCCATCGAACCAGGGACTTATCAACAGCGGCAGGGGAGATCCACACAGTCCTGTGGATTGATTGTGGATAACTGTCTCAAATTGCTGTGATCGAAAGGGAAAGTATTGATGGAGAATCTGTGGGTGAATCTGTGGAGCCAATCGCTATCGGCAGTCCGCAACCGTATTTCCCCAGAGAGTTTCGAGACTTGGTTTTCACCAGTTTCGCTTAGTCCGGTTCAGCAACCGGTCGACGGCACGAACTCGGTGATCGTGCTTCGCGTTCCGAACCGCTTTTACGCGGATTGGATCTCTGCCCATTTCGGGGACCTGCTGGGCGCTTCCCTCGCCGCAGCCGCGAACATCGCTTCG
>CAZWQH010000589.1:0-2883 GCA_964635815.1 uncultured Sandaracinaceae bacterium
AAGGGTCCACGAATTGTCCGTTGGCCAGATCGGGAGTTGCTCGCGCCGAACGATTCCGCCGGTGTCGTACTCATGGGCCACGCGATGTAGCGTTACACCGGTCTCCGCGTCACCCGCGCGCAGCGCCCAGAAATACGGGTCAGGTCCGCGCCAGCGGGGCAGGAGCGATGGATGAACTCCATATGTCGGCACAGCGTCCACGAGTGCCGGCGGGAGTTTCTTCGGCCAGAACCACGAGAGCGCGAATCTCGGTTCGGGGCGAAGTACTCGGGCCAAAACGGCGGGTTTCGAGAGATCGGGTCGCTCGAAGAGCTCGAGATCGCCGGCGCGCGCTCGAGCGCGCAACCGATGCATGCCGGGCATATCGGTATGCCAGATGCACACCACGCTCGGGGGGCGCCCCATGGCGCGAGTTACGAGCTCCGCACCAAGCGGAAGGCCAAGAAACAGGCTCGTTTGACGAAGAGCGTGCAAGGGTTCGTATGCTATATCCCCGCCGTGCGGAAGACTATCCGTGTGGTTGCTGCGCTCATCGAACGGGATGGGCGCTACTTGATTACGCAACGCCGATCGACGGCGGTGCTCCCGCTGCTGTGGGAGTTTCCTGGCGGGAAGGTGGAGCCGGCCGAGGAAGACAACGTCGCTCTTCGCCGCGAGATGCGCGAGCGACTCGGGGCGTCCATCTCGGTCGAAAAGCTAATCTCCTTCGTTTGTCATCCGTACGAGAGTTACTCCGTCGACTTGTTCCTCTACCAGTGCACGCTCCTCGAGGATCACCTCGAGGCGCGCGCGGTTCAGGATTTTCGCTGGGTCGCGTCCTCGGATTTCGACGCGTATCCATTTACGCCCGCCGACGAGGCGAGCATGACGCAGTTGTTGGGAGAGAATGCCCCGTAACGGTGCATCAGGAGAATCACGATGAGTGCCAGTTCAATTCGAGAAATGAAAGCTTCGAACTTCAAGCGGGTCTCCGCCGTGCTTTGCATCGTTGCGCTGAGCGCAGGTTTCGGTGCGTGCGGAAACAAAGCCCCCAACGGAAGCCAGTCAGCTTCGGCCGCAAATCAAGCGACCACGCACGAGCACGGTGGTCAGGCTCACTCGCACGCAGCTGGTGAAGCTCCGCACGAGCATCCCGTCGCAGCAGATCCCGGACACGGTCAGCCTGGACATGGAGAAACGGCGCCGGCCGCCGCTGGCGATAGCTACGAGGCGAGCCCATCTGTCACGCTTGCTGACGGAGCTCGTTTGTTTGGCGCAGCGCTCGCCGCCGACCGAGCGGTTACCTCGCTGCGTGATTTGACCGCCGACCCCGCGCGCTATTCCGAACAAATCGTGAAGACCGAGGGCACGATCAACCGGGTGTGCCAAGCGATGGGATGCTGGATGGAGCTTCGAGCCGACGGCGTTGCGGATGCAGTACGCATCCCGATGGCGGCGCATGCCTATTTCCTTCCGCAGGACGTGACGGGCAAGCAAGCTCGCATCGAGGGACGCGTCTCGACACGACCGTTGAGCGAAGTGCACAAGCGACATCTCGAGTCGGAAGGCGCAACAGCAACGCGCGTCGCGCTCGCGATTGAAGCGACCGGCGTGGAAGTTCGCTAGCCGTCACGTGTCTCCAAATCGCGACGCCGTCGGGAACAACGTGATTCCGCAAGTTTGCCCGAGTTGTGGCGAATCCGTTCCCGCAGGCACCGCGAGGTGTGTCGGATGCAAGCGCGTCTTTGGCGCGGACAACCTCTGCCAGAGCTGTCGTGCGTTCGCACCGGTCGTGGCGGCGAATCCTGGCGCTTCCGTGGTGGACGCGGTGTGGCTATGTCAGGCATGCGGAAAGGAGCGCTCGCGGGGTCCGCTCACCGTCGTGTCGGATGCGGGTGGGCCTCTGACGCGCGCGGAGCGACCGGTGTTGCTCCACAGTGCCGCTTCGTTCGGGTACCGCGCGGGAGGCATAGGCAGCTTTGCGGCGGCGGTTCTTGGATCGGGTGCGCTCGCCACGTTCGTAGACGGAACACCCGGGAAGCTTTTTGCTGCGGCCTTTGCCGCCGTTGCTGCAGGCATCGGTTTCGTCTTCTTCCAGCGAGGAGCGCGTCATCGTCAGCGCGCGGACGCGTTTCGTGATGTTCAGCGCGATGGCGCAATTCTGCAGCTCGCGGAAAAAAGCTCGGGAGTCCTGACCGCAGGCCGTGTCGCAGCGTCGTTGAACATTTCAGTCGACGAAGCGGAGCGTCTTCTCGCAGGATTGATCGGTCGCGACATGGCTCGCGTGGAGCTTACCGACGGCGGCGTCGTGCAGTATGTGTTCAACGCAGCCGCCAGCGCCGGAACTCTTCGCGTCCGCGCGCCGGTCTCGGATGCGGAATCAGCCGGGCGGGTAGACGACCTTGAGGATGTCGCGCATGAGCGTGACGAAGATTCCGAACAGCGACGCGCCCGCAAGCAAACCTGAATAGGTGGGGATGCTCGATTTTTCGGACCACTTGGGAGCTTGCCAGACGACGATCGCGGCTGCGATGGAGCCCGCCATCATTGCGAGCGAATCGTTGCACGCGATCATCCATCCAATCGTCGCTGCGCCGAAGCTTGGCAAGTACTTCTTGAGTCGCTGCGAACCGTAGACTTCGAGCAGCGTGAAAAGGATGCCAAGAAGCGAGGCGATGATGGTTGCCTCGAGCGCGAAGGGTGGAAGCGCAAAGCGTTTCACGTGCGCGAGGTACGCGGTTGGCTTGTGACCGGCGAAGGGATGGTCGATTAGCGCGAGGTTCCCGCGAAGCGCTTCGATACGGTGATAAACGTCCGTTCCGTTGATCGTCACTCGTAGCGAATCCGCCGGACGGACGACCTCCGGGCGCGCGACGAACTCGACTGCGGGCTTCGTCTGTGGGG
>CAZWQH010000590.1:0-2880 GCA_964635815.1 uncultured Sandaracinaceae bacterium
GGCGGCGGAGTAGGTCGCATCACGATTCGCACTCGCACTCCGCTCAACTGTACGAGCGGAAGTCCCGAGATCACTTTGTCGCCGGTGGCTGGGCTCGAGGGAACGCTCGATCCAGCACCTACCGTCTGCAGAATCTTGCCCTAGTCCGTGGGTCTAGCCTCGGAAGCGAGCAGTGCCTTCACCTCCGAGAATCGTTCGTTGGGGATTGTCGCGGAGAGAACGTATTGAGCGATCGCCCATCTCCCGTGGCCGTCACGTTGGAGTACCCCGCTGCCGCGAGCAGGCCCGAGGTTCTCCGTCGTGAGGTCCTCGTCGAACCAAGCGACGAGACCGCGAGAATCGATGACGACTTCGCGCCGGACGGACCGAAAGCTCCACGCTCTCCCGCGCTCGAAATGCGGATGTGCATACGCCCTGAACGCTTGGACATCCCACCGTTCGGTCGCGTCCGTTCCAAGGAAGACTCCGTGCGCTGCGAAATGCCCGAAGTACCTGGCTTCGTCCGCGTGCGCAGCCGCGTCGTGCCAATCATCGAGTGCGCGATTGATCTCGGCTCGCGATTCGGTCGACGATACACGTGAGCCCTGGACACTTGCTCCGCATCCCGCGAGCTGCGCAGTCACGAACGCAGCCACCAATGAAACGATGCGCAAAGGGAGTGATCTCATGTGTGCAACGTAGCAGCCAACGCATCGTCTCCCAGACGATCGAGATTGGCTGAAGAAACAAACTCCGAAACAAAGGTGGTAGCGTCTGGCGCATGGACGGGACCCTTCTTCACCCCACGCTCTCGATGGCGATTCGTTGGCTGCTCGCGGCTTCATTTCTAGCGTCGACGTCGTGCGGAAAGATCACGATCGCAGAAGACGCGGAGGTCATCGACACCGATGTCACCGTTCAACCTAGTGACGCGGCGAGCGACAGCGGCGACGCCATGCTCACGCTCGACGCACGACAGGACGCGCTTCAATCTCGTGAGTCTTCCGTTCCCGCTGACACCGCGACTTCCGATGTGACCACGAGCAACGACTCGAGTACCACTCTCGTCGACGGGGAGATTCCACCCGATACGACGCGAGCGTCGGATGTCTCCAACGCGACGGACGTGTCCACTTCCGCTGCAGACGTTCTTATCACTCCCGATGCGAGCGTGTCTGTCGTCGACTCGAGCGTTTCGGTGATCGACGCCGCGCGTGACGTCGCCGTGCCATCGGACACGAGCGTTCCCCCTACTGACGCCGCGCCCGTAACGTGTTCTGCGCCGTGCGTGAATGGAACCTGCGTCTCTGGCACGTGCGCGTGTACCGCAGGTTGGAGCGGCTCATCGTGTAACCTCCCGTTTGCGGACTGCGCGCAGATTCTGGCAGCCGCTCCGTCAGCGACGAGCGGTGACTACACAATCGATGTGGATGGGTCCGGCGGCCTTCCTCCGATCGTCGCGACGTGCGACATGACGACGGATGGCGGCGGCTGGACGCTCGTTCTCAACTACGTTCATCAGGGTGGCACCAACCCGGCCACACGCGTGCGCACGGTGGACCTTCCGCGCATGGGCACTGCAGCGCTCGGTGTCGACGAGAGCAGCAGCGCTTCGAACTGGGGTCATGCAGGAAACGCGATGCTCAGCAGATTGGCGACGGGCGAGCTCTTCTTCGAGTCGCGTTCCGCGGGAAGTTCGCGCCAGATGAGCTTCGTACTCACCAATCAAGACTGTATCGATTACTTCCGCTCAGGGACGGGCACGTGTATTCGTGCAGGCAACGGGGCGGTTCCTCTCGCCTCGCACTCGGCTCGGCTTCCAGCGTCCATCGACAGCGGCTTCGTCAATCAAGGCAATGATGCGTTGACGAACTACCCGTTCTACCAGAGCAGCAACTCGCATTGGGCGATTCGGGGGAACGGCAACGCGTGGGAAGCAGACACCACCCTCGGAAATGGATCGGAGCACACGATTCACCGCGTCTGGACGCGTCCACCGTGCGCAACCGGTCGCTACGGAAACACCTGCGCGAGCACGTGTAGCTGCACGGACGGGTCGTGCTCCGACGGTCGACGCGGAACGGGCGTCTGTTCATGCGGTCGGCACGGCAGCGGCACCGGATGCGCTGTTTGCGCGTTCGGTTGGACCGGTGCTTCGTGCGACACCCCGGCGGGTATCAACGCGACTCCTCAGGTCGACTGCGCAGCGGTGCTCGCGGCTGCGCCGACCGCACCCACTGGCTACTACATGATCGATACGGACGGCGCGGGTGGTGATGCTCCCATCGAAGCGTATTGCGACATGACGACCGACGGCGGTGGCTGGACGCTCGTGCTCAACTATGTGCATCGCGGCGGTACAAATCCCATGATTCGCGCGCGCACGACCAGCTTGCCCTTCATGGGGAGCAACACAGTCGGCGAGGACGAGAGTGCGAACTCGGCAGTCTGGGGACATGCCGGCAATGCGCTGCTCGCTCGCTTTTCGGTCGGGGAAATGTTGTTCGAGGGACGGACTTCGTCGCACACACGCGAGCTGAAGTTCATCACCCGCAACGCCGCATGCATCGCGCACGCACAGAGCGGATCCGGGAGCTGCATCGCGATCGGCAATGGTGCGATTCAGCTCCCTTCGCACACGGGGCGTCTGCCGCAGTCCGTAGACTCGGCCTACACGAATCAGGGCGACAATGCTCTCACCAACTTCCCGTTCTATCGCAGCAGCAGTGATCACTGGGCGGTTCGCGGCAACGGAAATCGCTGGGAGATCGACACGGACCTTGGTGACGCCCGAGCCAGCACGATTCACCGAGTGTGGGTACGGCCTCAGTGCGCCGCGGGTACCTATGGCGTCTCGTGCGCGAGCACGTGTTCGTGTTCGGACGGGACCTGCGACCAGGG
>CAZWQH010000591.1:0-2879 GCA_964635815.1 uncultured Sandaracinaceae bacterium
TTGCGCCACCAACGCGTCGGTGGATGAGGAGACAATCACCTTCGACGAGAGCTTCGTCGGCAAGGGCGACAATCCCAGCACGCGCGTTCCGTTGCCCGAGGACCTCACCCGTGTCGCTAAGGATTTGGCGGTTCAGTCGACGTCGGACGGGGTTCAGATCTACCTCCGGCGCTCATCGAAACTGAAGAAACCCATGCTGCAGAAGCTGCGCGCGCTCGCGGTGGAAGCTCTGCGATACGACATGCGCGTGTTAAAGGTCGACCCACAAGCAGAAGAGCTCGAGGTTCCGATCCGCATCGTCATTCTGGATCACGCTGCGTACTACAAAGAAGGCGAGGGTCGTGAGACGTCTGCTGCCATGGCTTACCAGGACGAGAACGGGGATGTCTTTGTGATCCCCGAAGACGGAATGCTCGCGGCGGACTTCAACGACAGCGTCGCGCACGAGCTCGTTCACATTCTCCAGTTCCGAATGGCAAGAGCCGCGGACGACAACGCGACGGTGATCGAACAGAACGGCGTGGAGGTTTGGCGCTACCCCTTTCCACAGTACTTCGACGAAGGTATGGCGGTTGTCATCGGTGCGCGCTTCAGTCTCGACCGACGCGAACCCATCGGGAGCTTCGTGACCGACTACGTGCGCATGACTCCGCGAACCGCGGCGAACGTTCTTTCGCGCTACGAGTTCCTCCCAGGCGCAGACGCCGACTTGGCAGAGGACGAAGGTGGCGGGGCGCTCTTCGTCGAGTACCTACGCGCCGTTCATCCTGTCAACGGTGCACGAGGGTTTGCAGATACGTTCTCGAGCCTATTGAAAGTGCGGAGCGAAACGACGTCCGAGGACGAGCTCAGAGCCGCCTTCGCTCGAGCGTTCGGTGGCCTGAGCCTGGCGGATGCCAAGGCAGCGTTCCTCGCGTGGATGCGTGCTCAGACGGAGCCAGGCGCAAACTTCGAAACGGACGGACAAGCGTGCGAGACCGTTTCGAGGTGCGGCGATCCGAATGGCAACGTCTGCGACCGATCGTGGTCCGGCAACTGGCGTGGCACGTGCGCGCCACGCTCGTCACCCACCCGCTGGAGCGGAACGACCTTCGAGTCCGTGCAGTAGCCGAGTGAAAGAATGCTACTGCGCGGTAGGACCGAAACCGGCTTCCGGAATCTCTAGCGCGCTCTTGTCGCCGTTGCCGAGTTGCTCGGCGCGATGGCGAACGGCCGGAAGTACGTTGAGAGCGAAGTAGACCGCCTCGTATCGCTTTGCTTCGTAGAACGCGGTCATCGTTTCCGGCGCGCTCGCAAGCTTCTTGTCGGCGATGACCGCGGCTTCGAGTAGGTACCAACCCACCGCGAGCTCGCTCATCATACCGAGCACGCTGTTGGCTGCCAGAGGCACGCGCTCAAGCTCACCTGCGCCAAACCACTGGACCATCTGCATGGCCGTTCCAGCGAACGCTTGCTGCGCGAGCTCGAGCTCCTTGATCGCAGCCTTGAACTTCTCGTTCTCGCGATTCTCCGCGACGAACTTTGCGATGTCTGCGAGGAAGTTCTGGGTGTTCTTCCCCTGGGCCTGACCGAGCTTGCGAGCAACGAGGTCGAGAGCCTGAATGTGGTTCGTGCCTTCGTAGATGCTGAAGACCTTCGAATCGCGAGCGTACTGCTCGATAGGGAAGTCTTGCGTGTATCCCGCCCCGCCTAGAATCTGGATCGCGGTCTCACAGATCCGGTACGCCTGGTCCGACGCGTAGGACTTGACCAGCGGGGTGAGAAGGTCGACCTGACCTTTGTTGTAAGCGGATGCGTCGGGGTCGATCTCTTTTAGTCGGCGCGCGACGTCTTGATGTGAGGCGACCTTCATGATGAGCATCCGAATGCCATCGATGCGCGACTTCATATCGATCAGCATGCGGCGTACATCTGGGTGTTCGATGATTGCGACGCGTGCGGCTTCGGGGTCTTTCCAATCGCGAACGTTCGGTCCTTGCTTGCGATCTCGCGCGTAGTCGAGCGCGACTTGATACGCCGCCGATGCGAGAGCGAGCCCCTGAATGCCTACGCCGATGCGAGCAAAGTTCATCAGCAAGAACATCTGCTTGATGCCTTGATGCTCCTCGTTGCCGACGAGCTCGCCCACGCACGAGCCTCCGTCGCCAAACTCGACCACGCACGTTGCAGAGCCGTTCAAGCCCATCTTGTGCTCGATGCTCGGCACCACGACGCCGTTGCGAGCTCCCAGCCCGCCTTTGTCGTCCACGAGCTGCGACGGGACGATGAAGAGCGAGAGCCCCTTCGTGCCGGCAGGTGCGCCTTCGATCCTTGCGAGCACCAAGTGCACGATGTTCTTCGCCAGGTCGTGATCGCCGCCACTGATCCAGCACTTCGTGCCCTTGATCGTGTACGTACCGTCGGCGTTTTTCTTCGCGGCGGTCGTGGCGGAACCGACGTCCGAACCAGCCTGCGGCTCGGACAGGCACATCGTGCCTGCGAACTCACCCTTGAAGAGCCGATCGGCGAAGAGCGACTGCTGACGCGGAGTACCGAACCGATGAATCACCTCGGCCGCGCCGAATGTGAGCCCGGGATACATTGCGAACGCGACGTTCGATCCCGAGAGAAACTCTTCGACCACCACATGGAGCAGCGTTGGCGCGCCTTGCCCACCGCAATCTTCCGGAGCGGCAAGCGACTTCCAGCCCGCTTCGTAGAGCTTGTTCCACGCGTTCTGAAAACCCTCGGGCGTCTTCACGCGACCGTTCTCGATGCGACACCCTTGGCGGTGTCCGATGCCGTTCAACGGGCCGGTGACCTCGCGCGCGAACTTGTACGCTTCTTCGAGCACCATCTTCACTTCGGTCTCGCCCCAGTAGGAGTAGGGGGCTTTGCCC
>CAZWQH010000592.1:0-2878 GCA_964635815.1 uncultured Sandaracinaceae bacterium
TCGAGCTGGTGAGAACCCTGCCTAATGGCGCAGGTTCCTACATTCGGCTTGCGGGAATTCTGGATGAGACGTTCGAACGCGCGAAGCTAGTCAGCCTCGCGCGCGGTGTGGTTCTTTTGGACTTGGACGACCTGCGCCGGATCACTTCGTTCGGTGTTCGCGAGTGGGTCATCGCGATGAAAGAGATCAAAGCCGCCTATGTGGGGCTTACACACTGCCGTCCTGGGTTTGTCACACAGCTGAATACCGTCAGCAGCTTCGGCGCGCGCACCGAGGTTCTGGATATCTATGCACCGTTCATGACGGCAGCCGGTGAGGAATTCGAGATTCTCGTCGACCTTACCGCAACGCACGCCGCATCGCTGCTCAGCGAGCCCCCCAAGGCGAATCACCCGACAACTGGCGAGCCGGGTGAATTTGACGATGAGCCCGCGAGCTATTTCAGTTACGTCGCATCGCGACCGAACCCTCGTCCTCCAACGCTTTTGAGCCAACTCCAGGATTCCGGACAGACCGCGCGCAACGAAACTTGCCGAGTTCAGAAGGAAGTCCTTTCGGATCTGACTGCATTCTGGTTCTTTGGTCCGCTTGACAAGCCTCTGAAGTTACGCCGTTTGGCCGAAGGCCTTGAAGGCGAAGTCCTCCTCATCATGGATGGGGTGACGCGCGTTTCGCCGGAAGGCCTTCGTTCGCTGTCCCCGATCGTCACTGCGCCAGGAGTGCATGCGTCTTTCGCACGCATCCTCGAACACCAAGTCACGGACGTCATCAAAGCCTATCCTTCAAACGCGAACGTTGTTTCATGTTTGATTGAGGGTGAGCGCGGTCTCACGGAAGCGCACAAGACCCGTGCCGGTATGATTCCGCCAGCGACTCCTTCGCATATCGCGGAACTGCTTGTGGAAAAGTCTCCTGCAGTCGCCGCGTTCCTCGCTGCTCGGACGGAAATCACGTCGGGCGGGTCGTCGCGACAGACCACGCCACCGCCACGCTCTGTCGGAAAGTACGAGATTCTCGACCTCATCGCGTCCGGCGGCATGGCGCAGGTGTATCGCGCGCGCCAACGAGGCCTCGCCGACTTCCAGAAGATCGTAGCGGTCAAGCACATCATCCCGCACCACGCGCGTAACGCTCAGTTCGTGGAGATGTTCACCCAAGAAGCCCGCCTCTCTGCACACGTTCACCACCCCAACGTGGTGGATGTGTATGAGCTCGACCACGACGGTGAGTCGTACTTCATCGCGATGGAGTACGTAAACGGAGTCGACCTCCGCAGCGTTCTGAATGCGCTGCAACAGCGGGACGAGCTGATGCCGTTGGAGTTTGCTCTCGGAATCGGCCGCGATGTTTGTGCCGGATTGCACGCGGCTCACATTGCGACTAGCCACGACGGCCGAGCGCTCGGCATCGTTCATCGTGATGTGAGTCCTCGGAATATTCTCATTTCGATAGACGGTGTCGCAAAGGTAACGGACTTCGGCATTGCGAAAGCTATGGAAGCAGTGACGACAGGCACAGACCCGGGTGTCTTCAAAGGAAAGATCCCCTACCTCGCGCCCGAGCAAATCAACCAGTCCGCGCCTGTGACGCCTGCGACCGACCTCTTCGCGTTGGGAGTGGTGCTTTTCGAGATGGTCGGCGGAGTACACCCATTCAAAGGGGCGACGAAGTACGACGTGATTCACGCAATCGCACGCGGCCCACGTCCCAGCGTGCGATCGTTCCGACCCGAGTGCCCCGTTGGAGTGGACAACTTGATCCAGCGCGCGCTTGCTGTGTCCCCGACGGAGCGCTTCCCGTCTGCAGATGCCCTCCGTTCAGAGCTCGATGCGATGCTTCAGCGCGCCTCATCGTCGACAAGCTTCAACGCAGCGCGGTTGGGTGCTTGGCTAACTGACTTGACTGGGCGTGGTGCTCCGAACACCGAGATCCTCGTAGAGCTCGACGCCGACTCCAATCAATAACTTGATCGATTGTTACAGTCCGCTGTCGTCGTTGAATCGCGGATCGAGCATCGTGAACACGCGGTCGTTCGAGCTTGCATCGCGCTGAATCCCGATTCCGATGCCTAGGCGTTGGGCACGTACGAAGTGGACACCGCGCCCAGCAAGAGATTCTGCGACACCGCTCGGGAACGACTCTTCGATCTTCAACTGGTCCGGAACGAACTGATGATGCACGCGTGGGGCAACAAGCGCGCGCGGGAGTGGTAATCCGTCGACCACGGTCCGAAGAATTGTTTGAGTAACCATCGTCGGAATGTGGGGCCCCCCGGATCCACCAAGTACAAGCTGAACCGTACCGTCCGACACGATCGTAGGCGACATCGACCCAGTCGCTCGACGTCCGCCGACGAGGCGGGCTCGGGAGCCTTCGACGAGGTCGTACCAATTGGGAACTCCAGAACCCAAGCTGAAGTCGTTGATCGAGTTGTTGAGTAAGAACCCGGTTCCTCGAGCCGTCAGCTTCGACCCGAACAAGGTGTTCAATGTGTAAGTATTCGAGACCGCGTTCCCGTACGAATCCAGAACGCAGAAATGAGTCGTGTTCTGCGACGGCGGCGCGACCGTGAACAAGCCAGGTAGCTCCAACTCGCGCTCAGCCGCTTCGAGCGAACCCGATGTGTATTCTCGTCCAACGGCTTCCGCGATTGCTTCCGCGATAGGAAACGCGTCGGGATCCGCGATAAACCGTCGGCGAGTCGCGAACGCTACACGGAACGCGCGGCGCAACAGATCGACTCGATCGACCGAGTCGATCTCCATATCTGCGAATCCGGACGCCTCGAGCAAGCTGAGCGCGACGAGGACGACCAATCCCCCTCCGGACGGAGGGCACGCTGTAGTGATGCGCCGGCCAAAAATCGTTCGGCTCAACG
>CAZWQH010000593.1:0-2873 GCA_964635815.1 uncultured Sandaracinaceae bacterium
GGGGTGATGCTCACTCGTCGACCGGATCTTTTTGGAGCGGTGGTGTGTCAGGTCCCGCTGCTCGATATGCGCCGCTACCACCAGCTACTGGCGGGTGCGTCGTGGATGGACGAATACGGGAACCCCGACGTTGCGGCCGACTGGGACGTCATTTCTCGATACTCCCCGTACCAGAACGTGCGCGCGGGTGTCTCGTACCCGCCGACCTTGATCATGACGTCCACGCGCGACGACCGCGTTCACCCAGGTCACGCGCGAAAAATGACCGCGCGACTCCGCGAGCTTGAGCAACCCGTCTCGTACTACGAAAATATCGAAGGCGGGCACGGCGGCGCCGCAAACAACGCGCAACGGGCAAGAATGTCTGCACTCGCTTACACGTTTCTTTGGAACAAGCTCGCGCCTTGAACTCGGCTCGTTCAGCGTCATGTTAAGCGTTCATGCCGCCGTCTGACGGTCCGAGGTCACCCTCCGAGATCCCAGGCAGTCGTACGCAAGTAGGCGGCGGCGGTCAGGTGCTTCCGTTCGTCCGCGGTGGCGACCAATCCGCATCGTCGTCCGGATCTTTGGCGGCCCCTCCGGTGATTACGGAGTCGACGAGCTTTGCGATCGGACGCGAAACCGAGCTTGGAAAGCTAAGCGAGCTCTACGCGACTGCGCTGCGTATCGAGACACGCCTTGCGTTCGTCGAAGGACCGAGCGGCGTGGGGAAATCGCGCGTGCTTCAAGAGTTTCGAAGCAGAGTACGGCTGGATGGAGGCATCGTTCTCGACGCGCGCTGTGAGCCAGGTCGCGCGTATGGACCGTTCGCTGGGATTGTGGATCAGGCGCTGCGGTTCTTGAGCGAGATTGGGACCGAGCCTTCGTTCGATCTCGCGCAGCTCGCGTGCAACGAGCGCTGTCACCGCTTTTGGCATCTGCATCCTGACGCTGCTGACCTCGATTCTTCGATGCCTGTGATGTTGCCAGGGTCGACACACTTATCGTCTGCGGTTTCTTTCGAGCGTCGCGGTTTGTTCTTCGACGCGATCACAGCGCTGCTTGCCGACGTTGCGCGCGTGCGGCCGCCCGTCATCACGTTGCAAGACCTGGATCGCGCGGACACCGGCACCCTGGCGCTCCTCGAACATCTCCTGGATGCCTCGACAGGTGTCGCAGGGGTTCGCGCGAGCTTCCGCGCGCTCTTCGTCACGAGCTTGCGCGCAACGGACGCTTCCGCCTCGGACGCGATCGGTCTGCAGTCCGCGGCGATTGCCCGGTTGCTCGAGAGTCCGTTTACCGTTCGCGTTCCGCTCGGGCGGTTAGATGCGGATGGCGTGCGAGCGTACCTCACGTCGCCCGCGATCGTTCAGCGTGTGCTCGAGCGAACGGGCGGTCACCCTGAGGCGATCGAGCTACTGCTCGACGCGGACCCCCTGACGCCCGAAGCGCAGCTGGAGCGGCGGGTCGCTCGTTTGCCCCTACGCGCACGCGCGCTTCTCGAGGCGCTCGCCGTGGTCGAACGACTTGCGGGTCTCGAGCTCCTCACGGGGATCGTCGGGTCGTCAATCGATGGCACCGATCGCACCGAGTTTGCGCGCTCGGAGCTTGTATCTCGATCCGTGATCGACGGACGAGTTCTCTTTTCCTTCGCGCGCGAAGGAGATCGACAGCGTGTGTACGACTCCACAAGCGCAGAGCGGCGCAAGTTCCTCCATCGCCGCTGTGTGCTTTTGCACGACGAAGGCCGCGGAATCGAGAGCGTCGAGGCGACGCATCACGCGCTTCTGTCTGGCGACATCGATCGTGCAGTGCGAATCGGTCTATCGGCTGCTCGCTCCCTTGCACAGCGCCACGCGCACGTAGAAGCAGCGGCGCTACTCGAACGCGTGCTCGAATCGTTCACATTTGTGGACGGCACACCGGACCGCGTGCCGGCGTCTCTTCGTGAAGCTCTCTGCGATATCTATCGCGCGCTCGGCGAGTATCCGAAGGCAGTGGCACAAGCGCGCTCTCTCTTCGAGCTCGACCCCGGTGATGCAGCTGCGGAGAAACGATACGGACAGCTTCAATTCCTCGCAGGCGATCTGGATGGTGCGGGAACTACCCTCAAGCGAGCGCACGAAGCGGCGAAGGGTGCAAGTGATCGCGTCGCTGCCGCCGAGATAGAAGGGCTTCTCGCCGAGCTCGCGTACCAACGGTCGGACTACGAAGCCGCTCGCGCGTGGGCGACCGAGGTGCTCGCGGTTTCGACATCCGAGACAGCGTTGCCGCTGGCGATTCAGGCGCGCAATACGTTGGGAAAGCTCGCGATGAGCGCGAGCCAGCGCGACGAAGCCATCAAGCTGTTTGGCCAGAACGCAGACCACGCGCACGACGCGCAGCTTGGACATCTCGAGGGGCAGGCGCTCACAAATCTAGGCATCGCGCTCATCAGCGAGGGCAGATACGACGAGGCGGAGGCGAAGCTTGAAGCAGCGGTGCAGCTCGCTAGATCTTGGGCTGACGCTCGGGAACGCGTACACGCTGTGTTCAACCTAGGTGTCGTCGCGCACTGGCGCCGGCACTATTCAACGGCCCTTTCTCGGTACCATGAGTGCGTGACGCTCGCGAAGCGCCTCGAGAATCGCCCTGTTGCCGCGCGCCTCGCGAGCAATCTTGCGTCTCTCTATATGTCCATGGGTGATGCGGCCCGCGCACGGAACATGGCCGAGTTTGCGCTCCGAGTAGCTCCCGCTGAAGCGTCGCCAGGAGTGATCGCGCAAGCGCATCTCACCCTGGGACAAGCGGCGCTTATGGAGAGCACATCCGTAGATGGCAGGGCCGAGAACCGCGGCACGGAATTCAAGCACGCCGAGACCACTCTCGAGGAGAGCCGCACACATCTCACAAGC
>CAZWQH010000594.1:0-2862 GCA_964635815.1 uncultured Sandaracinaceae bacterium
CGACAGTGACCTGATACTGCTGCTCGTAGCCTCCGACGGACGCCACCTCGGCTACACCGGGTACGCTGGTCAAGGCGTATCGAAGGGAGAAATCTTGCAGCGTGCGGAGCTGCCCGAGGTCGTGTCGGCCAGTCCGATCCACGAGCGCATACTGGTAGACCCAGCCGATGCCTGTCGCGTCTGGGCCGATGCGGGTATTCGCATCTGGGGGGAGCCGGCTTCGGACCGTGTTCAGGTACTCGAGCACTCGAGAGCGCGCCCAGTAAAGATCGGTCCCCTCTTCGAAGACGACGTACACGAAGCTCATGCCGAACATCGTCTGGCCGCGCACGTCGACGACGTGCGGTGCGCCGAGGAGCGAGGTGACGAGTGGATACGTGACCTGATCCTCGACGAGCGTGGGTGAGCGCCCCATCCACTCGGTGAAGACGATGACCTGGGGGTCGGAGAGGTCCGGGATCGCGTCGAGCTTGATGTTGCGCATCGCGGTCACGCCCGCGACAGCGAGCGCGACCGCGGCAAAGAGCACGAGCGCTCGATTCTTCGCCGACGCGTCGATGAGCCAGCCGATCACGGCATCACCTCCACGGCCTGGGAATGGCGTTCTTGCAATCCGCCACCATGCTGCCCATACCTGCATGCTGTCGCTCGCACGCGCGGCACTGCCTGTACTTGTCCGCCTCGCGCTGCTCGTTGAACTCCGTCTCGCACGAAGGCCCCTGGTCGGCAGAACCTCCCTGTGGACCAGAGGCTGGCGTCGGGGCTGCGGCCAGAGATGCCTGGAGGCGACTCTCGGAGTCGAGCATGAAGCTGCCGCGGGTGACCACCCGATCGCCCTCGGCCACGCCGGAGAGCACTTGGACGCGCCCCTCCCGCGAGAGGCCAGTCCGAACCACGCGCGGTTCGAAGCGCTCTGCGCTCGTCGCGACGTAAACGTACTCGTGCTCGCCGGTACGGATCACGGCGTCGCGCGGTACGAAGAGCCCGGGCGATGCGGGGAGCTCGAACTCGACTTCGCCGAACTGGCCGGGTCGAAGACGCCCATCGCGGTTGGGGACGACGAGGCGCACCCGCGTGGTGCGCGTCGACTCCTCGATGAGCGGCTCGATGAGGTCCACGCGCCCGCTCAGCGGCTCCGCCCGGGTGTTCGTCATCGTGAAGCGCGCGGTCATGCCGACGCGCATCGCGTTCAGGTCGCGCTCGTGAACGCTGGCGACAACCCAGACGCTCGAGAGATCGGCGATCTCGTAGAGCACCATCTCGGGCTCGGCGCGCGAGCCAAGCACTGCGTTGAACCGCGTTACGTAACCAGATGCTGGGGCACGGACCGCGACCGCACGGATCGGTCTTCCCGTCCGAGTAATCTCCTCGATGTCGGTCGTGGTGAGCCCGAGGAGCTCGAGCGCGCGGCGCGCGGCGGCTGCGATGTCGGCTGCACCCGTTGGTGCGGTGCCGTCTCCGCTAGCGGCGCCGCTCCAGCGCGTGGCAGCGAGGAACTCTTCCTGCGCGCGATAGATTTCTGGGCTGTAGATGAACGCGAGCGGTTGGCCTCGGGTCACGCGTACGCCTGTCTGTCGAACGGCGACTTGCTCGACGAAGCCGGGCGCCCGTACGCGCGCCTGTGCGAGGCCGGTCTCCGGTGCGCTGATGACGCCCGGGACACGCAAGCGATCACCGACCGTGGTGCTTTCTACCAAGCTCGTGGCGAGCCCGACGGCCCGCTGCTTCTCTTCGCTCAACGTGACAGGCGTGACGTTCGACGGACTTGCTTCCGACGGCGAGGGCGGGGTGGCTTGGGCGGAAGAGGTCGCGGGCGCGTTGCGCCGCTCCTCGGGGATGGGCTCGAGGTTCATGTGACAGATCGGGCACTCTCCGGGCTCCGGGGAGCGGATCTGCGGGTGCATCGGGCAGTAGTACCGGGCCTCCTCGTGCGCGGCGTGACCGTCCTGCTTGGGTCCCCAGAAGGTCCACACGGTGTACGCGGCGAGCAACGTGACGAGGCCGAGCAGAGCCCAGCGAACGACCGCCATCGTTCGGAGGGCACGGCGACTCGGCGCCGGCCCGTGCGGCTCGTGATGCCCTTCGTGGTTGGTCTCTGGGGGCTGCGTTGTTTCTCCGGTACTCATGGCGTCGAATCCTCATGCAAGGGCGTTCGAGGGAGCGCCGTTCCGACGGCCCGCTCGAGGCTGGCGACGCCGCGCTGGAGGTCGCCGTGCAGCACAATCATCTCCATCTCGAGATCGAGCAGGGAGCGCGCGACGTCGACCCACTCGAGGAGGCTCGCGTTCCCCGTGGAGAAGGCGGCGGTGAGCGCCTCCATCGATCGCGATGTTGCTGGCAGCGCCTGCTCGCGGATGACCGAGAGTTGCGCCTCCAGCGCCAAGAGCCTCGCGTGGGCCTCACTGACCTCGGCCTGCGTGTCGAGACCCGCGCTGTCGCTAGCCGCGCGTTCGGCAGCTTCGTCCTCCTCGGCTTGGCGCACGCGATCGCGGTTTGGGCCCCACAGCCACGGCAGCGACATGGATGCGGTCACGCCCATACCAGGGCGCATGGTTGGGTCCTGCCAGTACCCGAGCCCGATCATGAACTCCGGGACGCGTGCCTCGGCCTCGGCTGCCTCGCGTCGAGCGCCGGCCGCTCTCACCCGTGCGTCCGCCGAGAGCGTCGCGCCGCGATTCGCTTCCGCGCGCGCAATCAGATCTTCGACGGATAGGCGTACCGTCTCAGGCGGGGTCTCTCGCGGGTCGCCAAGAGCTGCGCCCGGAGGCCGCCTCAACACCGCATTGAGCGTCGCCCGCGAGCGAGCGATGTCGCCTCCGACGCGCGCGCCAGCAAAGAAATCACTAAAACAATCAAGAAGAT
>CAZWQH010000595.1:0-2852 GCA_964635815.1 uncultured Sandaracinaceae bacterium
GCTATCTGCACCAGCGTCCCAAAGCACGACGTCGCAATTCCGGATCCCCTCCGAGCCCGCCGCCCGCACGAGCTCGCGCACAACCTCGACCCTTGGATTTTCCGACTCTCCGCGCAACAGCAACGCAAGCCCAGCACGGACGAGCGGATCCTCGGCAATCACCGTCACGCGGACAGAGATCGGGTTTTGCGAGCTAGCCATTCGCGAATCGGTACTTATTGTGTGTGCACCAATGCGTTCAACTCATTTGAACGCTCTTAACAAAACAAAACGCGCTGCTGCTCATTTCCCCAATGATTATAGGGAAGAGCAGGTCCAGCCAGTCCTTCCTACCCAAATGGCTAGGGGAGAACAGTCCTTTCGATGAATGCCGCAACACGGTCGCGCAATGCATCTTGTGAGACGTGAATCCGGCCATCGAACTTTCCAACGCCACAGCGGCGCTCGTCGAGAAGACCGCAGGGTCAATAGTTCGAGTCGAAGCTCGCGGCCAGATCCGCTCAGGAACCGTTTGGGGAAGCAGCGACATGGTGGTGGTCGCGGCACACACGTTGGACTGCGCTGAAGTTGTCGTATGGAACGGCGACGAACGCAGTCCTGCGCGAGTCGTGGGCGGAGACCCAGTCAACGACATCGCTCTTCTGCGAACAGCAACACCCCTCAATGCGACACCCGTGACGGGCGCAACAAAGGACCCTCGAGTGGGTGAGCTTGCGGTTTCGCTTGCGCAGAGTGCAACGGGTACCCGCGCGGCACTCTCGATGATCGGAGGGCGCGCAGAGCGCATTCGATCCTGTGGGACACGAGATACGTACTGGACGACGGACACGCGAGTCACACCCGCGTTTTCGGGCGGCCCACTCATGGATCTTTCCGGCGCGGCAATCGGCATCAACACGGCAGGACTCGTGCGCGGCGCTGTGCTCTGCGTTCCTGCAAACGCAATCACTGACGCGATCGCACGATCCGCATGTCTCGAGGCGTCCAAGCGCGCATATCTCGGAGTCGGCGCGTACACCGTCCGTCTGCCAAGAGTCGTTTCGGCACTGCTCGGCCAAAGCACGGGGGTGTTGCTCGTGTCGATTGATGCAAATAGCCCCGCTGCAAGCGCTGGCCTCCACTGTGGCGACATTGTGGTCTCGGTGGACGGGCGTCCTCTACTCGGAAGTGCAGAGCTTTCTTCGCGCTTGAACGGTGGCGCGTGTTCTGCATTCAAGATGACGGTCGTGCGAAATGGCGCGACCTCCGAAGTTGCAGTGTCCCCCAAAGAGGAGAGCGCATGAAAGCCACACCCGCCGCATCCTCGAACGTTCTTGGCAAACAGGAACCGGCAATAAATCTCCAGGGGGAGCGTTCTACAAAGAAGAAAGACGTGTCTCTTAGCAACAAGTCTGGACGGATAACCAAAATGACAACTACCACCATCGAATCGAACGTGAAGAAAACTGCTGCTACCAAGGCGTCTGCTCTGGTCGTGCGGAAGGGCACTCTTCCGACGCGCGCGTCGAGCTCGGACCCGCTCGAGATGTACATGGCGGAAGTGAATCGTCACGCGGTGCTTCCGTCTGAAGAACAGATCGAGCTCGCGCGTGCATACGTCAAGACGCAAGACCCTGCGCACGCGGCCCGATTGGTTACGACCAACTTGCGGCTGGTCGTGAAGATCGCTCGCGAGCTTCATCGTGGACAAGGCGCGCTGCTGGACCTGATTCAAGAAGGCAACCTCGGTCTCATGCACGCGATTCGCAAGTTTGATCCGGAGCGTGGCGTGAAAGTATCGAGCTACGCGTCGTGGTGGATCCGCGCGTACATCTTCAAGTCGATCATGCGCAATGCACGCTTGGTTCGTCTTGGAACGTCCCAGACGCAACGAAAATTGTTCTTCCGTCTCCGCCGCGAAATGCGGAAGCGCGATGCGATGGGAATCGAAATTGTCGCCGAGGATCTCGCGAAAGAGCTGGGCGTCGACGCAAACGAAGTCGTCGACATGATGGGCCGCCTTGCGGCCGCAGAGATCTCCCTCGACGCTCCAATTCATGCTGATGGCAACTCCGGTTCGCTCATCGACACCCTTTCCGCTCCTCCTGTCGAACCGGGAGATCAGATCGATATCGCGGCGCGAAACGAGCAGTTGAACGACAAGCTCGAAGCGTTCCTCCACACTCTCTCCACGCGTGAGCAGGTCGTCTTCAACGAGCGAATCGTTTCAGAGGAACCGCAAACGCTACAAGACCTCGGTGAACGTTTTCAGGTCAGCCGAGAGCGCATTCGTCAGATCGAGAAGGCCGTTCAGAGCAAGCTCGCTAAATACCTCAAAGGCAAGATCTCCGATGAGCTCCTGGTCGCTGCGTAGCGTCCGCGTTCTTCACGAGATCAGAAGCTGATTGACCCAGAGTTGCCGTGACTGTCCGTGACGGACACGGCAACCACATCCGCGGAGGGGCCTGCAATGCGGGTCTCTCCGTTTTCGTTCAACGTAAGCTCACGCGTCGTGCTAGCTCCTCGCGTTATCTGTACGGACACCGGTGCATTCTCGAGAGGGACAACGCCCGTGGATGGATGCATGGTCGCAAGTAGCCGATACCCAACGGGCACATTCACGGATGCCGAGATGACGAGATCATTCTTGCCTCGCACAGCGCTGACCGTAAGCGTCGCCGGCATCACGTCGAAGGCCGAGCTGACTGCGGCGTAGCCGTCGCCGCGCAGTGAGAAGCGATAGGTGCCGAGCGGAAGTCCCGCGGCATTCGTGGGATCTGCGATGCCCGATACGAGTTGCCACGTTACTAGCCAATAGTGGGTGCGCGGCTCTGTCGAACTCGGCGGGCGCGACAATGGAGCGGGTGTCCACG
>CAZWQH010000596.1:0-2852 GCA_964635815.1 uncultured Sandaracinaceae bacterium
GTCACGGGAGAGATCCCGGACGCAGGCACCTATCGCGGGCCCCACCAGTACATGCACACGATGAACGGCTTCGCGTACGAGGACGCGATCCCGCACTTCACGGGCAGGGTGGGTGAGCTGAGCCGGTGGCGCGTCATCAGCATCGGAATCGAAGCCCACACCTTCCATATCCACGGCCACCGCTGGGTCGACTCGGATGGGCTGCTCACCGACAACATCCAGCTCGCCCCGGGAACCTACAAGACCTTCGAGTTCGACGAGGACCGAGCCGGCAACTGGCTAGTCCACTGCCACTTCCCGAACCACATGGAAGGCGGGATGATGACTCGATACAACGTCGCACCCTGATTCGCCGGCAAGCCGTGTTTGGTTCACAGCGGTGTCGTACGATCCGAACTCGAACACCGGTCAGAAATGCCGGTACACCATCAAGCGTGCGATATTATTCTGAGTTTTGTCCGGCGCTGTGAAGAGTGCCAGTTTGCGAACTCGTTCCTCTTGGGGAGCCATTCAAGCGGGGTCGCGGAAACGCGACCCCGCACTTTTTAACAGCGGCCTCGGAGAGCGATCTCCGGGGCCGTTGCGTTTCTCCCCCACGTTTCCGCGACCTTCGACGCTCGGCGAGCACGAACCTCGCGTGGACAGCGTTCGCGCAGAGAGCGCCGCGGGCGTGAAGGAGCGCGCGCCAAGGGCGTTCTGGACGCGGTTCGCGCTCTCTCTTCTGGCCCGCGGGGAGAGAGGAACCGAGAGCGTTTAACAGCGGAGCCCGTTTTCGCGGGACGGAGCGGCTGGCGTTTAACTGGCCGCCGCCGCAAGGCGTCAGCTCGGGGTGACGCAGACCTCGCGAAGTACCGCTGGCACCAGCGCGTCGATCTCCACCAGAAGCGCGGCATGGGCCGCTCGCGCCTCGCGCGCGCGGCGATCGACTTCGACCACGTGGTGCTGCTCGGCGATGCTGGGCAGCCGGATCGTGAACTTCAGGAAGTTCTCCGGATAGATGCGCCGCCGTCGGATGTTCGTGCCTGCGCTCGCACCCGCGAGCTGCGGCCAGACGTACGGCTGTCGGAAGTAGATGTCGAGGAACGCGGGTAGCACCTCATCATGGTTGACGGTGAACACGCAGAACTCCGGCGAGACCACCATCCCATCACACTCCGCTGGAACGACCCCAAGCGCGCCCTCCCACGCCATGAGCTTGGGGTACACGAATTCATCGGTGTTAACTCGGATGAGCTGGCGGTAGGAGAAGTCGCTCCCGCTCTTCACCACGCTCGGGAAGACGCCTCCCCCGAAGCTCTTCACTCCTGCGAAGCGGTACGTCTCTTCAAGCCGAACCTCGACGTCCGGCCTTCGCAGCGTGAGCAGCGCACCCATTGCTACGTTGCGTACGCTCATGCTTGACCTCCCGTGGCCGCAACTCTCAATGCGTTCAGCGCGCGGTCGAAGCTCTCCTGGCGCGCCGCAATCGCCGCCAGAACGTCCCGCGACGGACGTTGCTCCACGGCGGCCGGAGCCCTTGGGTTCTTGACGTCGAGGTTGCAGCCGCGCGCGAGCAATTCCGAAGCGCTGTGCTTCCACGCGGTCGCGTTCTCCTCGCGCGACCTCCACCACTTGATGGCGGGGCCGAACTCCTCGAACAGGAGTGGGTTGGTCTTCGAGTACTTCTTCTTCCCCTCACCCATGGGTTGCTCGTAGAACCACACGTCGCTCGTGGTGCCGTTCCGATCGAAGAAGAGGATGTTCGTCGGGATCGGCGTGTACGGCTCGAAGACGCCATTCGGCAGGCGCACGATGGTGTGGAGGTTGAACTCCCGCAGCAGCTCTTCCTTGATGCGCGCCGCGATGCCGTCGCCGAAAAGGACGCCATTCGGCACAACGACCGCCGCGCGTCCAGGCTTCGGTGCGCGCCGCAGCTTGCGCATGATGAGCTGGAGGAAGAGCAGCGCGGTCTCGGCGGTCTGCTTGTCCTCGGGAAAGTTCGAGAGGATGCCGCGCTCCTCCTCGCCGCCGAACGGCGGGTTCGTGAGGATGACGTCGACGCGGTCCTTGTCGCCGATCTCGCGCAGAGCCACGGTGAGGCTGTTGCCCGGCTCGATGCGTGGCGTCTCAAGGCCATGGAGCAGGAGGTTCATCTGCGCGAGCAAGTACGGCAGCGGCTTGGCTTCGCCCCCGAGGATCGTTCCTTCCTGGAGCTTCCGGCGCTGCTGCACCGTCTTGCACTGCTTCTCCATGTGCGAGTACGCCTCGACGAGGAAGCCGCCTGTGCCGCACGCCGGATCGAGCACCGTTTCGCCGATCTTTGGGTCGACGACGTCGACCATGAAGCGAACCACGGCGCGAGGCGTATAGAACTCACCGGAGTCACCCGCTGCGTCGCGCATCTCCTTGAGCATGGACTCGTAGAAGGTGCCGAGCGTGTGGATCTCTTCCGAAGAGGTGAAGTGGATGCCGTTCACCTTGTTGATGACGTCGCGCAGCAGGTAGCCGTTGATCATCCGGTTGACCGTGCCCTTGAACACGGTTGCGATGACGTCACGACGGTCGCCGCCCTCTGCGCCTCGCAGCGCTCGCAGGTAGGCGAAGAGCCCGGCGCCCTTGGATCCGTCCGGCCTCCGGCACTCCTCCTGGTTGATGAACGCGATCAGCTCGTCGCCGGTGATGCCGTCGTCCTTCGCTGCCCAGTCACGCCAGCGGTAGGGAGGCTCGATCGCCGGCTTGAACTTCTTGCCGGAGAGCTTCGCCTCCTCCTCCCGCATGGATTCCATATCGTCGAGGAACTTCAAGAACATGATCCACGTGAGAACGGGGATGCGGTCGACGTCGCCGCTCAGCCCCTTGTCCTTCCGCATGAT
>CAZWQH010000597.1:0-2850 GCA_964635815.1 uncultured Sandaracinaceae bacterium
CAACCGACGCGCTAGAGCGGGGGCAGCGTACAAACCGTACCGTAGCTTTGCAACGGTGCGTGCCTCCCACCGTTTGTGCAGCTTGCTCTTGTCGAACAAGAGCGCAGCGTCGAACAGTCCTTCCTTCGCGTAAGCGCGAACGAACGAGCTCGTCGCTGTAAAGAGACGGACGCGGGTCGCGCCGAGGGCACTCGCGAGCGCGCGCCCCACCTGGCCACCAAGATAGCTGGGCGAAACGATGCCGAACTGCACGTCAACCTCGGTCGGGGCGCGCAGTGCTCGGAGGGCCTCTTCGAGCTGGGCGACCACGCGTGTGGCGCCGGGGAGCAAGCGAAACTGCGACCCTGTTCGGTCGAAAATCGCCCGCCGATTCCACCGTTCTACTCGGGCCACGGCCTTGCTAACTTGCGAAGGCGTGACTCGCAGCTCGTCGGACGCCTTCCTTACCGATTGGTGTCTCGATACGGCAAGCACGGTGGCAATGTCCGACAGTCGGACGTCCACCCCCGCGGTCCGCCGACCGCCCGACCCGGACTTAGCCCCATCCCCGATCGCCAATTGGCCCTCACGACGTGAACGCATTCCTTCGGTTTTCGCAGATCGCCCGGAATGACGCGAGCCCCACTTGCCCACGGGCCCGTATAAGGGTGATAGTTACGAAGTCGCACCACAGGATCGCATGCGTCGCTACAGCGCTTCGGCCACAAACGTCGGTCGTAAACGCAAATCAAATGAAGATGCCTACCTTTCCGACGATGCCCTCGGCTTTTATGCCGTGGCCGACGGAATGGGCGGGCACAACGCGGGCGAGGTTGCGAGTCAAGAAGCCGTCGAGACCGTCTTCGGGATGGTGCGACGCGGATCCGACGTATTGCGCGCGCTCGAAGCGGGCGAAGTAAACCCGTCTACGGTTCGCCGGGCGCAGCGGTTGCTCGAGAGCGCCGTCCAAGCAGCAACGTACATGATTTTCGGATTGGCCCAGTCCCGTCCAGACACTGCAGGCATGGGGACGACGTTGTCCGCGCTCACCGTTTCAGGCGACATCGGCGTCACCGCGCAAGTGGGCGACAGTCGCGTTTACCTCGTACGCGACGGAGCTGCGTCTCAGCTCACGGAGGATCACACCCTCATTGCGTGGCAAATCAAACAGGGTCTGATTACTCCAGACGAGGCGGCGTTCTCGCCACACAAGAATGTCATCACGCGCGCAGTGGGAAGTCGCGAATATGTACAGGTCGACACCCTCTGCTTCCCAGTCCGACCGGACGATATCTTCCTGCTTTGCTCCGATGGTCTGCATGGCTATCTCGAAACCGAAGAGATCACCGCGCTGGTCGCCGACGGTCCGGATATTGCTGTCGACAAGCTGATTGACTTAGCCAACGAGCGCGGAGGCCGAGACAACATCACGGCAGTCGTCGTTCAAATCCAAGGGTAGATCCGCAACGAAACGAGGAGGTCGACGAGTGCAAAGGACGAGAGCCGCTAGCTCCGATCTCGCGCTCTCGCTGCTCGCGCTTGCGATCGCAGTCCCGTGCACTGTGGCGTGCGGCGGGAAGACGGGCCTCGATCCACACGCAGACGCCGAGCGTCCGGCTGCCCTGCTCCCCGAGTGCGGCGAGCGAAGCCTAGAAGTAACCAAGGATGCGGCCATCGTCCTGAGCGTGACAGGTGCGCGCCCTGATACTTCTTCGTGGCGCCTGGCCAATCAGCCTGCATCGAGCGCGGCAACTCTTCGTCTGCATGCATGGAACCGCGTTGAGCTACGTCCTGAACAGATCGGAAAGTACGCCGTGGTGTTCGACGCGACTGCAACAGACGGAGCGACGATGCGGTGCGAGTACGTGATTGATGCGAAACAGCCGTCGACCCTGACGTGCGGTGGCCCCGAGGTCATTCGAGTCGGAATGCGTAGCGCGTATACGGTCGAGGATACGGAGCGAACGATCGTCTCGACGCGATGGTCGACCGAGGGGCCGGTTCCAACTGAGATTGAAGTCAACATCGCGAGTGGCGCGGCATATCTGACCGCACGACGAGCCGGGATGTACAGCGCGCTGGTCACGGCATACGACACGCGCGGACCGATCGGGTCATGCCGGGTTCCCTTCACAGCGGTCACGGGGCCGGTTATTCGCTGCCCGACGACTCCCGTGGCGGCGACGCGCAACGTCCCGGTTCTCATACCGATCTCGTTCTCCGAGCCCACGCACGATTTGAGCGTGACGTGGGAAGTGTCGCCAGACTCGCCTCCCGGCGCGCACGTCAACCTGACCGGGATCGAAGCAACGCAATTCGTGGCGGAGCAGATCGGTGTCTACCAAGTCATCGCACGGGCAACTGCCGCAAACGGGGAAACACAGCAGTGCTCGATTCGCGTCACAGTCGACACGGTTCCGACGCGCGCAACCTGCCCCCCAACACGCCAGGTCCGCCCGATGGAAGACACAGAGGTTGTCGCAGAGGTGACTGGCGAAGAGACCATCGCGCGAGAAAGCTGGATGGTTCGCGACGCGGCCGCTGGATCTGGCGTGTCGCGCCGGAGCGTCCCTGGTCGCGAAATGACGTTCACTCCGGATGTGGCGGGTCGATACCTCCTCGAGTACTTGGTGGTAGACCGCATCGGGCAGAGTTCCTCGTGCTCGACCGAGATCCTCGCTCTCCCCAGAGAAGGACTGCGTGTGGAGCTCTATTGGAATCCTCCGCTGCGCGAATGCGCGCGGCCGATGGACCCGACCTGTGATGATTCGGACATCGACCTTCACGTGCTCTCGCCCACGGCCGCCGAGTGGGAAACTCCTGAGGACTGTTACTACGCAAACTGCGATCAGCGGCGCAACTACGTCCTCG
>CAZWQH010000598.1:0-2848 GCA_964635815.1 uncultured Sandaracinaceae bacterium
CAAAAGCGAAGGGGGCCGCGATCAGGAGATGGCCGACGATCACCGCAAACAGCGTGAACAGCGCGTTCCGTTTCGGAGTCGCCGTTGCGAGCGCACACAGCGAGAGCTCGACGATCACCGTGACGCGCGGATCGACAGTCGTCACCACGTTCGTTCTCGCACCGCGCGAAGTACGTATGATCGAGCTCGACTGGATCCCCGAACTCAAGGGGGGCGACTGGGGAGCGGACACCATTCCCGTCACGGTGAGCTCGGCTCAGATTGCGGACGCTGCTTATCGCGTGCGTTCGACGCGACCCGTGAGCGCGTACCAGTTCAACGCCGTCAAATACACCCTCGGCGATGTGTTCCCACCGACGTGCCCTGGACGCGTGCCTCCCGCAGGAGGCGCTCCTGAGTGCTTCAGCTTCTCAAACGATGCCTCGTTGCTCTTCCCTGCAAACGCCCTCGGTGCGGACTACACCGTCGCCGGTTGGCACTCACAACACGGCCAAACGTTCTTGGCCGTCACTGCCACCCAAGACAACACGGTCGTTTCGTTGAACAGCCCCGCGGGAGTCGACATTGTCCCTACTGGAGAGATCAACGCGTCAGGCGATGGAACCGTCATGATGAACGCAGGCGACGTTCTGCAGGTAGTTGGAACGCGCGCTCCGCTTCCAGATGCTGGAAACCCGTTTGGCCCGCGACCCAACCTCATCGGTGCGGACCTGACCGGCGCAACGGTCTCCGCGAACGCACCGGTGCAAGTCTTGGCAGGAAACTCATGCGCGCGCGTTCCATACTCGGGCACCGAGACCTGTGACCACATCGAGGAGTCGATGGTTCCGCGGCTCGCGTTGGGCACGAGCTACTTCGCCACGACGTTTGCGCCCGCCTCCACGAATGCAACGGGCGGATACACCCTGCGACTGGTGGGATTGGCCACGGACACCGAGATCACCTTCAACCCGCCCATCGAGCAATCTGGGTCGACAACCTCGACACTGATGCTGCAACCCGGCGTGGTCCGCGAGTTCGTCGACGTTCGGCAGGACCTCGAGCTCAGCGGCGACAAAGTCTTCTTGGTCGCCAAGTACATGCAGGGGTGGCTCGCGAACGGCCTGACGCAGAACGAAGGCGCCGGCGACCCTTCTCTTGTCACGCTTCCGCCACGGCGGCAGTTTCGAAGCGAATACGTGTTCTACACCTCGAACACCTACGACACGACCTGGGTAACATTGATTGCACCCGTGGGCGCGATAGTAACGGTCGACGACATCGCGGTTCCGCAAACTGCGTTCACGGCTATTGGATCGACAGGCTTCGCCGCAGCGCGGTACAGGCTCGGAGCGGCGGAAGGACACACGGCACGAAGCACGCAACCGTTCGGCATCGAGGTTTACGGCTACGGTGCGTTCACGAGCTACGCGTACCCTGGTGGATTGGACCTGGTTCAGCGACCCATCTAAGGACGGGAGCCTGATCGCAGGGGCCTCTCTTGTAGCCAGGTCGCGGCAAGAGAAGACCGTCACAAACACGTGTAGAGTTCTGCAAGGATTGCGCTTTTCGCGGGACAGGTGACGCCCGTGTTACAGCCCTGATGGCACATCGCGTGCTTATTCCGCACCGTGCGTACAGCGCTCATGGTGACGCTTCTCGGACTTTGGACCTCGCCCGCGTTCGCGGACCGCGCAGGCGATTCCAACGTCGAGGGACCCGCAGCACGGTTCGCCCGCTCGCGATCTCTGCAGGCCCCCACGTCACGGAGACTCTCGGCGGTTCGGTTTCGGTCGGCTGGGCAAGATCACCCGCTCGAGGTCGGCTACGAAGCTACGGCTCGAGTTCCGAGCAACGCGTTTCAAGGCGATCTTGCCCCACCACGCGATTTGCTTCCCGGCGTCCGGCAACGCGTTCGAGCGCGCGCCATCACGACGTTGCGCACGCGGGTCTCTCAGCGAGCGGCCTCCGAACACCCCGCGCTGGTGACTGCGCTGCGCGAGCTACCGGATGCCGCGCTCGTTGGGGTGAGCCGTCAGGGCTATCGGCTCGCAGGCCCAGTCATAACGACGAGCGACGGAGAACGCGCACGGACCGAAGTCCGGGTTGATCGAACCGGCGAGCGCGTGGCGAGAATCGTCTCCGTAGACACCGATCGCGAGCTAGGCGCTCGGGTTGCCCTTCATCGTGATTTCAGGACCCACCCCGCAATCGTGCGTGTGGGGCCCACGTCGCAACGACGTGAAATGACGGTTTACTCCATCAGCGATATCCACGGCGCGATTGGGCCCGCCAAGCGCATCCTAGCTGCCGCAGGCATTGCGCGTGAGCACCCCGACGGGGCGCTCGAATGGACGGGCGGAGATTCGATGCTCGTGATCAACGGGGACGCACTCAACAAGGACCCCAACTCGATCGAAGTGATCGATATGATCATCTCGCTTACGGACAAAGCACGCGTCGCGGGAGGACGCGTGATCATGACACTTGGGAACCACGAGCTTAGAGCGATCGCTGACCCGCAAGCTCCGCAGAGAGGCGACCGAGCGTCATTTCTAGGCGAGCTTCGCGCGCGCGGCGAGTCCGCGGAAGAGGTGGCTATGGGTCGGGATTTCCAAGCGCGCGGACTTTTCTTACGCAATCTGCCGCTCGCAGCTCACGTCGGCGACGTTTTCTTCTCTCACACCGGAGACACCAATGGGCGCTCGATGCGTCAGCTTGAGAACGAGTTCGAGCGCGCGGTCAACGAGCACGGCTACCGCAATCTCACACAAAACGATCATGATCGCGCATCGCTTCTGGGATCCTCGTTCTGGGAGTCCCGCGCCGCGTTTCGTCAGAACCTTCGCGCTCTGAATCGAGGTCGCCC
>CAZWQH010000599.1:0-1331 GCA_964635815.1 uncultured Sandaracinaceae bacterium
GTTGTCGGTTTCGATCTCGCCGGTGCCGAGTACGACCACCCTGCCAAGCATCATCGCGAGGCGTTCCAGCTCATACGAAACAACAACATCAACTGCACCATTCATGCAGGTGAGGCGTACGGTCCCGAGTCCATTGCACAGGCGATTCACACGTGCGGCGCGCACCGCATCGGGCATGGATGTCGCCTCCGCGAAGATGGCGATCTGCTTCACTACGTAAACGACCACCGAGTCGCTCTGGAGTGTTGCCCCTCCTCGAACGTGCAGACGGGCGCAGTGCGTGACCTAGCGTCGCACCCTCTCAAGCTCTACTACGACTTGGGTCTTCGTGTGACCGTGAACACGGACAATCGCCTGATCACGGACACCACCGTTTCCAAGGAACTGTGGCTGTGCCACTCGCAGATGGGATTCGCGATGTCCGACATCAAACGCATCATCATCAACGGCTTCAAGGCCGCGTTCCTCCCGTTCCACATCAAGCAGGCCTACCTTCGAAGAATCACCGCAGAGCTCGAGGCGATTCCCGTTCCCGAAGAGCTTCGTGACAAGCCAACCGACCGCTCGAGCGTGATGCCTCCGTCGATCCGACCGACTGCGTCGACGGCTTCGTAGCGCTCCCCGTGGAGTTGATCGACACTCACGCGCATCTCGATCTCGCGGCGTTCGAGTTCGATGTCGAGCGGGTTCTCGAGCGGGCACGAGCCGCGGGGGTGAACGAGGTGATTGTGCCGGGGGTCGCCCCGCACCAATGGTTACGACGCGCAGCGCTTGCGGATGCACCCGGTGTGCACTTTGGCGTCGGTGTCCATCCCCAAGCCCTGACGGACCTCGGTGATTCAGAGCTCGAAAGTGGGCTCGACAACCTCGAGCGAAGCGCGCGAATTGTGCGTGCTGTCGCGATTGGTGAATGCGGTCTCGATGGGCCAACGGAAAAAGCCGGGATCGGATTCGAGAAGCAGGTGCGAGTCCTCGATGCGCACATCGAAGTCGCGGATTCGATCGGGTTGCCGCTCATCCTTCACGTTTTTCGCGCGCACGGAGAAGCGCTCCGAGCGCTCAAGCGGCACGGGCCCTTCAAGTACGGAGGAGTCATCCACAGCTACAGCGGCTCGGCTGAGCTTGTGCGCGACTACGTGAAGCTGAATCTCCACATCTCTTTCGCCGGTGCGGTCACGCGCCCGAATGCTGCTCGGCCGGTGGACGCCTGCCGAGCCGTTCCGTTCGAACGACTCCTGATCGAGACCGATGCTCCGGACCAGTTGCCCGACGGAGGGCCGGGCGATGAGCGCTCGGATGCGACCGGTGTGACTCGCTGTGAGCCGCGTCAC
>CAZWQH010000599.1:1341-2846 GCA_964635815.1 uncultured Sandaracinaceae bacterium
CACGTAGTCTTGGTCGCAGAAGCGGTGGCCCGAGCGCGGAGTTGCACCGTAAAGGAGGTCGCGGCGCTGACGAGCGCAAACGCCCGTACCCTGTTTGGGCTTGAGCGCGCGCGCGCATAGAACACAATCGCGAGCATGCCGTTGCAATTGCCCATGGTCGGCGCACCTACACCGACGCTTGACGCAGCCGAAAAGCCCGAACCGAAGGTTCATCGCCGGTTCGACCGCGCAGCTCGTTTGATTGGCGAAGAACAGGTCATCGGGCTTTCCCGTTCGCGCGTGGTGATCTTCGGGGTCGGCGGAGTTGGCTCGTTCGCCGCGGAAGCGCTCGCAAGAAGCAATGTCGGGTGCATCGCGTTGGTGGACTTTGATCAGATTTGCGTCACGAATGCGAACCGACAGTTGCACGCGCTCAAGGGAACGATCGGCAAGTACAAAGTCGACGTGATGGCGGAGCGGCTACAGCTAATCAATCCGCTCGCGCAAATCGAACCAGTACGCGCGTTCTACAATGCGGCATCGAGCGAAGAGCTGCTCAGCGGGCAAGTCGACTACATGGTCGACGCGATCGACAACATGACTGCGAAGACACACCTCCTCGCAACTTGCATCGCCCGTGGGATCCGGGTTGTGTCTTCCATGGGAGCCGCGGCGCGCATGGACCCGACGCGTGTGAAAACTGCCGACCTTGCCGAGACGACTGTCGACCCGTTTGCGCGCGCCGTGCGCAAGCTGCTCCGGCAGAACCACGGAATCGAGCTCGAGCGAGGGCGCGTAAGTGGGGTGACGGCGGTGTTCAGCGATGAAGAGCCGATCGCACCGACAGCACTCTCCTACGACACCAACGGAGAGTTCCATTGCGTCTGTCCGAACTCGGACAACGGGATGCACACTTGCGAGCGCCGCAATCGCATCGAAGGCAGCGTTTCGTTCGTGACGGGAGCATTCGGTCTCGCTACCGCCTCGGTGGTCGTGCGAACCCTAGCGAAGGTGTTTACAGCCCCGAGCGCATGAGCCGCGAGGGGTGACGCCTAGGCTGGAACTTGCTAGGCCTCGCGCATGCTGCGTACCACGTGGGTCGTTCTCGCCGTGTTCTCGGTTTCCTGTGGTGGAAGCCAGTACAGCTACTCTCGTCGCTATCAGACCGCGGACGGCGAGAATCAGTTTCTCGAAGAGTCGCAGGACCTCACGTATGAAGATGTTCGTCGGGATCCGGCGAGCTACCGCGCGACGCGCGTTAGCTGGTTTGGCGTAGTCACCTCTGTAACCTGGGTCAACGAGGGCACGGGGGAAGCGTTGGTCGGTCTCACGCATCGAGTGCATCGTCCTCGGCATCTGTGTGCAGACGAGACCGAAGGTTCGTGTCGCGTGACGATCACGGATCGCCCGAGCGGCCCCTTCAGCTTCCGGGGCATCGTGCGTGTTGAAGATCGCGGCGGGCAGAAGCGACTCGCTGCCGGCTCGCTCGTGCGCGTCTATGGCCATCCGACTGCGGACTTCGATGC
>CAZWQH010000600.1:0-2841 GCA_964635815.1 uncultured Sandaracinaceae bacterium
TGCCGACGCCGGTCTTCGGATTGAAGTGGTGCGTGTAGTAGTGGACCCAGTCATACGCGACGTATCCGATCGCGGAGCCCGCATATACCTGCATCCAAACGCTGCCGAACGCGAAGTAGTAGAGAACACCCATCAGGGCAGCGAACGGCCAAATACCGAGCGGCGGGAGAACGAGCCGCATCGTGTCGTTCGGGAACTCGTGGTGATAGCCGTGAAGCAGGAAGTGTCGCAGACGTCCATTTTGCGTCGTTGGCTTCGCATGGAACACGAAACGATGAAGTGTGTACTCGATGAACGTCGTGATGAGGATCCCGGCTCCGAACCACGCAAGCGTCATCAAGGGACCGGGATAGCCCGAGAACCCCAAGTACAACGCCGCAATGATGATCGGACCGAACCAGATTCCTGGGGTGATGGGGTGCGCGCGCGCGAGCCACTTCTCGACGAAGGGGTGCTCCATGACCTCCATCGAAACCGGGCGTTTCTTGGCCCAGGCTTCGGGGATCTCACCTTCGGCAACCCGACGGACTTCTTCACGAAGGGCGAAGAGTCTAAGGATGCTGGGTCGACTTACGGCTGTCGCTTCGGTGGTCATGATTGCTCGCTTGCAGCGTTGACGGCGTAGCACGAACCGGTGCCATCGCCAAAGCGCCGAGGAGAACTACGACCGCGAGCTTATTGCGCAAATCGACGAGCTACGGAGTTGGTGGAGCGGCAGAGCCAATCGCGCGCCCGGGCCGGCGGCCGATTCGTGTCCCTGCGCGAGCGATTGCGTCGATGGACGCTGTGGTCGCAACGATCGAGCTGAGTGAGCACATTGGAATCTCGAAACGATTCTCCGTGGCGTTCCACGTGGCGAACACGATGACGCGACCGGGCATCGACGGGCTTCCGTGACGCACATCATAGCGAATCTCGACCTCTTGATTCGGTCGGAGTCGATCCCCCCATAACACTCGCTCGATGCGCACTCGGAATGTCGCGCGGTGTATCGGTACCGACGGCCCGACCGGAAAGGCCTTCCCGACGAACACATGCGACGCCCGCTGCACGGCTCGTGCTTCTGTTTCGAACGAGCAATCCGCGGTTGCGCGTCTGGGAATGCCCGAGGAGAAAATCGCGGCCGCGAGTGCGACGGAGACGAGCTGGTGTTTTCTTGGGAGGGTCGTTCGAGTCATCGGGTCCTCACTGCGGCACGTGGCGTGCGGGTCGGGATGCGACCGATCGTAGTGCCGACTCGGATTGCATCCCGGATCACGGCGGGTGTTGCTCGAACCGATGCGATCGAACAAGTCGGTATCTCGAAGTGGCCGGCTTGCGCGTCCCAGTTTGCGAACACGACAACGCGACCTGGAATCGAGGCGCCTCCGTGCATCGTGTCGTAGTGGACGTCGATTTCCTGACCGGTGCGTAGGTTGTCACCCCAAAGTACACGCTCGACCCGCACCTTGAACGTCGCGCCGCCGATCGGGACCGAGCTGCCTTGAGGGAACACTTTGCCGACGAACACATGCGTGGCTCGTTGAAGAGCGCGCTCTTGGGATTCGGCGGCGCAGCACGCTCGCGCTTCGCGAGGCAGAGTCGCCGACACGAGCGTCGTAGACATCAATACAGCTACCGCAGCGGCGATCTTGAAAGTGTGGCGATACATTTGTGCTCCGTGGTGTTGACGGTCGACGGCACCCGAAGGTCTCGCGCTCACCACGAAGGTGCGCTGGCGCCGCGACTTAGTCGATGTGCGCATTGCGGATTTCGGCGACCCGTAGCACAGCGGATCGCCCCTCTTTGGCGGCGACCAGGTGCGATCTCGGTGACTTCTGCGCAAAGATTTGGTGAAAAATTCTGATAGGCTTCGCGCGTGCGATCTCCCCACCTTTCCTCGTGGTGCTCTTGCGCCGCTTTTCTCGTACTTGCTGCTTGTTCGGACAAACCGCTACCGCCACCGCCTGATGGCGGAGAATCCGATGCTGCTCGGGATGCGGGCGCGGACGTGATGCAACCGCCGGCCTGCACAACTCCCCCAGTCATTGCGCAGGGGACCGCGACCGCGCACGCAGATCCCTTGCGATCTGCCGCCGGTGAGGTGCGTGTCGGGATGCTGACGACTGCGCAAATCCCCGCTGATCCATCCACGCTTTCCGTTGTCGCTACCGGCGATTTGGTGATGGCGAACGACAAGATTGCCGTAGTCATCGAAACCGCCGGCCCGTCGGACCTCTACGATCCGTTCGGCGGAAAGCCCGTGGGCATTTACAAGGTTCGCGACGGAGCTTTGGTGGAAGCGGTTGATTTCAACGAGGCAATCACTCTTATGGGTCGTTACGTTCTTAACGCGGAAAGCGTTTCGATCGTGTCGAACGGTGCGTCCGGGCCAGCCGTCGTTCGCGCGATTGGCCCTCTCGTTCCTCTCCCGTTCCTCGAGCAAGTGCTCGTCGGTGTCTTTCCGGACGACCTCGCCGATTTGCGTGTTGCGATCGACTGGATCCTGGCTCCGGACACGGAGTACTTCGAGATGCGCGTTCACGTTGCGTCACCGCGTCGTGCCAGCTCGACCGTGCGTACGCTTCAGGGGTTCTTCCAGTCATCGCGAATGCCCGCATATCAAGAAGAGACTGGTTTCGAGCGCCCGCAAAGTCCGCCGCCGAGCGAATGGGTCGCGTTCGTGGAAGACGATTCGACCAGCTATCTCTACAAGCCCGCGAGTGGGAGCCTCACGCAGCTGCTGAACACGACGGGCTTCACCATCTTCGACGTACCCGATATCTCGGCGCAACCGTGCGCGATCACCGAGGCTTCGTTTGGCCGCTTCGTTGTAGGTGGTCCTGGGATCAATGGCCTCCT
>CAZWQH010000601.1:0-2838 GCA_964635815.1 uncultured Sandaracinaceae bacterium
GAGGTTCGGATCTTCGCGGAGTGTGGTGGGCGAAGAGGAGTACGTGATGGCCTTCACGTACGACGGAAACGGGACTGTCTTCGGGCGAACTCTTTCCGCGCCGGCTGGCGGGATTCCAGTCCTCGTTCGCTTTCCATGAGAAGGCCGCGTTCGTAACCCAATGCACGCGCATTCAAGCACGGACCTTCTGGCCACGAATGTCGGGTACTATCTGGCGATCGTCGAGCACGGAAGTTTGACGGCTGCCGCGCGCGTGCTCGGGATCAGTCAGCCCTCGTTGAGCGTTGCGCTTCGCAAGCTCGAAGAACACGTCGGAGCGCAGCTGCTGATGCGGACGCGTGAAGGCGTTACTCCGACTCGAGCTGGGCAGGTATTGGTCGACCACGCACGACAGGCGGGGCGAACGTTGGCGCTGGCTCGAGAAGAGATCTCTGCGCTCGACGCGGAGCCGCGCGGTCGGTTCGTCCTTGGTTGCCACGAAAGCTTGGCTGCGTACGCATTGCCAGGTTTCATGTCGCGGTTTCTGACGAAGTATCAGCGACTCGAGCTCGTTCTGTGGAACGGCAACTCACGCGATGTCGAGCAGGCGGTGCTTGAGCGTCGTATTGATCTGGGACTGGTCGTGAATCCTGCCGAGCATCCTGATTCGGTTGTCGTAAAGCTGTTCGACGACGCCGTCTCGTTCGTCGCAAACGCGTCGCTCGCTGCGGACGAAAACACGAACGTCTTGTTCGAGAGGTACCCGCTTCTGCACGTTCCCGCTCTGAGGCAAACGCAAGCCTTGCTCGCAGACCTACAGAAGAAGCAGATCGTCGTTGGGCGCCCGCTCGCGTGTTCGAGCATGGAGCTCGTGAAGAGTCTGGTGCTCGACGGCGTAGGCGCAGGGATCTTGCCGCTGCGGGTAGCGAATCACGGAGTGTCCGGCGGAAAGCTGGTCGTGCTCGGCGGTGCGACGCTTCCGTCCTATCCCGACCGAATCGCGCTCGTTCGTCGGTTCGATTTGCCTCAGTCCGCGGGCGCGCGCGTGCTGATTTCCGAGCTTCGCGATCACGCAGCTCGACTGCCGCCGCTTGCGCAGCTGATCAGTGACCGCTTCCGCGCGCGAAAAAAGTGAACGGCATCATCTCAAGCTGACGAGAAGCTCGATCAGGGGATCGGGCATGCGCGAAGCGCACCGACCACGACGTCCGTAGCGAGGTTGCTGGTCGAATCCGCGAGCAGAAGCGCCCAGTAGATCACGACCGCCGTTCCATCCACGCGAGCTACTGCCGCGAGGTCCACTCCAACTCGGTTCGCGGGAATCGTATGAAGCTCGCGCCCCGGATAGATGTCGCCGTCGAGAATGCGTGACGGATCCGTTCCGCTGGAGCGACTGAAGCGAACGTGAAGCGCGCCGCCTCGCGCGAACACCGTCGAGATGAGTTGTCCGCTGCTAGCAGTCGCTGTGACGGAAGGCGCGCCGCCCGCGTACGTGTGTCCTCCGAACCACTGACACGGAGCGATGTGGCAATCGACCACGTTTACGCGAAGAGCGTCGCTCGTGGCAAAAGACAAAACGTAGCGGTCTTCGGACGGGGCAGGAGCGAGCGAGACGCGACCCACGCGGTCCGTCAGCGCGCCTTCGGGCATATCCAATCGGGTGCCTGTCCCAGGCCCCCATAGGAACGGTGGCCCAGTGAACGGATTCGCGGGCACGACCAGTACGTGTTCGCCTTGAGTACCATTTATGTCGATGACTGGGGGCGGGTCACCGACGCCGGGAAGGACCACGCGCGGTTCTGCACCGCGGTAAATCGAGCCTCCGGCCACGTCCATGTCTGCCAAGAGAAACGACTGCGCCCATGGTGGGTCCGCCTGCGTGCGCCGTTCAGTCATGACGATGCGGAGCGGGAATGTTGTGCCGCCAAGCGTACCGCCCCCTACGGCGGTCGCGCGTCCGATCAACAGCAAGTCAAAACCAGCAGCCGGTGTCGCGAGCACACCGTTCAGCTCGACGGCTGTCGCACTGGATTGAACGGAGCCGGCGAAGCCGACGAGTTGGCTCGCCGGGTTCGGACCAACTGAGAAGACGCTCGTGGTTGTTCCGTCGCTGGCGACCGCGATCGAGGTGGGCTCGTGCAGTGGTTGAATGTCAGGCCACGCAGATGCGACCGCGATGCGATGAATGTCCGCGGGGCCGGTCAACGGAAAGCCAGCGATGATCGGGACACGTCGGCTTGCCACCATTCCTACGGTCGCCGCAACCGCGCCTGTGCTGGCAACCCCGAGAGAAATGTGATGTACCGTGTTCGACGCGCCTGTGATGGCGAGGGTTCCGTTTGCGTATGGTGTCAGTGTGCAGGCAGACACCGCCGAGTCGCTGCCTCCATCACGTGTCGAACTCGCGTCTGTTCGCGGCTGCGTCGTGTCCGCTGTCGCTCCGCGATCTCCCGTGACACTCGAGTCCGAGACCGCCGGCGGTGCATCGAGCGGGGAGGTGCTTGCGTCGCGTCCTCCGTCGCTGTTGGCTCCATCGCTGTTGTTCGCGGTCCCACTATCGACTGGCGGCGGGACTACCGTCGAACCAGAAGAGCAAGAAGTTGTCAGAAATAGAGCGAGGACAAGGGGAACACGAGACACCGACATCGCGGAAGCATGCCCGATAAACACGAGCTGAAACACCTTAAGTTGGCAACATTATGAGACCTTCATCACACCGGCGGGCCGTGCCGGGTCGCCGTGCGTGGAGCGACCGTGTGAGCTACAAGATCGGCGCGCGGGTCGATTCCGGCTGGCGCTAGCTATGCAGCAAGAAACTCGAACAGCCTCCAATCTGCCGCGCCCGACCTCTTCGCGACC
>CAZWQH010000602.1:0-2789 GCA_964635815.1 uncultured Sandaracinaceae bacterium
CGGCAAAGCTCCGGCGTCAGAGGACGCCGGAGCTCGGGCCGGAACCTGGCCGGTGCGTCAGCGGCGTTGGCACTCGCAGCCACCCGCGCAGCGACACGCGCGGGCGCACTTGCACTCGCGGCCGCAGGTGCACCGTTCGGCCGCGACCGCCGCACATCCGCACGTCGTAGTCTGGCATCGACACTCGTTCTGCGTCTTCTTCTCGTCCATCGTCATGCTCCTCGTTCGAGGCGCGCTCCATGCGCGCTCTACCTGCAATGACGGACGACCTCCGCCCGCATTACACTCCCGGCCATGGCGATCAAAGCGCACGGGCGTATCGTGTCTTGGGAGGGCGCGAGCCTTTGGGTCCTCGGGACCAAGCCCGGTGTCCGCTATCCGAGAACCGATGTGCACTCGCATCACGCCGTGCAGGTGACGCTCGCGTTGCGGGGGCAGTTCTCGCTCGTGGACGGCGAACGCCTGGTGACTGGGCCCGCAGTGGGGGTCGCCGCGGACACCGAGCATGCGTTCGAAGCGGACGGGGCGGTGGCGCACCTGTTCGTCGATCCCGATGGGCGGTCGGGGCGCGCGATTACCCGCAGTCTATTCGCAAAGGCCAGCGTCGCACCCATCTCACAAAATGGGCTCGAGGAGCTCGCGAACGAGCTCCTCGCAAAGTTCGAGTCTCCGGACGGCGAAAACGCCGCGTTCATCGCGTGCGGCCGGAGGTTGCTTGCTTGTCTCGCCGGCGACCACACCATGATGCCGCAGCCCGACCTACGGGTGCGCAAGATGTTGGCGTGGACGGCCGCGAAGCTCCAGGAGCCGATGAGCCTCAGCGACGCGGCTGAGCACGTAGGGCTGTCGAGCGGCCGAGCGCGCCACCTTTTCGTCGCGCAGACCGGGCTGCCCTTTCGCACCTACGTGCTTTGGCTGCGCGTGACGAAGGCCCTGGAGATGTACGCGGCGGGCGAGTCGCTCACCGAGGCCGCGCACGCGGCAGGGTTTTCCGACTCAGCCCACCTCAGTCGCACCTTTCGTCGCATGTTCGGCATCTCCGCGGACTCGCTGCGTGTGACCTAGCCTTTTCGCGCCGATGCAGTGGTCATCGACTGGGTGGGAGCATGCGCCGGATAGTCTCGGCGACGTCGTGCGTTCGGTCGAGCTGAAGGTAGTGGCCCGCCCCGCGGAAGACGCGTTGCTCGCCGTTCGGCGCTTCCGCCGCGAGCTCGCCATGCATCGAGATCCAGAGCGCCTCGACGTCCTGCGAGAATCCGTGTTCCGTCCCGGTCAGCACGCGCACGGGATGCGTCCCAAAACGTCCCGCGGCGCCGATCTGGTCGAACGCTTGTGCGAACGCTCGGTACTCGGCGATCTGGACGGCGGGCAGCGACGAGACGGCCTCCTCGGGGATCGCGCATCCGGTAAGCCCCCCTTCGTCGCACGCGCGCGAGAAGCCGTGGGGGCGCGTATCGACTAGCACAAGGCCGCGCACTTCGTCGGGGTACTTCTTGGCGAAGAGCTCCATGTACGTCCCACCGAACGAATGACCGACCAAGACGTAGGGCGGTGCGTACCCGCGGGCAGCGAGGAGCGCCCGGAGATTCTCTACGATGTGCTCGGGGTCGCGCGGCTCCGTCGTCGAAGCGCTGCCCCCATACCCGGGCCTCGAATATGCGAACACGCGTGCGTAGCCTGCGACCTCGGTCGCCGCGTCGTCCCACGGGGTCCAGTCGTTACCGAACCCCGCTTCGAAGACGACCGTCGCGTCACCGCTGCCTGCTTCGACGATTTCCACCTTGCGACCAGAGACCTCGACAAGGTTCGGTTCGAGGTTCGTGCCGCAAGCGCTCAGCAGCGTGGTTGCCGCGATCGCGCCGGCGACAGAGATGAAGCGTAGTCGGTTGGATGATTGGTTCGTCGTCATGAGAGCCTCCTGTGTGGCTGAGGTCCACTCTAGAAACGACGGGGCTTCGGCACTTGAACGTTTGGGCTGGGACTTTCGCCACCTCATGCCAACGGCTCGCGAACCTCGAACGCGCACGACACCCGCAGCCTGGGGCCGTTCGTGGCGCGTCCGGCTCCGCGAACTCTTGAGGTGCCCAATCAACCCATCTCGCGCTCGTGGTGTCCATGGCCGCGATGGCGCGCGATCTCTTGGACAAACGTTGCGAGCGCATCGGCGACCTCTCGGGCGCGCGGTGTTAGACAGCGAAACACGATGCGATGCACTCGTCTACTTTATGCGAGACAGAGTCGGCACCCGGGAGCTGGTGCGACGTTCTACCTCACTCTCCCGTCATAGAACTAGTGGGAGGTCGAGCCGGCGTACCAGCGCAGGAAGGAAAGTCCCAGCAAGCTCCTCCGTACGCACGGCCGCGTGCTCGTCCGCGCGTGAAGTCCCGCGATTGACCAGCGCGATTGGCATCTGTCGCTCCAATGCGCGCCGGACGAAGCGGAAACCAGAGTAGACCGCAAGCGAAGATCCCACGATCAGGAGCGCGTCCGCTTCTTCGAGAATCGCGAAGGCTGCGTCCACGACATCACGAGGGACCGAGCCACCGAAGAACACGACGTCGGGCTTCAGTACGCCGTCGCAGTGTGGACACGTTGGGATGCGAAAGTCCGCAAGCATGGCTTCTCGAACGTCCGCGTCTCCATCCGGGCGCAGCTTGACGGCAGTGGGATCGAAACCCGGATTGAGCGCAAGGAGCATCGCCTGCACCTCAGAGCGAGGTAGCCTGGCTCGGCAGTCGAGGCAGACCACAGCGAACAAACTCCCGTGGAGCAAGATCAAGCGCTTGGTG
>CAZWQH010000603.1:0-2784 GCA_964635815.1 uncultured Sandaracinaceae bacterium
CCATTCCTGTGGATCCAGGCGCTCCCGTGCCCGTGCGGCCGCAACCATTTCCGCCGCCACCGCCGCCGCCGCCCCCTCCTCCTCCTCCGCCCCCACCTCCCGTACGGACACCCGACTCACCGACGATTAGCGTGCAACCGACCGCGGACATCCCGCTGCGATTCACGCTCGGCGGTTACTTCCGGTCACGAATCGTCAGCACGGACAACGTCCCGGTCACCTCGCCCGACGGCAGCACACGACACGGAGCGCGCAGCGCATTTTACGGATTCGGTCGACTTCGTTTTGATCCTGCGATCACCTACGGATCGGACCCCACGCTTCCGATCGCAGCCATTCGGCTGCAAATCGACATCCTCGACAACGTCGTCTTCGGAGACAACGCCCGGTTGTCCGGCGTGCCGCTCTTTGGCGAGAACCCGTCGACGACCGACGTGAGAGGAAGCATGGGCTCTTCGACGCCGGGCTGCGGCTCCGGTTTGCGCCTGTGCTTTCAGAACGACTCGATCAATCTGCGGCGCGCGTGGCTCGAGCTTCAGGTTCCGGTCGGTCAGATCCGCATCGGGCGTATGCCGTCGCAAGGCGGCAACGGAATTCTCTTCAACGACGGCAACGGATTTCGAAACGATTGGGGTGACGCGCAAGGCGGAAGCACGTTCGATCGATTGCTGTTTGCAACGCGTCCGCTCTCGATCTTCAACTCTCTTACAAAAGGCGACTCGCGCCCTACGCCCCTGGTATTCGCAATCGCTCACGACTGGCTCGTGACAGATCCGCTCGGTCTCGCAGCGGACGCCGCAGTTCGTCGCAGCTCGATCCCGTTCGAATGGCTGACGCGCGGCGACCAGATGGTCGGCGAGAGTGTGTTCGCTCTGTTTTGGAGCGAGGCACCGGGCGCGTTTCCCGAACGTACGACCGACGAGATCACGTTCGGCACGTACTACATCTATCGCTACCAAGGCGCGACGGAATCGGGCGTTCATATCGTCGATGCGTTCTGGCGCATTCGACGTTCCTTCTGGGGAGGCAGCGGCCTGCAGTTCGTCTCGTACGGAGAGCTGTCGACTATCCAAGGATCGACGCGCGGGGTTCCGTTACCCGCACCGGTCAACAACATGATCGATCCGACCACCGGTCGGACGCCGTTCCGCGTAAACGCAAACATCTGGAACGCGGTCGGGTCCGTCGGCCTCGCGGATCGAAACTGGCAAGCACTCCTCGAAGCTGGCTATTCGAGCGGCGATGATGGTGTCCCGTTTACCGACCCCGACAAACCGGATCTCACGTTCTCGCAACGTGGCATGCACCCCGACTACAAAGTCGGTCTCCTGCTCTACCCGGTGATGCTCAACGCTGCGACCGCGTTGCAGTACAGCGAAACAGCCAACGCCCTCTGGTCGAACGGCGGCATCTGGAACTCGTTCTACTGGAACCCTCAGTTCAAGTACGCGGTCCACCCCGATGTCGATCTCCTCGCGAATGCCGTGTTCGCATGGGCTGACGTTCTCAACTTCCCGCTTGCTCCACGTGCGAGCGGAGCGACCGGATGCGGATTCATGGATGGCGACTGCTTCCTCGGTTGGGAAGTGGATCTCGGCGTCAAGGTGAACTGGGGCGAGAACGACATGTTCCGCTGGTCGAACGAGTTCGGCGTGGCTGAAGCCGGTACTGCCCTCGCGCCTCGGCTGCGCGGGCGCTTCATGTGGACGCTGCAAAGTCGCATCGCGATGATTTTCTGACGGGGCCTTCGATGAAGCCCGATTCCGATCGCGCGCGTATCGAGGAGCTCACCGCGCAAGTGCGAAAGCACGAGGCGCTGTATCGCGCCGGCACGCCGGAGATCACCGATCACGAGTTCGATCAGCTCTGGGACGAGTATGTCGCGCTCGCAGACAAGCTCGATCTCGCGCCCGACGCGCGAATCGATACGAAACCCGGTGCGGACCATACGGAAGGCTTCACAACGATCGAGCATCGCATTCCGATGCTTTCGCTCGAAAAGCTCACGCCCAATCGACGTGATTCGAATGGAGAAGCGGTGCCGATCTTCGAGCAGCTCGAAGCTTGGTATGCGCGGCGCGTACAAGATCTCGAGCGAGCCGAAGGCACGAACATTCCGGTCGTTGTCGAACCCAAGATTGATGGCATCTCAGCCTCGCTAACGTACGTGAACGGCAAGCTCGAGCGCGCAGTCACGCGCGGCGATGGTCGGCGCGGAGACGACATCACCAAGCAGGTTCTGTCCGCGCAGGCAGTACCAGCGACCCTGAAAGGCATGCGCGGTTCGCTCGAGATCCGCGGTGAGCTCTACTGGCCGCGCGCCGCTTTTGATCGATACAACGCAACGCTTACCGCGGCGGGCGAGCCGACGATTGCCAATCCTCGCAACGGCTGTGCGGGCGTTATCAAGCGCAAGGACCCGAAAGGGCTCGAGGCTTTCGGCATCACCTCGTTTCTCTATCAATTGGCCTGGAGTGAAGGCGTCGCGCTTCCCACCAGTCAGTACAAGCTGCTCGAAGCTCTCGCTGAAGCCGGCGCGCCTGTGTACCTGTCGGAGACGTACCTTGCTCAAGACGCACGCGCGGCATTCGACTATTGCGAAGCGTACGGCGCGAAGCGGGGAACGCTCGAGTACGACATCGACGGCATGGTTCTCAAGATCGACGAGCGAGCCCTTTGGAAACGATAGGGAGCCAACGGGCCCCACCCCCACTGGGGTATCGCATACAATAATCACCCCGAGCGAAAGCACACACGATTACTAGCGATCACCGATTAGGTTGG
>CAZWQH010000604.1:0-2783 GCA_964635815.1 uncultured Sandaracinaceae bacterium
CGCTGCAGGTCTTCCAGCGCGTACAGCCCCGATCCACCGATCACCCCGAGACGACGTTTCCCTGTCAACCCGCTACCTGAGAAGCGCCGAAGCACGTGCTCGAGCGACACACACACCGAGAAGAGAGACGACACTTGCGGCCATGACGATCTGGACACCCGGTCCGATGAAACGCATGTCCGAGCTCATCGCAGCGAGCGATCCGAAGATCATGGGGAGCGCGCCGAGTGCGACGCGGATGGCTGCAGGGCTCTCGCCGGACCCATGTCCGAGGTGCTCGAGGAACGCGAGCCCGGAAAGGGCGAACGCGGCCCCGCAGAACACGATCAGCGCGACGAGGATCAAGTAGCTCGCGATCGGTGGCGTGGAGTCCGAAGTGTTTGCGGTGAAGGTGGCGCCGAAGAGAGCGCTTCCTTCCGGAACTCCGCGGCCCATCGCGCGCAGGCGGCGTGTGTTCGAGATGTCGACCGTCTTCAACTCGTGGAACTGGCTGATGGCGGGGCGCAAGAGCTGCGTGACTTTTCCGTCCTCGATCGTGACGGCGATGTCTGCCGGCTTCCCGTAGTACGAAAAATTCGGCGGCTCGAGGGACGAACGCGAATTGCTGATCGCTCCCGCGCGACCGAGAATCCCGCCGGCGGAGGTGCGTATCGCGCCCTTCCAGCGGCCTTCGTCTTCGAGGCGCTGACTCACGGTTTCGAACGGCGCTGCGTATGTGACCGCACGCTCCATATCCACGCTCACGTACCGGCGTTTGTGGAAGGAACCGGTAGCAACGACTGCGAGCACGACGAGCGTTCCGAAAACCGCGCTGAGGATTGGTGACGCTGTCGCAAAGAGAGCGACTCGTTTCGTCGGCGCATCGATTCGCGAAGTTGCTCCGGCGACGATCCCGATTGTGCCCAAGAACGCGGCCAGCAGTGATCCACACGCACCGGCAAACACTTCGCGGGCCGATGCGCCGGAGAACGCACCGACTTCGGGCGCTCCCGATACCGCGTCGCCCATGGCGCGAGTGAGTGAGCCGATCGCCATGCCCATGTTGCTGGAGATCGCAATCAAGCACGCAAAGACGACGGCGAAGAACGCGAGCAGGGAGACCCAGTTGGCCACGCGGGTGAGAAACAGCTTCTGATTCGTTGCGAACATCAGCGCGAGGCCGAACACAATCGCAACGCCGAGCGATCCGATGGCGAATGCGCGACCTGGTGGGTCGTAGGGTACAGCGGCGCTGCCCGCGATTGTCGCGCTCATCTCCGCGAGCGATGTCGCTTGCAAGAATGGAAGGAAAAGCGCTCCGAGCATTCCGAACAACCAGACGACCTTGCCCCAGTGAGAAAGCAGACCTGTTTCAGAGCGTGCTCGCGCTGCAACTGTGCCGGGAACGACTCCAGACGCGCGCCCAGCCGGCGCCGTGCGGGCTAACAGAACTGCAGAACCCGCGATTGGTGCGGCGACAATCGCGAATGCCCAAAGCCAGACGAGCGCACCGGTACCGCCCAGCCCGACTGCCGTTGCGGCGCCAACAAGGCCGCTCGAGCCAATGACGCCAGCGTGAATCCACGTGGGTGTCACGCGCTCTGCATCCGCGCTCCCAAGAAGGGCGGCGCGCAAATCTCGGCCCGCGCTTTCGAGCGCGGCGAGGAGAGGAATGCGTGAGTAGAGGGCAAGAAGCACAGAGGCGCTCGCTGCAGCGACGAGGACCCAAAGCCAAACGGTGTCCGCCCACGGCGAAGAAGTGAGCGACAGCAACATCGATACCGTAGTCATGGTGAGGGCCGCGACCTAGCATGCGTGCCCGATCGAATCGAACCGAGACGGGAGGGTCGCTTGCGGACCCGAGCGAAGCAACCGCGACGGGGCGCTCGCGGACCCGAGCGAATGAGCACTAGTTGGTCCGCCTGTACCCGGTCCGCTCCACCGTTACTTCGCGCGAAGTTGCCGGACCTGAATCGGATGCGCTCGTCGTCACCATGAAACGAACTTCGCTCCCGATGGGACCGCGCAGGAGCTCGATGGCTCGACGTTCCGGGATTCCGATGATCGACTCTCCGTTGATACTCGTGATGATGTCGTCGCGGCGTATGCCTGCTCGTTTTGCAGGTCCTTCGGGAACCTCGATTACGCGCAAGCCGCGGGACTCCGACCACGCGAACCGTGCGTGCACGCCGCCGGTGTCTTCACCTTGGTCGTCTTCCATTCCTGCGGGCTGAGAGAGAAAGGACGTGCCGCAGGCCGCAGTCGCGACGATCGCAAGACAGCAGAAGAGGAGGGCTCTAGTCGACGTGCGCGTCATCGGACGCGGAGCTTGAATCACCGGAGCTATCCGCGCCCGTCGCCGAATCCTGTGTGGAGGATGCGTGCGCATCGGCTGCTCCGGCGTCCGGCATTCCAAGCTGCCGACCGGGCACGACGACGCGAATCGTGTCTTCGTAAAGCACTCGTTCGTCTCCCGTTATCCGAACGCGGACGCGAAACGCTTGATCGTGGTCCGAATCCGGAACGGCGCGATTGCGAAGCCGGATCCGAAAGACGAGTCGCGCGCTCGCGGGCACATCGAAGAAGGTATCGTCGACCCCATCGGCGGGACGAGAGTCGCCGCGCGCGATGGGCGTGCTGTCCGGTGACATTGCACTCACCGCGTCGATGCCTTCTACGAGATCGAGTCGATCATCGAGCACTTCTCCGTGCACCTCGTGAAAGCGCACGGTGTTGACGAGGGCAACGATTGCATCGATGAGCGCAGACGAAAGGCCAGACCCATCCGACTGGATATCGAAGAC
>CAZWQH010000605.1:0-2782 GCA_964635815.1 uncultured Sandaracinaceae bacterium
GCAGGCGTGCTTCGAGAGCGTTGTTCACCGCCTGATCCGGCTCCGCTCCGAAGTGAATCACATGCAGACGCAGACCACCGACACCAGCACGTTCGACGGATGCTTTGAGCTCGACGATGTCTTGGGTCTCGCGCATTGCCTGACACGCGTCGTCCGGCATCGGCGTCTGTCCGAGGCAGGTGGTATCGGTGACGTTGCAGCATTCGACGTTGTTGATCGGCGGGCTCGACGGACCCGCGACAACAAGAATGACAACGTACTGGGCCAGCACACGATTCCCAGCGAGAGATTCGGCGATATCACCCTCGATGGTCGCGCGAGCGGTGCGAAGGCCCTCGAGGTAGTTGCGGCAGATGCCGGTACGGCAATCCATAGGACCTACGCGTAGTCCATCGACGCCGCCCATGATCTCGCCCGGGTTGCGGGAGAAGTTGCCTGCGATCGGTGCGACCTTTCGCGACCTCGATCCAAACGCAATCACGGCCATCGTCGTCGAGGGCTGAGACAAAGCGGATTGCCCGAGCGCGGTGAACGCTGCGTATCGCATTCCTCCAGGATCGAACGCACCGAACAGCGGCGCGACGTTCAGCGGATCCGGAGGCATCGCACCGGCGACGAGCGTCTGGCCTTGATCGAGAACGAGGACCACACGAACGGGATGATCGGAGTTGCGAGCGTCTTCGGTGCAGACGCGACCTCGAATCGATGCACGGTCTGCTTCTGCAGCTCCGCGATCGGAGCCGTACAGTCCAACGCTCGTGCAGGTAAGAGACGTCGTTGCCAGCGCGACTAACGCGGTACGGAGTGCATGACGTCTATTCGTGCGCGGGTGAGTCATCATCGTGGGCACGCAATCGCAGCGTTCGCCTCGGGAGCAAACATGCACTGAGCCGACGTGGTGCTGTCAACGCAAGACTGACCGACGGGACAGTTCACTCCCAGGCAGGAGCGTGCGAGCGCTGCCTCGAGGATCAGATCAGGCGTGACGTTTTCGACTCGCCGATCGAATCGAACGATCTCGACGCCATCCTTTACGCCCTGAATAGAAAGGAACGCGGCCTTCTCATCACGTCGGACCACGACCGTGACTGGGAAGCCCTGGACCGGGCCTGCGTCGATGGCCGGACGAACCCCGCCGTCCCGAACCCCATTCTCCACGACTTGCGGGCGAAACTCGAAGACGCCGTTGCTCAGCTCTCGGTACTGCGCATCGCGAAGCACGACGCGAACGGCATCAATTTCGTCTCCCGGCCGGAGATCACTGCAGATGCGCACCCGAACGCTGGAAGCGTCTACACATGCACACACGCACAGAAGCAACGCCGAGGCGAGCACGCGCGGGTGGACCAAAGAAGAAGAAGGAAGGCACGTTCGTACTGGCAAAGTAGAGCGACGTTACTGTAAGTCGGTAGGTCAGAGCCAGCCTTCTAGGTCGAGGGCAGAGGGGGCCAGGAGCCTGGGATCGACCCCCCAACGAGAGGGTGCTGCCCCCCGACGTTTCGCCCGTGGATGAAATGAGCACTCAAGAAAATGGTCGGCACGGGCGATGCATTGATAGGGAGTGCGCAGCGACGAAGAGTTTTAGAAAGGTCGGAGGAGAGATCACATGAGAACGAATAGTCCTACAGCACGAAATCTACGAGACGTGCTCGGTATCGCCCTGGTACTCGCGTTCGCTGGGAGTGCCGCTGCACAGCCCATGAACCCACCACCGTTCGAATGCGATAACCGCTTCGGCCAATGCGGTACCCCCAACATGTCCGGCGGCGGCGGCGGCGGCGGCGGTGGCGCCATCCTGGTTGCGAACACGGATCTTGGCGACACCTATCAGAATGCCGACGACTACGACAACGACGGTGCGGAAGACAACTTTGACAACTGTCCCCAGTTCAACAACCTCTCGCAGTCCGACGGGGACGGCGACGGTATTGGTGACGCTTGTGACAACTGTCGCGGCTCGGCCAACGGTGGTCTCACCGGCCAAGGCGACCTCGATGGCGACGGAATCGGCGATGTGTGCGACGACGACGTAGACGGTGATTCGCTCTTGAACGTCGCGGACAACTGCTCGCGCATCCCGAACCCGATCAGCGGCGTCGGACAGCCCAACATGGACGGCGACGCTTTCGGTGACGCATGCGACGACGACGTCGACGGCGACGGAACGCTCAACGTGACCGACACCTGCCCGCTCAATGCCTCTCCGACTGCGACCGGCGCTTCGTGCTTCCCGGACACCGACGGTGACGGAATCAGCGAGTTCGATACGGTTCATCCCGACAAGTGCCCGACCGTTGCGGACCGTGACCAGGTCGATACGGACAACGACGGCATCGGCGACGCGTGCGACCCGGATGACGACAACGACAACATCATGGACGTGCGTGACAACTGCGGTCTCATCTCGAACGTTGGTCAGGCCAACCTCGACCGCGACCGTTCGAACAACCTTGCTGGTGGAACTGCGCAAGCAACCTTCGGCGGCGACGCTTGTGACACCACGTACTGCTACACAGTCAACGGCGACGAGCGTAACTGTCTCGACCCCCGTGCCGCTCTCAAGGTGTACGCGCCGGTTCTCCTCGCGACGGTTGGCCGTGACTTCCGCCTCCCCATCTTCGTGAACCGCTCGCAAGACACCGTCCTTCCGGCTGACTCGCGCGCTTCGAACGTCTCCTTCTCGTATCGCTGGGAAGTTGTCAGCGCACCCCCAGCGTCCAAGTCTGCAGTTCGCAACGCGACCGGTCTTGCGACCGAGAAGTTCCGTCACGAGTACGACTAC
>CAZWQH010000606.1:0-2753 GCA_964635815.1 uncultured Sandaracinaceae bacterium
TTCCACACGATACGTCGCGCGAACCAAGTCACTCGGTGCAAGCGCACATCCCTCGCGGGTTGGATCCCAGTAGTAGAAGAAGTTGTCGTCTCGGACATCCGATGCGGGGGGCTGCTTCCCGTTGTCGGGATCGGTTGCGCACGCCAAGCCCGCTCGCGCGAACAATCCGGTTGGGACTGCGGGGAGTGTCGCTTCCACTGTCTTGCCTACCAGCGCTTCGATCGAAAGTCCGTCTTTCTCGAGGTCCTTCTGTTTGACGAGCGACTCGACGGCGACCGAGTACTCGATCAACAATCCGTCCGCGGACTCCGTGATCGTGCCAAGCACCGGGCTCCCGCCCTCCAAGTTGAGGTTTAGCTTCTGCGACTTGAGATTGTTGCGAGCGTACTTCACCTGCTCAGTGAGCTGATCGGATATCGCTCTCGCCGCGGCGGTGGACGGGTCCGTGCGCAGAGACTTGGCAACATCGGAAATCTCCGACGGGCTCATTTCCGGCATCGGAACGCGCAGTGTAGAGGTGAAGGTCGCATTTACCTCGAAGGCTCGGTTACCGACGTAGCCGGTATCTGCGCGCTCCTCGCCTCCTTCGGCGAACGCCTCGAAGTCGGGCAGTGACTCCGGGCTTGCGGCGGGCGCGCTAGTGCAGGCGAGAGCGAGCAGCACGGGGAGAGTTGTCAGGAGGCGGCTGAGAAGGTTTGACATGGACGCCCCTACACACTTCAAAGGTCGTGCCGAGCTCGACTGCGGACTTAATCCACTGATTCGGCGGTGCACGACGCTCGATGGCGGCTAGAGCAGTCACTTGGTCGTCGGTTTTTACCCAGCAGTTCAGTTGTGGTAACAGAGTTCGGATGCTGCACTCAGGATTCCATCCTCTGCCTACGGGCGCGCCGCGACTCTTTGGGACCGACGGTGTTCGAGGCGAAGCGAACCGCGGCGTGATGACGCCGGAGGTAGCGTTTCGGATCGGGGCTGCGATTACGTTTCTTGCAAGAAAACGCGCCAAACGCGCGCCCCGGATCGTAATTGGCAAGGACACACGCATCAGTGGGTACCTCTTCGAGACAGCTCTGTCATCTGGGGTCTGCGCCATGGGTGGCCGGGTGCTCCTGTCGGGCCCGCTGCCCACCCCCGCAATCGCTCACATCACGACCAGCATGCGAGCCGATGCCGGGATCGTCGTGAGCGCGTCTCACAACCCGTACGAAGATAACGGTATCAAGATCTTCGGTCCGGACGGATTCAAGCTGCCCGACGAAACCGAGTCTGAGATCGAGCGACTTCTTTCGAGCAACGAGCTCGACGTCGATCGCCCGACTGGCGCAAAGATCGGACGCGCAGAACGCCTTCACGACGCGTGGGGCAGGTACGTCTCGTTCGTAAAGCAGACGTTCCCCGCGGACCTCACTCTCGATGGGGTGCGAATCGTCGTCGACGCGGCGCACGGGGCAGCGTACCGAGCTGCGCCTGCTGTCTTTGCAGAGCTGGGCGCGACCGTATACGCGATCGGCACCAAGCCGAGCGGCAAGAACATCAACGACGAATGCGGCGCTGTGCACCCGAACCACGCAGCTGCCGAAGTGAAGCGTCGGCATGCACAGCTAGGCATCGCACTGGATGGCGACGCGGATCGATTGATCGTCATTGACGAGCACGGTAACGAGGTCGACGGCGACGCCGTCATGGCTCTCTGCGCGACACGCCTACTGAAGCAAGGTCGACTCAAGCACAAGACACTCGTTTCGACGATCATGAGTAATCTGGGTCTCGAGCACGCGATGCAGAAGGCGGGCGGCAAGATGATCCGCACCGCGGTCGGCGATCGATACGTGGTCGAGGAAATGCGTCGAGGAGGATTCAACGTCGGAGGCGAACAGTCCGGCCACCTCGTATTTCTGGACCACGCGACTACAGGCGATGGATTGGTCGCAGCGCTTCAGCTTCTGGCAATCGTGCTCCGCGAAGACAAGCCAATGTCGCAACTCGCCAAGGAAGCCATAGAGCGCGTCCCGCAGCTTCTCGTGAACGCGAAGTTCAAGACGCGCGTGCCGCTCGAGCAGATGAAGGAAGCTCTGCGCGCGATCAAGAGCGCGGAACACGAGCTCGGAAAAAAGGGCCGCGTGGTCGTACGTTGGAGTGGGACCGAACCGAAGCTACGCGTGATGGTCGAGGGTCCGAACAAGGATCGCATTCGCGCGATCGCCGACGGTATCGCAGAAGCAGCGTCCCGCGACTTGGCATAGCCCCGGGCTAGTGAGGCGCAGCTTCGGGCGCTGGGGCTGGTTGCTCGGCAGCCGCTGCCTCGGCTACCGCGGCTTGTGCCTCCGCCGCCTCGACCTGTTTCTGCCGCGCTGCTTCTTCGGCATTCACACGAGCGCGAACGCTCGAGACCGCAAGCCCGATCGCGAAGAGCGCGACAAGCCCAAGACCCAGAAACGGCAGCCAAGCAGGAGAATCGGCGGCCTCGTCTTGTACTTTGTCCGGCACCGTCGGCGCTGGATGGGGCGTGCCGTCGTGATCCTGCGTGTCGTGGCTATCGTTAGAGCTCATGTGGACCCCAAACCATAGAGAGCCTGGCACTGCCGCGCAAGGAGCTAGATCAGTGGGAGCGTCGCGATGCCCGACGCGCCGATGATCGCGGGCACGACGAACGATCCCACTGGAGCCCCGGAGCGGACCGCGCCCGTCGCCGGGTCGATCTGGTGCACGACGATTCGATCGCTGTTGCATGCGATCACTAGGAACGCACCGTC
>CAZWQH010000607.1:0-2748 GCA_964635815.1 uncultured Sandaracinaceae bacterium
CGCCCAATCCCGGGTTTCCTCTATGACTTGCCGCTTCGCACGAAGACACTCACACCACAGCCGGCAGCTCGGTTCGACGGTACGTTCACCGTCAACGGTGAAACGATCAGCGTCGCAGGCTCGACCGGAGCACAAGGTCACAACTGGGGACGCGCTCATTCGCAAGCGTGGACTTGGATGCATGCAGACGCATTCGATGCGACCAAGTCCGAGCGTCCTATCGACATCCACTGGTTCGAAGCGCTGTTCGTGAAGCTCGGGAGTAGCCCTCGCTGGATCGGCCTGGGAGCGATCGCGGTAGATGATGCTCTGCACCGGTTCGATGGGCTCGGATCGATGCCACGCAATGTGGTCGAGGTGACGTTGTACAGAGCGCGCGGCAGATTGGTGGGTCGCACGGCGGCGCTCGAGTTCGAAGTCGAATCGGATGGCCACGAAATGGCAGGGCTCCGTTACGAGGATCCCGCGGGCACCCACGCCGACTGTCTGAACAGCAAGCTTGCGCTCGGACGTTTCCTACTTACGCAAAAGGAAACGGCCGCCGCACCGAGTCGTGCGATCGAGTTCCGAACGCGTGCGTGCGCTCTGGAGATCGGGCTGCGCGACACGAAACACCACGTCCAAATGCTGGCTTGAACGCTCTCACCACATGCTGCTCGAGGTGGCTACTGGAGTTACATTTGCGTTGCACGCTCGAAAGGTGCGTGACAATACGCGCGCTTCGGAAGAGGTGAATGATGTCGTCGCGTGCTGTGATCTTCGTAACTGTTGCTCTGTCCTTTTCAACCGTCTCTGCCTGCGCCCGCTCCGGCGGTGAATCAGGAGCTGGGACCGACGGCGGATCGACAGGCGACACGAGCCCACCGGGCTCACCGAACGGCCGCGACAGTGGAACGATCATCACGATCCCGGTCGACGCTGGCCGCCGACCGGTCAATCAGCTTCCCGAAGGCTGTGAGCCAACCAGGCTCATGGAGCTGCCAGCGAACGGCCTTCCGCGCTGCGCGGCCGCTACGCTTCGAAGTCTCCAAAGCTGCGGCACTACCGACAACATGTGCTTCAGCAACGCCCTCGAGAACGATCCAACGCCCGCGTTCATGGGCGTGAACTGCAGTAGCTGCATTCAAGTTCAACAGATTGCATGCGCGTACACCAACGGTTGTTCCACGCAGTTCGATACGTTCGAGTGCTGCATTTCGGACGCGTGTCCGACCAACGACCGGGCTTGCATCCAGGCGGCGGGCGGGACGGGCGGTGCATGTGCCGCCGCAAGCGCAGCATTCGAGACTTGCCTCGAAGACAGCGCGCGCGGATGCAATGCGTCGGTCCTGGCGTGCTTCGCGATGAACTGAACCCTGCATACGTACGCGCTTTCTTAGAGAGGACGAATCCATGACTTCCACCAGAATCAATTTGAAGGTCGCAGCGCTGCTTATTGGCACAGCAATCGTCGTCGGCTGCGGAGATAGCCCGCCTGCTAACGGCAATCCGGACGCGCAGGTTGCGATGGACACGTCGGTCGCCCGCGACACCGCGACACCGGGCCGCGACGCGATCGCAGACGCTCGTCGCGACGCGCGGGTGCTGCCAGCATGCTCGCCGCTCAATCTCAGGTTCATCGACCCAGCGTTCACACCACGCTGCTCCGCAACGACGCTCGCGATGGTGAATGCCTGCACGACGGCGGCGTGCCTCCAGAGCGCACTGACCGCAGACAGCACACCGACCGCGACGCCGGACGGTGGGACACCCATCTCGTGCAACACGTGCTTCTTTACCCAGCAGAGCGCTTGCGCTTACGCCAACGGATGCTCGACCCAGTTCGATGATCTCGGCTGCTGCGTCAACACCGAATGCGGCCGCGAAGCCACCCAGGCTGCTTTCAACGAGTGCGTGCGTCGCGTAAGCGGGGCGGGCGGGGAGTGTGTAGCGTACGGAGATGCGCTCGATGCCTGTGCAGCGCGCATCAACGCAAACATTTGCCGTCCGTCGATCGACCTTTGCTTCAACGGGCCTCCACCCGTGGATGGCGGAGTGGCTCCGGCCGACGCCGCAGCGCCTCCCTCGGACGCAAATGCACCGGCAGATGCGAGCGCACCGGTGGACGCAGTGAGCACACCCGCGGATGCGCCGACAGCTGTCGTCGATTCGGCAACGGCCCCAGACGCCGGCACCCCGCCAGCCTGAGGAACGCGCAAACCGCGCAGCAGTACGCTACGATGTGACGCGTGTCGCGCGTCGCGATCATAGGTGATATTCACGGATGCCTCGATGAGCTTCATCAGCTTATTCGGGGCATCGGCGTTTGCGATCGAGTGATCAGCGTCGGCGACCTCGTCGCAAAGGGGCCGGACTCGCAGGGAGTGGTCCAGTTTGCGCGCGAGAATCGACTGGAAGCGGTCCGTGGCAACCACGACGACGCGGTGATCAGTCTCTGCGGACCCCGAGAGAACCACGCCGACGCGAAGGTATCCAAGACGCACGAGTCCGTCGCACGAACACTCGGGCGGGAGGACATCGAGTACCTGCGGCGCCTTCCGCTGCATCTCGAGCTCGACGGTGCCATTGTCGTCCATGCGGGATTGGATCCGAACGCCGCTTTGAACGACCAGAAGCCTCGAAACATTATGAACATGCGCAGCATCGATGGCGAAGGTCGCATCGGATTTCGCGCGCGCGACGGCGATCCGTGGGCATCGCATTGGAAAGGACCGAGCGTCGTTTACTTCGGCCACGACGCATTGCGCG
>CAZWQH010000608.1:0-2745 GCA_964635815.1 uncultured Sandaracinaceae bacterium
CATGTCGAACGCATCGACAATCACGCACGGCATCCCGGCAGCGGTAGCGCCGGCGGCGTCAACGTCCGGTATGTCCCCCAGGTAAACGCAGTCGCTTGCGCTCACGCTCAATCGCGCCATCGCTCGCCGAAAAATCTCTGGATCAGGTTTGCTCACTCCCTCGATCGCGGAGTCCACGACAATTTCGAAGTACTGAGCCAGGTCCAGCCGAGCAAACAGCGCATCGAGCTTTCCTTCCGAGTTCGAGACAACGCCCATGCGCGCTCCCACGTCGCGTACACGCGCCAAAGCCGCGTGCAAGTCATCGGGGACATGCCTCCACAGATTGAACCTATCGTGCTCGGCCCGGAGATGCGGAACGACTGATCTCGCCGCCTGATCCTCCACGCCAGCGGCTCCAAGTTGACAGATGAAGTACTCGCCCCACGCGGACTCGTGCGGGAGCCCACTACGAAGCTGCGCGGCGTAGTTTCGCTTCGCGATGCTTTCGACCTTCGCGAGCGTCGTGGCCTTCACGTCGACCCCGTGCGTCCGCGCAATGCTCGCAACGACCTCGTGATCCAAGAACACCAACGTGTTCCCAGCATCGAGCAGCATCACCTTCGGCATCGCCGACACGAAATCTACTGCGTCAGCTGAGCTTGCCGACGAGACGTTTCGCGCGATCGCTCGCAGCCTCGATCAACTCGGTTGCTTCCGTCTCTCCGATGTCGAGTTTGTGCGCGAGCTGGTGAAGGAGGGTGATCTCCTTCTCCGTCTGCTCCCCATCCGCAAACGTCACGATCACCGCGTGCTGAAGTAGCGATCTCCGGTCCGATGCCGCGAGGTACACGGACGGAACGTCTTTGAGCGTCTTTGCCGTCTTTGCGAACTCGCGAATATTCTGCGCATCTGCGCCGGTGACGTCGAACGCTGCACACAGCGCATCGACCACTTGCTGCTCTTTCGCGTCGAGCTTCCCGTCCGCCCACGCAACTGCAACCAGGGCTTTGAGCATCGCTTCTTGGTGGGCGTCCATAGTGTTGCGAAAACTATCACCTCGCCGCGTGAGTGCCCAGCACGGCGATATATGGCGAGAACTTTCCGACAATTCGGGGTCCGACCACCTTCCGGGCCACAAGTGAACGCTCAGAAACACAAGTCTTCACCGCTCTCGTTGGAAGAGCTCACCGATCACGACTGCGCGCACGTGAGCGCGATAGCGTTGTCGGCGCTCGCCAAACGCGGTGATGCAACGGCGTCCGGCGTACGTGAGGAACTGGCGGTACACCATTGAGGCGAAACGCAAAAGCCGTTCTCTGGCCTTCAAAATTCGCGGCGAGCGGACTATCTTCCCCGGATGGTATCTCGTTACGTTGCGCCGTTTGCTCCCGGTGGTCCCAACGCGGTCGACGAAGCAATCGCAAGCCGGCTCTTGACCACGGCTCTTTCTCGCGGAGGCGAGTACGCAGATCTCTTCTTCGAGTACGCCGCGACCGGAAGCTTCTCGTTCGACGAGGGCATCCTCAAGGGAGCAGGGCGTTCTGTGACGATGGGTGTCGGCGTACGAGTGATGCGCGGGGACGCGACCGGCTATGCGTATACCGAGGATCTCTCCGTCGAAGCGATGGAACGAGCGGCGCAGACCGCAGCACAAATCGCATCCGGCGGAAAAACACTCGATCCGATTGCGCTGGTCGCGAAGAAAACCGGCGAACGATATGGAGCCCAGTCGCGAACGGTGGATGAGTCGGGCGAATCGAAGCGCGACCTGCTGGCGCGCATCGACCGTGCAGCTCGTGCCGCCGATCCACTCGTCGTGCGCGTCGACGCTTCCTTCTCCGATGAAATCCGCGAGCTTCTGATCGCGACCAGCGACGGAAAGTTCGTACGCGACTCTCAGCCCATGATGCGCGTCGGTGTGCGTGTCATCGTCGAGAAGGACGGAAAGCGGCAAGCGGGTTCTTCCGGCGGTGGTGGTCGGATGGGGTTCGACTACTTCGACCGCCGCTCTCCCGAGTGGCATGCCCAAGAGGCGGTTCGCCAGGCAATCGCGATGCTGGACGCCCAGCCAGCACCGGCTGGAGAGATGGAAGTCGTGCTTGCGCCCGGAGATAGCGGCGTTCTCTTGCACGAAGCGGTCGGACACGGGCTTGAAGCGGACTTCAATCGCAAACGTACGAGCAACTACACAGATCAAGTGGGACAGCGTGTTGCGAGCGACCTCTGCACCGTCGTCGATGATGCAACACTCAACGGCTCGCGCGGCTCGATCAACATCGACGACGAAGCCAACGAGCCAACGTCCGTCACACTGATCGAGAACGGGATTCTCCGCGGATACATGCAAGACCGTCACTCGGCGGGGTACTTCAAGACGAAGGCCACCGGCAACGGCCGTCGCGAGAGCTTCCGTTCGCACGCGCTCCCGCGCATGACCAATACGCTGCTCCTCTCGGGACCGCATTCACCGGAAGAGATCATCAAGTCGACCAAGCGTGGCATCTACGCGCGGAAGTTTGGTGGCGGTCAGGTGGACATCACCAACGGAGATTTCGTCTTCTCTCTAACGGAGAGCTACTTGATCGAGGACGGGAAGATCACGGCCCCGCTCAAGGACGTGAACCTGATCGGCAACGGCCCGGACGTTTTGCGCAAAGTCGTGTTGCTGGGCAATGACATGGAAGTCTCCGATGGTATCTGGACGTGCGGAAAAGACGGCCAGAGCGTGCCCGTCGGTGTTGCGTGTCCGTCCGTGAAAATCTC
>CAZWQH010000609.1:0-2725 GCA_964635815.1 uncultured Sandaracinaceae bacterium
GCCGAGAGGCTGCCCTCGCAGTACGTACGCCGAATGTCGTTTTTCGCGCGCCGGACACTCGGCCCAACGCATTCGGTCCTCGCACTGATCGCCCTCTGGATAGCGAGCACGAGCTCGGCGATTGCACAGCCTAACCGTCGTCCAGGAGATCCCGGACGTGGAGGTGCGCGGTCAGTTCCCGTCGATCCCACGAGCGATGTAAACGATGAAGCTACGCCTCCGGACATCGTGGATGTTGCAGCCGTGTTTCCCAAGCTCAACAGCGCCAACCCAGACGAAGTGCGCGCCGCGATTGATCAGCTCGCAGTCGTAGAGCACCCCGAGGTGGTTCCGCGTCTCGTCGCGCTGCTGAACGCGGGCCAACCCGACGCAATCACGGATCGAGCGCTGGAAGCGCTTGGAGGCATCGCGCAGCCGTCGGCGATCGACGTTCTGGCGGAATTCACCCGTCACCGTCGCGTCGAGGCTCGGCGAATTGCGTATCGCGCGCTCGCAGGAATCCGCGATCCCCGCGTTCCCGCGGTCATCGAGCGCGGCCTTCGCGACAGCGATCCTGTCATTCGCGGCGGAGTCGCAACCGCACTTGGTGAGCTGGGCGCGCGAGAGTCCGTGGATACGCTGTTTCGCGCGCTCGAACGCGGAGTGCCGGAAGCCGCAACCTCGATTGGGAAGCTAGGAAGTGTTGCTGCGATCGAGCGGTTCAACACGTTCCTCGGTCGCCAACGCATCACGGACATGCTCTCGGGTTACGCGCAGTTCCTTCGTCGCGCTGATATTCAGGAGCGACCCAAGCTCGACATCATCGCAAAGCTTGGCGAGGTCTCGACTCCTGCCGTGCGCCGAACGCTGACGGAGTATTTGGCCACGTTCCCCAACAATCGAACGCGCAATCGCAATCCGATCGTCCGCGCCCTTGAAGAAACGATTTCCCGAATCCCTCTCGAAGCGATTCCGGCACGCGGAGGATCACGATGAAAACCACTACGAGCACGGTTCAGAGCGGACTTCTGGCCGCTGCATGCATCTGGTTCGCCGGCTGCGTTGGAGCAGAGACGCAAGCATTCAATCCGCGCTTTCCCGACAACCAGCTGGCACCGACCCAGCTCGTTGCAAGCGCAACCTCTGCGCCGTCCGCGGCCGCATCGGGCAATGCTGTCGTCATTGGCACTTCCGAGACCGGAGCGACTGGCGAGACTCGGCGGCGATTTCTAGTCGCGTTCGACGCAGCTACGGGCGCGATGAAGTGGGAGCACGAGATCGACGCCATCACACGGCCTGACCTTCTGGGAGACGTCGTGGTCGTCTCCGATCGCACGCACGTTGACGCGTACGACCAGAACGACGGCGCTCTTTTGTGGCGTCGCGAGCTCGCAAGTCACGCGTACGTCGGAGCGGCTCGCGAAGGCGACGTCATCGTTCTCGTCGCGAACCGGGGCGCGCAAGGCGGTCGGACAAGAACCTCGCGCGTGGCTGCAGTCGACGCTCGAACAGGCGCGGAAGTTTGGGCGCACAACGTCTCCGTCGTGGTCGGACGACCTGCGGTTGACGCCGGATACGTGTTCCTGCCGTGGGACAACCAAAATATCTCTGTCTTGGGATTGCCGGACGGCGTCGAGGTCACGCGCCTCCGATCCACGGACGACACCCTGACCTGGGTCGAAAACGTTGGCGGCCGCATTTACTATGGCGGGCGCCGAGGATTCTATCGATTCGACGAGCGATCCGTGAGCGGGACGCGCACGGGTTCGACGTACGGCGCTCCAAGCGTTTCGGACGCTCCGCGAGATCCTGCAGCCCACGAAGACGGCTTTCTGCCGCTGCCTGGAACGCGTTCCGCACGCGGAAAGATCCGGCTCGTGCTTGGTGTGGATTCCTCGCGCGATGGAATCGCTTTCAGCGGAGACGCGGAGTACCTGATCTTCTACCGCTATGTGTTTTCGTTCGGGCCGAACGCGGAGCTTCGGTGGGCTCGCATGCTTGATCAGGACGTCCTCAACGCCAGAGCAGGCGCATCCGGCCTGCTCGTCGTTGGCGAACGCGGATCGATGACGCTCCTGGACAACGCCACCGGCGCGACGCGCGGACAGGTAAGTCTCGGACGGGATTTGGTCTCGGCCGCACTGCCAGCGGACTGGCTGCCGCCCCAGGTCGAGGCGCCGGAGACAGCCATGACGCTTCGCGAATCGCTCATGCGCGTGGCGCTCGACAACGACGCGCGTCTGGTCGCGGGCCGCGCCTATGCAGTCGCGAAGCTGGCGACGATGCCCGAGCCAGAGATCACACGCGACCTCCTGGATCTGGCTGCGCAGCGATCGACTCCCAAGGTCGTGCGCGAAGCGATCGGAGCCGCACTTCAGAGTCGCCCCGCAGGACACGAGTTCCTCATCCAGGGCCTTCGTACGCACTACGACTTTATCGAGAACACCGCTGCGCCTCCGCTCGATCTGTTGGTGCCTGCAATTACGCGGCACGGATTGCGCGACGCTGTTCCCGCGCTTGTCGATCATTTGTTCGATCACGAGACCCCGGCCGCGGTTCTGCCGGAGCTCGTGAGCGCCATCGTTCAACTCGGCGAAGCGTCGACCGTCCCAGCGCTGCGCGCGTGGGTAACGCGCTATCGCGGCGACAGCACATTCACTGCGCCGCCCGAACAGGCTTCGGAACCAGCAGAACCAACGGGAACGAACCCGGAAGCGGTCGCGGTCCGCGTCTCAATGGCGAAGGC
>CAZWQH010000610.1:0-2723 GCA_964635815.1 uncultured Sandaracinaceae bacterium
ACGGAGCGTGTCGACGGCGCATGTGTCGCTGGCCCCCGTGCATGTGTCAGCGATATCGCATTGCGAAGCCGCGGGCCGGCAGACTGTGCCACGACGCGCGCGCGCACAACGACCGCTGATCGAGACGCCAGCCGCAACAGCGCACGCGACGCAGTCGTCGGTTCGACCGCCGCCGCAAGCTTGATCGCAACAGAACCCATCCACACAGAAACCGCTTCGACACTGACGCGGATCGGAGCAGAGGTCCCCGAGATCGAGCGAGACCCAGTTCAGGATCCGTCGCTTTTCGAAATCTTGCAGGCTCGCCAGCGCTTCAGCTGGCAACGAGTCCAGATTGACCTCTTGAGAGAGAGCGAGCGCGCGCGAGGATTGCTGCGAAATGAAATGCATGAACGACACGGTGTCGCCAGGCTCGATCGTTACGTTGTACTCGACTCGCAGCCCTTGATTGCCGCCCGCGCCGCAATCGAAAACCGTCGTGGACACCGCAGTCGGCGCAAGTCGGGCTCCCGGGCCGAAGTTGATGATCGCCAGAGCGGGGCTTCCTGCGCCGTCCGCGTCATCGACCACCGCGGAGCGATCCGCTGGAGTCACCGTCGAGTCTCCGTCGCTCGTATTGACCACGTTGAACGGTGAGCCACCGTAGTTCGTCTCCACGACCACGCGGACATCGCGCGGAACCGCAGTGGTGTTTCGAATGTTCTCGATGAAGCGCGCCCAGGAGGCCGTCGTCGGTACGTACACGTGACGGAACATCATGATTCCGTTGACTGTGTTTCCGCGGAACTGAATCTCGCGTCCATCAGGGGAGACAATGGGCGCGGTGGATGGGCTGTAGCGGCTGAGCGTCGTGGCGTCTCCAATCGATAGGATCGGCCCGTAATCGAACGCAGAGTTCGTTCCTTCAACTGTCACGCCGCTGCTGGTGAGGTCCCATAAGAACCCATCCCTGTCCGTGAGGATGAGCATCGGATCGGGGAATGCGGAGGGACACTGCGCCGAAGCCGTCCGCGCGCGCAAAAGCGCCACAGACAGTAAGGCAAGCACCACGAAGCACCGCATTGATGCAGGCTATCACACGCTCTGCGCGCGAAGCCATGTAGGGGCTCTGTAAGGTAAACCGGATTGAAAATCTTTCGGTGTGGTCGTACGTCACAGCCTTGCGGCCAAGGTGGGATACATGACAAGCGCCCCTGGAATGAATGTTCGCGTTGTACCAATCGTGGTTGGCTTAGCCTTCGCGGCGGCATGTGGTGGCACAAGTGCGTCGAGATGGACGGCCACCAGCACCACATCAACGCACGGGTATCTAGGAAGACAGGAGATCAGCTCCATCGGAGGAAGCGGCAGCGGCATGGGCAGCTCAGTCGAGAGCCCGCCCGCGCCCCCGCAGCCCGGGCGCGGAAACTACTCGTTCGAAGACGACAATGTCAGCGGCGATTTAGTGGCTCCTTCCGGTGTCGCGATCGCACAGGCTCGCCCTCGACTACGCACGCCGAATGAGATGCCGGTTCCGAGCACGCGTCCGGAGCCTCAGGATCAATCCCAGCCCACAGCCAACGACGCGGTTCACGGTCCGTTGCTGATCTATACGGGGAACTTCGTGATGGCCGTCAATGACGTCCCGACGATGCGAGCCCGAGTGGGAACCATTGCGCGCGAGGCCAACGGATTTGTCGGCGCGGAGCAAGACGACATGATTCGCGTTCGGGTGCCAGCGGCAAAATTTCAAGAAGTCGTCGCGGCGATCGAACAGGTGGGCGACGTGCTGAGCCGCAGTGTCGAATCGCAAGACATCACCGAAGAGTTTCTGGATCTCGAAATCCGCCTACGCAACGCCGAGGCGTTTCGCACTCGCCTCGAGGCGCTGCTTACGCGTGCCGAGAAAGTTGAAGACGCGCTTGCCGTCCAGGAGCAGCTGCGAATCATCACCGAACAAATCGAGCAGATGAAGGGCCGCATGCGCTTCTTCCAAGACCGGGTGGCGTTCTCCACGATCGAAGTTCGTTTCCGTGCGCGCGCACAGGAAGCGCCCGACACGATTTTCAGACCCCCGTACGGCTGGCTTTCCGGAGTCGGCGTCGGAACGTTGTTGAACCTCGGAGGCTCGCGATGAACATCTCTCAAATCCCTAAGTACGTGATGCTCGTGCTCCTCAGTGCTTGCGGCGGGCATGCGTTCGAACTGCGCGCGCCGACCGACTTCGTAGAGTTCAAAGAGTCGCCACCGTTCGCTTGGCGAGCCACGAGCGCGAACGGCGCTGTGCTCGCAGTTCGCGAAGAGGAAAACCCGCGCGGCGGCACCGTCAGCTATTGGGTCGACACACTGACCCGCATGCTGCGCGACGACAACGGGTACGCCCTGACCGAGACGGTGGACGTGACGGCGGCAACGGGACAGACGGGGAAGCAGCTTCGTTTTTCGCGCGATGCCCGCTCCAAAACCTATGTGTTCTGGGTCACGGTGTTCACCAAAGAAGACAAAGTGATCGTCATCGAGGCGGGCGGCGAGCGTGAGATTTTCACGCCGCAGCAGGCAGCGATCGAAGAAGCCATCCGATCGATCCGGATTCCGTAGCTTCTTCGACAGCGGCGCGCGCCCCAAGATCGACGTACATTGCGCGCGTGATGAAGACTCCAATCCTTCTCGGCGTCGTGCTCCTTGCGTGGAGCTCTCTTGGATGCAGCAGTTCTCCGTCTACATCAGGCGATGGAGGACTGGCC
>CAZWQH010000611.1:0-2722 GCA_964635815.1 uncultured Sandaracinaceae bacterium
GGTCCGACGCCCGTTCGATGGGCCTCCGCGACCTTCGTGGAGCTCTGGAGAGGAACGCCGGTCCTGCTGCAGCTTTACGTTCTGTACTATGGCCTCTCGAACGTAATCGATTTGAACGCATACGCCGCCGCGGTTCTTGGATTGGGCCTCAACTACGCGGCCTACGAGGCCGAGGTATACCGGGGCGGCATCGTCGCGGTTCCGCCCGGACAGATGGAGGCCGCTCGCTCCTTGGGGATGAGCACGTGGCTAGCGCTCCGTCGAGTGATTGTGCCTCAAGCCGCGCGGATCTCGTTACCCGGCGTGATGAATGACTTCAACGCGCTACTCAAAGACACTTCGCTCGTTTCGATCATCACCGTGGTCGAGCTAACCAAACAGATGACGATCACTGCGGTTGATCTTCGAAGCTGGCTCGTTCCCGGCGCGATGTGCGCCCTCCTCTACTTTGCGATGAGCTTTCCTCTCGCGCGCCTAACGAGTCATATCGAACGAAAGCTTGCCGAATGATTTCGATCCAAAGAATCACGAAAGCGTTCGGCGCCCGTACGGTGCTGCGAGACGTGTCGGTCGCCGTCGAGAAATCGGAGTTCGTTGCTCTTGTCGGCCCTTCAGGCGGCGGTAAAAGCACGCTCCTGCGATGCATCAACGCGCTCGAGTACTTCGATTCCGGCGCGATCACCGTTGCGGGGGAAACGCTCATCGCTGGGCATGGTTCCGAGCAGACGCGCGCCGCGCGCCGCGTACAACGACGCGTCGGGTTCGTGTTCCAGCAGTGGCATTTGTTCGCGCACATGACCGTGCTTCAGAACATCGTCGAAGCACCAGTACACGTGCTGGGCGAATCCCCGGCGTCAGCGGAGAAGCACGCACGCGAGCTTATCGAGAGCGTCGGGATGTCGCATCGCATCGACGCGAAACCCCGCGCGCTTTCCGGAGGCGAGCAGCAACGTATTGCGATCGCGCGGGCGCTGGCGATGCGCCCCGCAGCGCTCCTGATGGACGAGCCCACAAGCGCGCTCGATCCAGAACGCGTCGCGGGGCTCACGACCCTACTGAGAAGCGTGGCCAAAGAACGAGAGCTCACGATCATCTTCGTTACTCACGACATCGATTTCGCAGAGCGAACTGCAGACCGAATCGTCGAGCTCCGCGATGGACAGATCGCCCGGGACGTCGCCACGGCGCGCACCTAAGCCCCGAAGCACCCTATCGTTTCCACCGTCCGCGACGAAAGATCACCGCAAACGCAGTCGCGCGCACGAACCAATCGGCGGCAATCGCGATCCACACGCCTGCAAACCCGAACATCGGAGTGAGTACCAGCGCTAGCGACAAACGGAGCACCGTTGCAGTGCCTAGCGAAACCATCAACGTTGCTCGTGTCTGCCCCGCCGCGCGCAGCACCTCGCCGAATACGTAGGCAGAGGCCATCGCGGGTTGCATCAACGCAACAATCGGCATCACGACGAGCGCAACAGCAATCGCCGCGTGGCTTTCGGTCACCCACCCGAGCAGATGCCGCCCATTGGTCAGAAACACCACTGCGACCGCGAAGAAGAACGCGACCGCGGAGACGAGCGCGATTCGCACGACTCGCTCGGCTCTCGGGACTGCATCGGCGCCCAGGTGCTGGGCGACCACGGCGCCGGTGGACGTGCCAACCGCCTCACCTGCGTAGAAGCACACGGACTCGATCGCGAGAATCGTTTGGTGCGCCGCCATTTGATCGGGACCGAGCTGACCGACGAGCACTCCAATGCCAAAGAACCCAATGTGTTGTGACGCTCGTTCAAGAGCCACAGGCCACGTCACACTCACGATTCGTGACAACGCGGCGCGCGTACGATCAATTGCTCCGCGAAGCCCGTACCGCTTGCGCAGCGCCAAAACGACGAGGAGAGAGACGCACTCGAGCGACCACGCGGATGCGGTGGCGAGACCGGCACCGAGCGCACCGAGCGAAGGGGCGCCGAACCAGCCGAATACGAGAGTGGGTGCGAGCAATGCGTTGAGCACGTTCGCGCCGAGCCCGATCCACAGTGGAACTCTGGGCGCGCCCGTTGCCCGGAGAATCGCTCCGCACATCCAACTCGTGGCGTGAAGCGGCGTCGCATACAGCAAGATGAGAGCGAACCGTTCGGACTCGCGCTGCAGCGTTGGGTCTCCGCCCGGATCTGCGTTGGCGTTCATGAACGCGAGCAAGAGCGGACCGAGCACGAGCGCGACGAAGACGGACCACACCAACCCCGCGACCAGCGCCGTTCGCGCCGCTGTGCGAGCTGCAACTTCGTCATTGCGACCGTATTCGCGAGCCACAACAGCCGTAGCACCGATGGTTCCCGCGGCAGCGACCGCTTCCACAAACCAGACCACGGCCGAGCCCTGATGCAGTGCTGCGAGCGCAGCAGCCGAGTGGTGACCGAGCACGATTCGGTCGACCACGAAAGCCGCGGTTTCGATCAACCCGTGACCCAGCGTCGGAAAGACGACCGCTGCTAGCCCGCGCGCATCCTCGTCTGTGCGCATCTTGCCTGCACGCGCGGGCAGAGAGCGAATCGCGTCAGGTAGCGTTCGAAGAAACGACCCCGTTTCGTCCCAAGACAAATCCGTCTATCAGCGCATCTTCATGCGTTGTTTAGGAATCGCGCCCATTCCAGTCAGAACGCCTCGAGCCGCATCACGCAACTCCGGAGGAACACCCTTGCCGGCTACGAACGCA
>CAZWQH010000612.1:0-2719 GCA_964635815.1 uncultured Sandaracinaceae bacterium
AGCTTTGCTGATCTGGCCAAGCAGCACTCGCAGGATCCGGGATCGGCGGGCAGGGGCGGCGATCTCGGGTTTTTCGGCCGGGGGTCCATGGTCAAGGCGTTTGAGGACGCCGTGTTCAGGATGAAGGCGGGGGAAATTTCACCCCCGGTGGAGTCGCCATACGGCTTCCACATCATCCGGCTTGCCGCAATCAAGCCGGCGCAGGTGCGCAGCTTCGAGGAAGTGCGCCGCCTGATCGAATCCGCAGGATGGAGCTTCTCGCGGGTTGCGCACCATCCACTCTCCAGTGTCATCGAGGCAGTCGCCCGCTAGATCTCGGCCACTGTCGTCACGATTTGCTCGACGGACAACCGCTCCGTTTCGATCCGTGCCGCGAGCGCAACGGCACGGGTTCGATAGCCGGAATCGTTCAACACCAATCGAAGTGATCCCTCGAGCGCGGCAACGTCCCACTTCTTGCGATCTAGAGGCTTCGGGGCGACTCCGTGGCGCGCGAGAACATTGGCCCAGTAATACTGGTCAAGCAGGTGCGGCGCGATGATCTGCGGCACGCCAGCGCGCGCAGCCGCTGTCGTGGTTCCCGCGCCCCCGTGATGCACAGCCACCGAGACTCGCGGGAAAAGCGCACCATGCGAGATGGAATCGACGAGCATGATCTGATCGTCATCCGCGGTCTTGAGATTCGCCCAACCTCCGAGAACAATCGCTCGCTTCTGAAGCGACCGACAAACTCTCCGGACCGCCTCGACGACTACGTCGCCGTCGTGGGCTGCCATGCTGCCGAATCCCAAGTAGAACGGCGGCGCCCCGTTCTCCAGGAAGCGGTTCACCTTATCTGGTAAGGCGGAGGGCTCCGTTTGAAACGCACCGACCTGAACCACGCGACGGGTCACATCGCGCGGAACGCGGGTGAGGCCAAAATCGGCCGCAAGGAGCGTGTAGTCGCCAAGCGTGGGCTCGTTGCCGAATGCTTCGTGTGGCAAGCCCATGCGACGTCGTATCGCGTTGCTCGACTCCTCGAACAATCGGGCCTGCAGCGCGCGATTGATTCGCCATAGACCTGCGTTGACGAAGCGTGGCGCTCTCTGCCACGGGAACGTAACGGGGGGGTGCTCGAGCGAATAGAGCAGCTGCGGACAGTACGTGATGAAGCGGTACGGTACACGCTCCGCCTCGGCGACCAGCTTCGCTACGATCTGAACCCCGGTAGCGAGAACGAGGTCAGCTCCGCGAACCAGACCGGGAAGTGTAGCTTGATGCGCCTCCATGGCTGTGAGCGCGTACTCGCGCGCCGCACGAAAAAACTCACGACCACCGCCCTTTACGACAGCGTTGACGCTCCGGGTCAGGAAGTCTCGGACACTCGCTCCGGTAACCACGAACTTCACGTTGTGCTTCAACGCGAGTGGTTCGAGATCCGGAGGAGCGCAAAGCGTGACGTCGTGACCAGCACGCGTCAGCCAGTCTCCGAGCACAATCATCGGGAGAACGTCACCTGCGCTTCCCTCCGCGGCGATGATGATTCTACGTGGAGTCATCGCAGTGCGTTTCATAGCGCGATCACGCCGGACGAAGACGAATCGCGCCCGCCTCGAGCAGCACGATGATCTGCTGCAGGACGTCCACCTTCGGCATCCCACTCAGGTCGAATAGGTCGTCGACCGAGGTCGCGCCGTCGATGCGCGATAGCAAGAACGCTGCTCGATTGTCGATGCCCAGCCAGTGCATGTCCGCTTCGGACGCGATCACCTCGGGACGCTGCGCAAAGCTTCCGACGCGCGACGCGAGCATGTCGAAGAGGCGCGCTCTGCACTCCGCGATGATCGGGGCGAGACGCTCGGGAATCGGAGGAACCAAATTCTGCGCCATGTGCAGCACTCCCGAGAAGTCGTGGAGGCGGAAGAGAACTTCGATCTCCTCGACCGGGTCCACCGTCTTCACCGGTTCGGGAGCCGAGTCCATTTCAAGAAGCGTGTGCTCGCGAGTGTCACGCTTGGACCGCTCCGAGCTCCAAGCATCGTGCGCGTTCTGATCTGCAGGAATAAGAGTGTTGCGAGGCATTGCCGACGGCGCGGGATGACTGCTCGGCCCCGAGCGAGGCATGACGCTCATGCGAGGAAACGTGACCGAGGGCAAACCTAGTGGAGGCGTTGCGCTCGTTCGTTCTTCCTCGATGTCTTCAGGCAGAGCGAGAGCGGTAAATCTTGAAGTCGTGCGCCCTTCATCGTCGATGCGGTGAACCTGCCTGAGCGCGTCGCGCTCAGCGGCTCGCGTGGGCTTCGAGATCCCCTCAAGGGTCTCTCGTTGAAATTCGCCAGTCGCCAGCTCGAGTAGTGCATCGGCATCCGCTTCGCGCTCCGCAAAAGGATTCGTCGGGGCGGAGTCGCGTTCGCGACGATCGTCCCGAGACGGAACAGGTGAACGCCCTTCCGTTTTTCCTCCCCCCGCGGAGTCGTTGCGGGTCTGCCTACTCATGTCTTGCCGACGACCCCCTTGAACATTCGAAGTGTACGGCCGAGTTGATCGATCTGCTCTTTGAGCGCGGCCGGATCATTCTTACCCATCAAGCCCTTCGCGCGGTCCACGACCGAGCGCGCCTTGTCGATCGCGTCGCGACCGAAATCGCTCCCTGCAACGACGCGCTCGACCTCGGGGAAGAGCTTCGGCTCGAGCGGGCGGCGGCGTTGGTCGCCGGCTATGCGGCGATGGTGGTTGCGAT
>CAZWQH010000613.1:0-2687 GCA_964635815.1 uncultured Sandaracinaceae bacterium
TGCGGTCCACTGCGGGGCGCGCTTCCGCGCATGACAGCGAGGCGCTGATTGCAAACATCGAAAAGAATTGAAGCGCGGTTCGAACTCGCGAGTTCATGTTGGTGATCTCCATCTTGTTGCGCGTGCGTAATACGGCGCGCGTGCAAGTCGTAGCTCCGACCACGTCCAACGCCATACAAAATCAGCAGAAAACCAAAAGAACCGCACGGAACCGTCAGCGAAATGACGGCTCGGTCGGCGTTCAGAATCTAACGATTCTTCAGAGACGAATTAGTGCCTGCCAAGCGCGAAAGTCGCGTGCGCGCACTATTGATCAAGACTACGACTCGCTTGAGTGATGACGTTTCGTTTTGCTTCCGTCCTCGCGCTCCTCATAAGTGCGCTGTTCTTCGGGCCCACTGCAAATGCGCAGGAGAGCTCGCAACCGTCTGCGCCGATCGCAGTTGCTCCTTCGGACGAGGTCACGCAAGCGCCGAGCGAAGTTGCGCAGCAGGGCGATGGAACGACCGCAGCTCCGCCGAGCGATCCTGCGCAAACGACAACGTCGCCTCAGGACACGGGCAACACGACGCTCAACGACACCGCGCCAGGTCCGATCGCGCTTACCTCGCCCGCTGCGCCCACTCCACCCGCGCCAACTCCCTCTGCGCCGCTTCCTTGGCGCAGCTCGTTGTTCTCGTTTCAGCACGCTTCCACCGTCAATACGTTCGTGAAAGATGGTCAGCTTTCGTACAACCCCGTCTACTACTGGTCGTTCTTTCTGCAGGGTCGCTGGTACTTGGACTCGAAGAACTTCCTCGTGCTGAGCCAGGGTCTCTCGATCGAATGGACGGACTCGGACTTCACGACGTCGCGACGCGAGCCCGAGCTCGGCGACACGACTCTCGAGTTTCGGCACGCGGAAAACATCGCGGGCTTCGGAGTCGTACTTTCGGGGCGTCTTGGACTTCCACTCTCGAAGGCAAGTCAGGCAGCGCAGCGATATTTGAACACGGGTCTGTCCGTGAACATCTCGCGCGCCATTCCGGAGGCTGCCGGTCTCACGTTCGCACTCTCGCTCGGGTATCGCAGGTGGTGGGCGGGTAGCAATGTCTCACTCACCCAGACGAAGTACTACGGCGGCAACGGACTCTTCGGCAGCGAGCCGACCAATCAGGCCGCGGGCGGATCGACGGAACGAGATCGCCTTACGGGCGGCGTCACGGTGAACGTCACGCCGTTCGAGAACTTCACTCTTTCCACATCGTTTTTCGTTGCTGCCATCAATGGCCACGACCTGGCTCCGCACGTGATCAAGACCACCGGCGAGGTGCTTCACGACAGCAGCCCGTCGCATTGGCGTAACTTCACGTACTGGTCGCTTCAGGCGGGCTACGACTTCAACCCGTGGCTCAACGTCTCCATCGGGTATCAGTCGTCCGGCGTGTTTACTCCGTGGCTGAACGACAACGGGAGCGTCCGTAACCCGTTTGCGAATCCCGACAGCGAAGTGTTCATGTCGGCGACGGTCATGCTCGATGGTCTCTACGAATCCGTCCGTGGTTCGTCCGACGAGAGTGGCACGCCCGAAGAGCGCCAGCGTCGACGCCAGGGTCTGGCAAGCAACGGCTCGCGTCTCACCCAGTAGGCGGTACCATCCGGCGCATGACTTGCGCCGCCACTCGCCTCTCGCCCTCACTGTCGGTTCTGATCGTCAGCGGTCTGTCGTTGACTGCGTGCGGCGGCGATGCCGCCCCCGTGGTCGACGGTGGCGTCCTAGACGCGTCCGATTCGGGGCGCGGTGACGCCGTACGCGACGCTGCTCGCGATGCGACCGAAGCGAGCTTCGATCCATTCCCCATCTGGCGGGAGATCCGAACCGCTACGAGAACGAATCAAGATCATCTACCCGCTCGCGTCGACCTCCTTGTGGGCGCGCGCGATCTCGCAGGACTCCTAACGCTTGTTCAGAACGAGATCAGCACCTATCCGCCCAGCGATGATTCGCTCGTGGGGATGGACACACGGGTTCGTTGGGGCACACGCGCGACGTTGCGAGGCGCCGGCGGAACGCCGCGAGAGAAAGCCGAGCTGCTCGCAGAGCTGTACCGTCGCGCGGAGTTCGAAGCCGAAGTCGTCGCGGGTGATCTCGAAGCAGGCATCGATGTGAAGTCGCTCTTTCTTCGATCGGTCACGCCGAGCCTTTCGGGCATTTCCTCGGCGACCATCGATCGTTGGTTTGTTCAGCTCGGTCGTCCGCGTCCCACGACATACGCACGTTTGGTCGAGCCAGCTTCGGTTACCGCTCTCGCGGACCGCGTGGAAGCAGCGGCCGGGCAAGGATCGAGCGCGTTCACGTGGCCCGGGGCCAGCGATGTGGTGCGCATTCCGCTTGTGCGTGTGCGACCGCGCGGTGCGGCTGCGTGGCAGCACCACGCGAATCCAAACGTGCCGGGCTCGGCGCTTGGAATGACGCGCACGCGGGCGCTGCCGGACGTTGCGGCGGATGCATTCGGTGAGCACGAAGTCACCGCAAAGATCGAGATCGCGAAGAATGACGCGCCCTTCGAGCGGATCACCGTTGTTGAAAAGACATGGAACGCGTCCGATGTTGCGGGGCGACGGATCGTCGCGGGCTTCGTCCCGAGTGTTGCTCGCACTCGCCTGATGCGAACGCGCCCGTCGGATGTCGAAGCGGTCATCCCCAT
>CAZWQH010000614.1:0-2683 GCA_964635815.1 uncultured Sandaracinaceae bacterium
TGCCTGGTGGAAGACACGACCGGGGTGCTCCAGTACGTCCGGATCGAGCATGCCTCAGCGTGTCCGACTCGGCCGCATGTGATTCCGAGCTCCACGGACCAATGCGAATGAATCCGTCTGGATCGGCGGAAAGAATGCGCGGTGCTCCGCCGGGCTCGGTTTCGAGTGTCCAACCAGGAGCGTTCGAGAGAACTTGCGCGACCACGTCGCGCCCTTCCGCGTGAAGCGGCGAGCAAACAGCGTAGACGAGCGTGCCGCCTGGCCGCACGAGCTCTCGCGCGCGATCGAGAATCGCAATTTGCATGCGCTTAAGCTCCGTGATGCGACTGCCAAGCTTTCTGGCGTTCGTACTGCGGGCAACGAGCTCGGGTCTGCGATGAATCGTTCCAAACCCAGAGCACGGAGCGTCGACGACAACCACGTCAAACGTCTGGCCAAGCCCGCCGGAGCCAATCGTAAGGTCTGTCGTGCGGGTTTCGATGTTCGTGAACCCGAGGCGGTTGGCCTCTACCAAAAGCGCATCGAGCTTCTCTTCATACAAATCGAGCGCGACGACGTGGCCGGTGCTTCCCGTCTGCTGTGCGAAGTACATCGACTTGCCGCCGTGGCCGGCACAGGCGTCGGCAACGCGCTGCCCCAATTTCACGCCCGCGAGCTCGGCGACGAGCTGCGCGCCTTCTTCTTGCGTCCAGAAATCCCCGCGCGAGTAGCTTGGCGTCTTGCGAAGGTCACCCGAACGATCCGCGAGGATCGCGTTGGGCGCGATTGAACTGAGCTCGAATCGACCCGCAGGCACCTCGGAGCGAAGCGTCTCGAGCAGTGCATTTCGTTCCGTACGAGCGCGTATGTTTTGCAGCGGTTGACCGACGCGGCTGTCGAGAAACTGGGTCGCGCGTGCAGCGCCCAGGCTTGCGTTCAACTGCTCTCGAAGGTGAGTTGGGACGTCGGTCGTGCCTCGATCGAGTCGAGGGTTCTTCTCGCTGATTCGTCGTAGGACAGCGTTCACGACTCCCGCGAGCACCGGAGTGCGTGCTCCGCGGACGACTTCGACGCTCTCGTTGATGACGGCGTGCACGGGTACGCGATCGAGAGCTGCGAGCTGGTAGGTGGCGGTCCGCAGAACAGCGAGCGTGAACGAATCGAGCGAGCGAGTCCCTCGTTTCAACTGTGCGTTCAGGAGCGCGTCGATGCTCGCGTGCTTGCGCAACGTTCCATACGCTATCTCGGTACAGAGCCGGACGTCTGCGTCGTTGAGAGTCTTGTCTTGCTTTGCGGCGAGCCCAAGCTCGTAGTCTAGGACTCGTGAGATCCAAGCCTCGTCTTCCATGACGCGTTCCGTCACTCGCGCGGCGATGGCGCGCGCCGAAACCATCGTCATCGAGGAGGGGGTTCGAGGCTTGCGCTTCTGACCCTGTGGTTTGAACGGTGCGTTCATGAGCCGGTCAGGATTCGCGGAAGGTCGTTCAAGAACGCGACAATGGTCAACGTTGCGAGCAAGAGCAAACCAATCGCAGCCAACGTACTACGAACCCTACGTGGCAGCGGGCGTTGAATCGCGGTCTCTACTGCCGCTTGCACTAATTGGCCGCCGTCGAGCTGTGGAATGGGGAGCAGATTCACGACGCCGAGATTCACGCTGAGGAACGCCATCAAGAGCAGATACTGTGCGAATCCTCCGCGGGAAGCGTTCCCGAGTGCTTCGTACAGGGTGATCGGCCCGCCAATGCTGCGCCATGCGAGTCGGCCTTGGACGAGATGAACGACGGAGATTGCCGTCAGCTCGATGACGTACGCCGTGCGTTCCAGAGCGCGCGCGAGGGCGTAGCGGATAAGCTTCGGATTCGCGACCCGTGCGGCGACGATTGCGGGAAGCCAGTTCCGGGCGGTTGGTTCGGACGATGGTCCGGTTACCACGAGGGCTTGTTTGACGCCGTTCCTGAGCACATCGATGCGCAGATCCGCTTGAGAAGAGGCGTCCACACGCTGCAACGCCATCGCGACGAACTCTGACCACCTCGCAACGCGCTTGCCGTTGACGCTAACGATGATGTCACCTTCTCGCAGACCGGCGTTTTGCTCCCACGTGTGCTCGAACACTTCGCGAACCGCGAGGTCCGCGGAGGTTGCGCCGATTCGCTCCGGTGTTGGGTCCACGCCCGCGCGCGGGGTGATGGTCGCTACCCGAGGGTCGAACACTTCGACATCGAAGAGACCGCCACCTGCGTCGTCGACGCGGATGGGTCGCATGTACGAAATCGGCACGAGCGCGCCGCGATTTCGCATCAGCGCGCGTTCAACATGCGCGAACGTCTGCGTAGGCTTGCCTGCGACGCTCAGGACCATATCGAACGTTCGCAGACCTGCGACTCCAGCGGGACCGTTCGGATCCGTGATTCCGATCACCGCTCGTGGCAGCACGGGTGAGATTCCGATCTGAGTCACATCGCGCGCGATGTTGAGCTCAAGCTCGCGGCGCGTGACCCGTGGTTCGATCTTCACAGTCTTGGGCTCACCGTTTTGGATGATGTCCAGCGAGAGTGACTGCGTGTCGGCATCGGAGATTCGATCGGCGAGCTCGTACCACGTGCGCACTGTATGCCCATCGACGCTCACTACTCGGTCGCCGGGTAATATAATCCCTTCCGCCGCATGCCCCTTTACGACGTGTCCGACCTGCGGACCG
>CAZWQH010000615.1:0-2682 GCA_964635815.1 uncultured Sandaracinaceae bacterium
CCACGTCCGGCGCCGGCGTCACGGTCCCGATGGAGACACAGGGGGAGACGCGACCCGAGCGGTCCATAGTTTGGGCGTACAAAGTGGTCGTGACTCCCGGAGTGACCCATGCGGTGCTTGTATGGTCTATGCCGTCCTGGCAGAGCCGCACGCTGCGGATATCGGTGCAAGCGCTGTCGGCAGCAACAATGCAATGGCCGATCGCCTCATCGCGGTTCTCCGACATGTAACGCGGCGGATAGCCGAATCCCGAAGCAGTGAACTGGACCAACGGGAACGCATCAACCGCGCCGGGTAGGAGTGTCGCTACAGGCGCTGGCGGCGAGTTCACGTCTCGAAAAACGTTGATCGCAACCACGAACCGCTCTCCCGTGACCAGGCGAAGTTCGATCTCGACAAGGTTCTCCCCCACTGCGAGGGGGACCGCGGAGAGTTTCCACCCACCGTCAAGGCAGTCGTTTGGATCGAACGAGGGCGCCGAGCTGCGCACCACCAGAGCGTCAGTTGGACAGTACCCATCCGCGTCCATCGTCGCGGCGCGCGTCACGTATCCGATACGGGTCAGGTAAAGGTGCGGGCCAACCTGTCGTTCCCAGGCCACGCTGATCACGTCGCGAAGCGAGCCATCATTCGAGTCGGCGGTGATCGGGAGCAGGGCACGAGGGGCGTAGGCTCTGAGAAAGAGTGCCTGCGTTGCGAAACGTCCTGCGATGCACGGGACCACCACTTGCGGGCGATCGATCAGGTCACGGTGCTCGTCCGGGGGAGCGGGGTCGGCCTCTCCGATAGCCACGGACACCGAACTGACGTCCGGAGAGCAGGTACCTTCCACCGTCACGAACGACCCTCGGATCGTGGTTCGATCGACAGGCGAGGTAATTCGCACGTAGCGACCCCCGTCCGAACGACTTGATTCGGTCCCCAGTGTGTCGTTGGGGACTGCGTCCGGCATCCCGTCGCGCGGCGACGACGTGTCCAGCGTTGCGTCGAGGCGCATGGAATCGGGGGTCTCCGCCGAAGGCGCGTCGAACGGCGGAGCGCCATCCGACGATGCGTCGAGCTGAGCCGACGCGTCCGAACCAGCACCTGCTTCTTCTTCCGCGACGTCGAGCGAACCCGAATCGTTTCCGGCCCCTGCGTCGAGCACCTGCCGCGTGGCGAATCCAATACGACCGCAGCCGATCGTCAAGAACGACAAAAGCAGAGCGCTCATCCGCACGCCCGCGATACTACCAGGTTGAGACGATGACATCCGCGCAACGACTGGTGTCAGCCTCGCGCTCGTGACGAACTTGCGACCACCTTCCGTCTCCAGGGGCCAGTGATGCGAAGCAGCCGCTCGTGGGTGGCCGGGAGCCATGGGCGCTAGGAGGCCTCGCACCGAGCCACGTGAAAATTCCCCTGAACATGCAACGCTGCGTCGCATGTCTATTCACTCGGCTATCTGGATCGATCACGAGCAAGCACGTGTCTTCAATTTCCTCCCGGAGCAGGTCGCCGAAACGGTGATCAATCTTCCGTCCCACGCACACTTTCACCGCCATTCAAAGGGCGCAGGCGAGGGACACCAGCACCCCTCGGACGCGCAGCACTACTTCCACGAAGTCGCGCGCGCGGTAAAGGACAGCGGCGCGATCCTTATCCTTGGTCCGTCGTCCGCAAAGCTGGATCTCATGCGACATCTCCATCGGCACGACCCAGCCGTCGAAGCAAAAGTTGTCGGCGTCGAGACGGTGGACCACCCGACTGATCCGCAGATCGTTGCGTACGCCAGAACGTACTTCCGTCGCACCGACCCGCTTCGCTGATCGGGCGCAGCTTCCACTGAACGCGTCTAAGGAGAGCCCGACGGGCGGCGGACAACGCCGCCCAGCAGCTCGGTGTCCCGATGAATGCCAGGGACTAGAAGTCGGACGACGGCTTCGAACCGATCGTCGCCAGCAGCCTTTGCCTTTGTACAAAGCCGTCAGGGAGGGGGCAGACTGGCGATCAGCGCGCGAAGACCAATCGCTTCTCGAAGCAGGTGCAGCGACGCGGATGTTCTTGGTGAGAGCGCGTAAATGCCTCTCGCGAATACTTGGTCCCAGATCGACCAGACCGTGACGCCACCCGGGACCTCCTCGACGACCAGGCGAGCATCACCTTCGAAATCGCCCCCTAACCGGAGCGCGTACGTCGTGATGTGCCGCGTCCCCGGGGAGACGGGCTGCCGACGCGACTCGACTATCACGCGGACCGGAGCGATGCCGCCGAAGTAGTACGGGTTGAACGCGAAGCGCGTCGCACTGAGCGCTTGTGTTCGTCCTCGCACGCGGCTCTCTGGCCACCACGTCGACCAGTCCGCCTCGAGGAGGGCGCGCACATCGTCGACACGCACGCGGCCCGAGTAGCGAATTCGCGAACCACACCGAATGGCGCCGTCATTCGCGACCTGCATCCAGCTCTCAACTTCACCGGGAGCGACCGTAGTGTCGCCGCACCCTGCGTGCTGACAATCGGCTCGTCCGAGAGCCTCCCCGCCGACCATTGAGTGGTCCGTGGCGGGAGAGTGGCCCTCCGGAGCGACGGCGCACGCAGCTACGACGACGGCGAGAATCCAGGCGTATCGCGGCCAGCTCTGCCGAGCGACGAGGAACTGACGAGCACCGTGGAATGACATGCCCCACGCACCAGCAAGGCGCG
>CAZWQH010000616.1:0-2677 GCA_964635815.1 uncultured Sandaracinaceae bacterium
ACGCCTGGCAACTGGTTTCGCATTGCGTCGAGGGCCGACTGGTATCGACAGGATCGTCGGTCCAGAGCGCCTGCAGAAGTGGACTGGATATCTCTCCGGAGACTTTCGGCGTGACCAACGGTTCATCACCGACGAAGTCGCACGTCGTCTTGCTCCGGTGCACACCGGTCTGTTTGCCGAGATCCGATCGCTGCGTGGGCTTCTTGAATCTGGGGATCGTGGCGCTTGGGCACGGGCAGTCCTGACGCAGGACATCATCATTTCACCGATGACCGCATACGTGGGTGTCGCTCTCGGGCTCGATGCTGCCGCCCTTGGCGCCGACCGGTTAGGTGCGTGGGCCCGCGCATCTGAGGCTACTTCCTGGCTGACACCGGTCGTCCGCTACGTGCGCTCCCGGGTACGTGAAGTCGCGAGCGTCACCGATACCCTTGGGTTTAACCCGCTGAAGCTGCTGGCGGACGCCATCGCGCGACGCCCACCGACGGACCGGAACGAATCCGAGCGTTGAACTCGGCGGCCTGCTCGGGCGATACTGCCGAAACCCTTGATGTGTTCTGTTCGTCTCCGCGGTGCGGTCGTGTGCGTGCTTGCGTGTTTGGTTGGCAGCCTGCTCCTGCGTGCAGCACCCGCCCGAGCATTGCTGTACGGGGTGCAACCTACTCGCGTCGCCTCGGGTAACGAGTCCGCGAGTCGAGATTCCCCAAACCGCTCGTACCTCTATTCGATCAACGAGGACGGTTCCGGGTACACCGAGATTGCGCGGATCTTGCGCGGCGGAAACGACATCGCTGTCGTCGCGCTTGCCATGAACCAGGCAGGCGAGCTCTACGGCTTCGAGCACAATCGGTCCGGGGGCATGGACCGCGCGCGGCTATTGCGAATCACGATCGCGGGGTCGAGTGTGACCGCAACCGACGTTGCAGCGGGCACGTTCGTCAACGCTCGCATCACAGGTGCGGGGTTCGATCATCAAGACCGCTTGTGGGTCGTCGACGCGACAGCGGACAGACTTCGGCGCTTCGACATGGCCGCGCTTTCGTTTGTCATGGGGTCGAGCTTTGCATTGCCCCTCGAAGCGTATCCCGCCGCGGAAAGCTACGGCGGCGACGTCGCTTTCGATCTCGCGGGCAATTGCTTCTTCACACAGATTCTCGATGGGAGCTCTGGGCGCCCGAACCAAAGCTCGCTGTACCGGTGTGACGTCGTCGCTCAAACCTTCACACAAGTGCTCACGCTCACTACGGGCTTCGACAACCTGACCCCTCTCTTTGCGGGACTCGCGGTCTCGACGGAGACCCTCGCGTGTGTCGAGAAGCTGTATCTCGCGGAGACGAACTCGAACGATGAACTCGGCAGCGCCTCGCTCATGGATCGGGTTCCAAGCATCTCCCGGCTCGCGACTCTGAGTACATCCGGACGGTCGCATTTCACGCAAGGCGACCTCGCGGGTTACACGAGCGTTGGCGCCGCAACCTGCGTGCAGTGCCCTAACGGCGTGCTCAACACGGGCGAGCAGTGCGACGACGGGAACGGGAACAACAACGACGGATGTAGTGCCGCTTGCACGATCGATCGCGGCTACTCCTGCATGGGCATCCCATCGATGTGCACCGTAGTCTGCGGGAACGGGATCGTCAGCGGTACAGAGTCCTGCGATGACGGAAACATGATCTTCTTCGACGGGTGCAGTGGCACCTGCACGATCGATCCGGGCTACACATGCGTAGGCGAACCATCCGTTTGCACCAACGTCTCACTGACGCTTTCGGCCCCGCTCGACGGCGCTGTGTTCGGCAGTCGAATGGTTTCCGTGGAGGGCACCGCCAACGCCGGCGCGCAGGTCGTGATCCAGCCCAGCGGCGGTATCACCGCCACACGAATCACGGTCGATTTTTCGGGTCGATTCAGCACGATCTTGGATCTGCCCGACGGGGACTACTCGCTCGACGCGACGGCTACGCTCGGATTTCGAACGGCGACCACTCGCGTGTCGTTCCGCGTCGCCTCGAATACGACAGTGACGATCACCGATCCCGTGAATGGGTCCACGAATCGTCCGATGCTCACGGCACGCGGCACCGCCGAAACCGGCTCTCTCGTTCGTGTGGAAGTGGACGCAATCAATCACGGCACCGTGAGCGCTGCGCTCGGTGAGTGGTCCGTGCCGCTGGCCCTCCTGCCCGCGGGCGCCCACCGCATGCGGGTGTTCGCAACGACCTCCATCGGTGCGACCGGATCTGCCACGGTGGATTTCTCCGTCGACGCATCGAATCAGATTACGATCACTGCGCCCGCGAATGGTTCGAGCACCAGTGCGCAGCCTGCCTTGTCCGGCACCACGGATCCGCGGTCTCAGGTGACTTTGCTGCTCGACGGCCGAATGATGTTTGCGGTCCTTGCGGACGCTGCGGGAAGCTTCTCGATTCCGCTGAGTCTTACGCTTTCAGCTGGCGCGCATACTCTCGAGGCCACCTCGGTTGATCCGTATGGCAACGTCGCGCGAGCGTCGTCGACGTTTACTGTCGACGTGTCCACGCGGATCTCGATTACCGCGCCGACGGGAACGACACGTGACCGCCGGCCCACAGTCACCGGTACTGCGGAACCCGCCGCCACGGTTACCGTTGTGGTGAGCGGACGTTCGTTGCCTTCCGTCGTTGCGAGCGGTTCCGGG
>CAZWQH010000617.1:0-2673 GCA_964635815.1 uncultured Sandaracinaceae bacterium
AAGCGCGCTCGGGGGCAAGACTTCCGCATCGCCCAAGTCCGCGGTCAGTCCCATCACGAAGAACGACCACCGCGGCGGGACCTTGTTCGGTTCGAATAAGATGCGATTCGAGCTCCCGAGATTCATCGAAGCCACGGTTTTGCGGAACGCATCGCTGTCTCCATCGCGCACCGCGATCATCGCTTTTGCCGATGCTGGAAAGCCGGTGCGCTGCCTCAATAGATCCGTAGGCGCTGGGATTGGCTTTCGCGTCGCATACGCACGCATGATCTCCGTGAGCTCTGCTTCTGGCGCATAGAACTTCTGCTCCTTCTCGGTAAGCTTCACGCCGCTCATGGATTCCATTCTCTGCGCGAGCTCCTTTCCGCGACCTAAGAGGAGCGCCGCGCCTAGGAGCTCCATCTCGGAGTTCGGATGGCTCGCAGCAAGATCGACCGAGCGCCGAATCCATTTCGCGACCTCAGGCAACGGCGCCCCGAGCGCGTGCACGTATCTCGCGATCTTGAGCAGGTCCTCTGCGTTGTGGACCAACTTAACCCCCGTGCCGCCGGTCTGAACCTTCTGCCATAAGGTTTCGGTGGTCGCGCTCAAGCCCGCGATCTTCAAGCGAGGCTTCGACCAAGAGAACGTTTCGCGTTCCGGCGCGGGCAGATTCGTCAGCTCGTGCATGACTTGCGGAGCCGTCGTGTTGGTGCGCATTCCGACTGCGGTCACGAATGCGTCGAACGGACTGAGTCGAGACCGTTCTCGATGGGGCGTGCCTTCCCGCACAAGATCGGCGAGTGAGCCGCCGTTCACCGCGCGAACGATTTCACGCGGCGTTCTCGCCTTGGGTTCGATCACCTTGGTGGCGCCCGTTAGCCAACCGAGTACGGCTTGGAACGCGGCGTCGCCCGTTCTCGCGGACCACGCCTTCGCCAGCTCGCGCTCGCGACCGACGATCACGGCCGCTCCCGCGACGATCTGCGTTCGCGGACCGAACGCGAGCGAATCTTCCGCGAACTTACCTTCGCAACGCGCGATGTCCGTATCGACCGCCCACTTCAGCCAACTTCGAACGGAATCGAGCGGTGCACCGATCGCGTACATCAGTGTGGCGACGTCGACTGCAGCTTCCGGAATAGCGCGAAGGTACATTCCAGACTTCTCGCTTTTGGCGTGCTGCAGGGATTCGCGAACCCAAGCATCGAGCGCACTGGCGCGCGCGAGATGCTCGGTAGGCGAACCCGTGTGATCGCGCGGGGTGCCGGGTTTGGGGAGGGGCGGGGGAGGTGGAATCGAGACCTTCGCGTTTGGGGCTACTTCCGCGGTCGCGTGAAGCGGAGCGATGTAGCGTTTGTATACGTCCGCTGCCGGCGGCTTCACACCTGCGCGCGCCAGCATCCCTGTCGCTAAGAACGATGCACGCGAGCCTTTGTGCCCGCGGGACCACGTCGACCACTTCTTCGTGATGAACGTTTCGACTTCGCTTGCGAGCTTCGTCTTTGGCGCAGTGAAGAGCTTGTCGTACGCCTCGATCACGTCGCGGCGGATCTTTGGAAGCTTCACATTCGCAGGTACGTCGCGACCGATGAACGTTCTCCAGATCTGCGTCGCGGGGCGTTCACCTAGCGAGTAGACGTGCGCCCATGCGCGCACGAGCTCGCCTCCACGACCGGTGAGAATTGCGGCTCCGAGGGTCTCGCCGTGGATGTGAGGCCCGTGGGTCCGGAAGTCGTCCGCGTCGAGGCCCTCAAGCTCTACGTCTACTTGAAGCGCGAGCAGACGCTGTGTCTCGCTGATGTCACCGGCCGCGAGCACGGCGCGGGCAGCGAGCTCGACCATGTCCGCGCGACCCGGTAGGCCGTCTGCTCGATACGCGTCGAGGTTCGTCTGCATTTCGGCTACCGCGGCTCTCGCAGGGTTCGCTCTGGCCTTGGCAGATACCTTCGGAGCCTCCGGTTTGAACCGGCTCAGCTTCTTATCCGTCTTCAGCGTCGCATCGAGCTTCTCGAGTGCGACTACGCCGAACTCGTACTGATCGCTGTCCGTCTGCACCTGAACAAGCGCTAGTCCTGCCGTCGCGAGTGCGCCCGCAACAACGGGAAGAAACGTGGCTGCACCGTACTGATCCAGGTCGAGTGCATCTGTGAAATCCCACCGCGAAGGGCTCCTCCTCCACTTCGCACCAGCGAGCCGATCGATGCGATCCATCACCTCGGTCGGTTCCTCTTTCCAGTCGACGGTCTGCGTCTTGAGCGCCATCCGTCGTGACTATCACGGATGTGGAGGCGAGGACTGTTGGTGATCGCAGATTAAGGTCGCGTGCGCGCTTCGCGCGTAGACTCGCGTTGTGAAAACCAAAGTCGATCCCCAGGCGAGGCTGCGAAAGTTAGTCCGCTCCTATGCTGCTGCACGCGCCACCGCTGCGCAGAAGAAGGCAATCAAGAACCTTCGCGCGGAGGAGTCCGTGGACATCGATGCGCTCGCGCGTTCTGTCCATGGCGCTCCCTTCGAATGGGCGCTCCCTTCGCTCTTTCTCGACCTCTTCCCGCGTGCCTCCATCAAGCAGGTCGGTCCAGCGTTGCGCGACTTGCTTGGGAGCAAGGACGGCACTGCTGCCAACAACGCAGCAACCGCAATCACGAGGTACGGATGGGTCGAGGAGTTCGGCGAAGACCTTGTCCGCCTCGC
>CAZWQH010000618.1:0-2670 GCA_964635815.1 uncultured Sandaracinaceae bacterium
GCAACTACTTCGTAACGCTCAATCAGACCGCGCGGATTCGCCCGGACAGAATTCTCCGAGTCGACCGCTTTGCGCATCCGACGTTTGATGTGAAGAGCGTCGAAGCTCAAGCCCATCACACCGACCTGATCGATCAGCGACACACGTCCTACTGCGGCGCGTACTGGGGCAATGGTTTTCACGAGGACGGGGTGCAGAGCGCGCTTCGCGTCGTCAACGCGCTCCAAGCCGTTGCTCGAGCGCCGGAGGCTGCCGCGTGACCAGCCGGAGCGCCATCTACGTAGGGCGATTGGCACACGCGCGTACGGCGCCAAAACGGCATGCCTTCTCGCTGCCCATCTACTTCTTGTTCTTGGATCTCGAAGAACAAGAGCAGCGCCGCTCGTCATGGCTCTTTGGCAACGAGTGTTTTCGACCGGTCGCGTTTCATCGAAAGGACTACTTGGGGCGGCCCGAGCGCCCGCTCACGGATGAAGTTCGCGACGAGGTCGAGCGGGCGCTGCGCACGCGCCCGTTGGGTCCGATCCGCCTGCTAACGCAGGTGCGTTCGTTCGGCTTCGTGTTCAATCCGGTAAGTTTCTACTACTGCTACGAACCCGACGGCGAAACGCTCACCGCCGTTGTAGCGGAGATCACCAACACCCCATGGGGCGAGCGGCATCGGTACGTTCTTCCAGCGAGCGTTGACGGCGTAGTCGCGTGTTTCGCAAAAGCGTTCCACGTCTCGCCCTTCTTCCCGATGCAGCAAGAGTACGAGTGGAAGTTCAATGCACCCGCAGAGAGTCTGACGGTGGCGATGAGCAATCACGAGATCGGTCGCAAGGTATTCACCGCGAGTCTCTCGTTGAAGCGGCGCGCGCTCACCTCGCAGGGCCTGCTCCGAGTCGCCTTGGTGCTGCCATTGATGAGCATGCAAACGCTCGCAGCGATCTACATCCATGCGTTGGCGCTGTGGTTGAAGGGCACACCGGTCTACGAGCATCCGGCGCGACGCGCAGAAAGGGCACTAAAGGACCCCATATGAAAAACGACATCGGAGTTCTCGCACAGGTGCTGAATCCTGCGCGCCACGCTTCCTGGGCCGAACGGTTGGTGCTCAATCAGCTCGCGCAGCTGGATGGTGGTGAACTGGAGCTCAGCTTCGGGGGGCAGACGCGAAATCTCGGTCGTCCAAGCGCGGATGGTTTGAGAGCACGAGTTACCGTTCTGAACGGCGCGCTGTTCACCAAAGCAATCCTGGGCGGCACGCTAGGGTGCGCCGAGTCCTATATGGACGGTGACTGGGTCACAGACGACCTCACGCGCACCATGCGTCTCTTTGTTCGAGACCCGGCTCTAATGAGCGGGTTTGAATCGGGAGCATCTCGAATCGGACAGTCCCTTGCCCGCTGGTATCACGCACACCGGCCGAACACGCGCGAGGGCAGTCGCCGGAACATCGCCAAGCACTACGACCTCGGCAACGACTTCTTCGCGAAGATGCTGGACCCGACGATGACGTACTCCGCGGGAGTGTTTCCTAGCGAGCACGCGAGCATGACCGACGCGAGCGTGAACAAACTCGATCTTCTCTGCCGCAGACTAGGTCTTGGACCCAATCACCATCTGCTCGAGATAGGAACAGGATGGGGCTCCATGGCGATCCACGCCGCGAGCCACTATGGTTGCCGCGTCACCACGACCACGATCTCGAAAAGCCAACGCGACTGGGCGCGCCGCGTGATCTCGGAGCGCGGGCTTGACCAACAGATCACCGTGCTTGAGTCGGACTATCGCGACCTCACAGGCCAGTACGACAGAATAGTCTCGTGCGAGATGATCGAAGCCATCGGCGCCGATCAGTACCCGGGCTTCTTTGCGAAGTGTTCGTCGTTGCTTGCGCCCGAGGGACGACTGGCGCTGCAGGCGATCACCATTCGCGACCAGATCTACGCTCAGGCAAGAGAGGAAGTGGACTTCATCAAGCGGTACATCTTCCCGGGCAGCTGCATCCCTTCTGTCACAGCGCTCCTTGAGGCAGCGACATCATCGAGCGACTTCGTTCTGCGTGAGTTTGAGGACTACACCTCGCACTACGCGAGAACCATGAGAGCTTGGCGGGAGCAACTCGCACCGCACAAAGCGTCCGTCGTCGCGACATATGGCGAACGCTTCTGGCGGATGTGGAGCTTCTACTTGGCCTACTGCGAGGCAGGGTTCGAGGAGAACCACATCGGGAGCGCCCACCTCCTGTTCGAGCGATCGAAATGACACTGGTACCCGTTGGAGTTCCTCAACTAACGCCGAGCGATCCCAGCTCGGGAGCAGCTGCGGCCGCCGTCCACAGTGAGGTGCGCGGGCGTGATGGCGTGATGTTGGTCTCGGGTCTGGTCGGTGTGGTCGGCAACGTTCTCGCGGTCGCCTTCCTGAACGACGTACCGGGTGCATATCGCCTGGCGCAGTTGGATCGCTGGGCGACGGGTGTCGTCGCGCATCCCATCGCTTCAAGCGCCAGCGCATTTGCGTTCACGGTCGGGCTCTTGGGCCTGGCGGTGTGGGCGTTGTCGCTCGCCGAGCACGCGGGGGGTCGAGTTGCACGTGCGGGCGGCTGGGTGATCGCAATGGGCGCGCTCGGGAACGCGCTCGGCACTGTCACTCCACTTGTGCTCGCGTTCTCGGTTCGCGACGCGG
>CAZWQH010000619.1:0-2667 GCA_964635815.1 uncultured Sandaracinaceae bacterium
TTGAAACCGTACCGCATGCTGATTTGTCCGGGCGCGAGGTTCGCGATGGTCGCAGGAATGAAGTACGGCGAAATCTTTCCCGGGCCGCGCTCGAAGAGCACCTTGGCCATTCGCTCGATGTACCCGAGACCGCACATTCCGACGCCCACGATGGTGCCGGTGCGAAGCTTCACTTCTTCAGGAGGGTCGAAGCCGGAGTGCTCTATCGCGTGATGAGCCGCCGTCATCGCGAAATGAATGAACCGGTCGCCCTCCTTGATTTTCTTCTTCTCGATGTACTTTTCGGGATCGAAGTTCTTCACCTCGCCCGCTATCTGAGAATCGAACGCCGTGGGATCGAACAGCGTGATGCGGTCGATACCGCTTTGACCACGCGTGACCGCATCCCACGTACTCGACGTGTCAATTCCGCACGGGCTGACCGCGCCAACGCCCGTGACAACGACACGTCGCAAGCCGGCCACCAACGTCAGCCTGCCTTCGGCGCCTTTTGTTCGATGTATCGAACGGCGTCGCCAACGGTCTGAATCTTCTCGGTGTCTTCGTCCGGGATATCGATCTCGAACGCTTCTTCGAATGCGAGAACGAGGTCTACGATCGCGAGCGAGTCGGCACCCAGGTCGTCGATGAAACGCGACGTATCGGTTACGTCTTTGCCTTCTGCATCGAGTTGCTGACGCACGATTTCTTTAACTTTGTCCGCTACCTTGCTCATTCGCCGTTGGACCTTTCTTCGACCGTTCCCGAGACGCTTGCGCGCCAAGGAGCGACAACAACTTATCGCGCCCCAAATAGCGCGAGAGGGGCATGAAGTCCATACGCCTCTGATTCCAAGTCTGTGAACAGTGACGCATCGCGCCGTGCGTAACTTTTTACGCTCCGGAATCCGCGTGGGTTCGCAGGCCCGAGCAAGTAAGCAAGCCCGGAGTGCTCGCACCTCCGGAGTCATAACCGCGAGGGCGTTTCGGCCCGAGCGCATAAAGACTGTCGACTACATGTGCATGCCGCCGTTAACCGAGAGGTTGTGCCCGGTAACGTAGCCAGCTTCCTCGCTGGCGAGGAACAAGACCGGGGCAGCCACTTCTTCAGGTTTGCCCACGCGGCCAAGCGGAGTGGAATCTGTGATCCCCTTCTTGGCTTCGTCACTGAGCGTCGCCGTCATGTCGGTTTCGATGAAACCCGGTGAGACCGCGTTCACGGTTACGCCGCGCGACGCATATTCGCGCGCAAGCGTCTTGGTGATTCCGAACAGCGCGGCTTTCGAGGCCGCATAGACTGCTTGTCCGGGGTTTCCGGCCTCTCCAACGACGCTCGAAAGAAAGATGATCCGCCCGTATCGAGCGCGCATCATGAGCCGCACCGCGGTGCGCGCGCAAAACAGCGCCCCGTTTACGTTCGTGGCGAAGGTCTGATCGATCTCGTCCTGCTTCACTCGGAGCAACAGCTGATCGCGTGCGATGCCAGCGTTGCACACGAGAATATCTAGCTTCCCGTGCCGCTTCGCAGCGTCCGTGATCGAACTATCAACCGCGTCTGCGTTCGCAACGTCGAACCGCAGCGCTTCGGCCTTGCCGCCCGCTGCTTCGATCTCCGTCACGACCTCGCGAGCAGCGCCCTCGTTCGACTGATAGTTCACGAGCACGGTCGCGCCAGCACCCGCGAGGGCCTTGCAAATCGCGCGACCAATACCTCGTGAACCGCCCGTTACGAGCGCAACGCGACCATCGAGTCGGAACATCTTCAGGTCCCGCTCTCGGCCTCGGTGCCCTTTACGTTCTTACCTTTGTAGTGACCACAGTGCGGACACACACGATGCGAAACCATCATGTCCGCGCACTTCGGGCACGGGATGAGGTTCGGCGCAGTGATTTTGTCGTGGTTCGCGCGACGCATATTGCGTTTCGAGCGTGTTGTTCGTCTCTTCGGTACCGCCACTGTCGTTCTCCTTTAGTTCTCTACGGCTCGTGAATCGTTTCGGTCGACGTTGCTTCGTCGACGCTTCTGCTTATGCGTTTCCCTTGCGGGCGGTCTTTGCAAGCGCGCTCAGAGCTCCAAGACCCGTGCGACTCGCCGCGACCTTCGCCGCTTCGAACGCAGCAAGAGCTTCCTTCTGCCCGGGGATCTCTACCCCAGGACAATCCTCTCGACACAGAAGCTGCATTGGGATGTCGAGCACTAGATGCTCGCGCGCCATGTCGTCCAACAAGAGCGTTTCGCCCGAATACGTCATTCGATCGGTGTCGTCGTCTTCGTCATCTTTCCCCTTGGTCGGAGAAAAGAGGGTCACCACATCACCCTTGGCGCTCAGCATCGCGGGCTCGGCGCAGCGCGCGCACTCCCCAACGAGGAGCGCGTGGACCTTTCCGCGCACGATGACGACGTCGTCACCTTGCAGCTGGGCCTCGACTTGGAGCTCGCCTACGGTCGCGTCTGGCGCGGCGTCACGCGGCCCCACTTGCCAGTCGCGCAATTGACTCTCGACCCACGCCGAAAGAATGGGGAACACGTAGCGCTTTGGACCGCGGTCCAAGTCGCGCAGATGAATCTTGAACTGCGACATACCGGTTTCGATCGGTCGCGAGTAGTCGAGACCAACGGAGCGGGCGAATATAGAGGCCCCGAGCACCCAGTCAAGCATCAGGAAGGCCTTTGGGCCCGATCAGGCCC
>CAZWQH010000620.1:0-2661 GCA_964635815.1 uncultured Sandaracinaceae bacterium
GGCTACTCGATCACCGACACCGTCGTCGTCTACGACCGTATCCGTGAGAACATCCAAAAGTATCGTGGCAAGAGCCGGATCGAAGTCATCAACATCAGCACCTCTCAGATGCTGTCGCGGACGATTCTCACGTCCGGAACTACGGTCCTCTCAATCTCCGCGTTCTTCATCTGGGGAACTCCCCTGATCAAGGATTTCGCCCTCGCGCTTGTGATCGGAATCGCGATCGGAACCTACTCGTCGATCTACGTCGCTGCTCCGTTCACCGAATGGATCGATCGCACCTTTTTCAAGAAGTCGATGGGCACCAGGTCGGACGCACGTCAGCCCGTCACGGCCTGATCGATACGTTGCTGCGTCCGCTAGCGCGGCTTCTTTGCAGGAGCGTCTAGCGGGATGCCGTACAGCTCCAGCCGGTGATCGACGAGCTTGAAGCCAAGCTCGGCGGCCACTCGCTGCTGCAGCTTCTCGATATCCTCGTTTCGGAATTCGATCACTCGGCCGGATTGCACGTCGATCAAGTGATCGTGGTGCTCATCGAGGTTCTCTTCGTAGCGAGCGCGCCCGTCTCGGAAGTCGTGCTTCTCGATAATGCCGGCATCTTCCAGTAACCGAACCGTGCGGTAGACGGTGGCGAGGCCAATGCGTGTGTCTTCGGCAGACACGCGTCCGTAGAGCGTCTCCACGTCGGGGTGGTCGGTCGAATGTGCGATGGCGCGGACGATGGTGCGTCGCTGCCCGGTCATCCTGAGCCCGCGCTCAGCGCACAAACGCTCGAGGCGCGAGAGGGCCCGCTCGTCCGACGCGTCCGGGGGAGGGGGGATTGAGGACTCGCGTGCTCCGGGTTTCTTGCTGTTCGGCACGTTATCCACCCCTGCTTCCGAGACAGTTGCATGGACACGTTACCGTGCCAAGCCTACAAGAACTCCATGGCCTACGAAGACAAAGCGGTGCTCACGTGCGCACTTACGGGTGTTCTCGCCAATCGAAAACAGAACGCGGGCATCCCGTACACACCGGTCGAGATCGCCAACGAAGCGAAGAGCGCGTACGACGCGGGCGCTTCTGTTGTTCACATCCACGCACGGAACGACGACGGTTCGCCGACGTTCGCTCCTGAAGTCCTGCGCGCGATTCGCGATGAGATTCGTTCGCGGTGCCCGATCATCTTGAACTTCTCGACGGGGTCGCTCACGGAAGATGTCACGCAGCAGATTGCGTACATCAAGGAGTCTCGCCCCGAAATCGGTGCCCTCAACATGGGCTCGATGAACTATTCGAAGTACTCCAAGAAGCGCAAAGAGTTCATTTTCGACATGGTGTTCCCGAACCCATACTCGAAGATCGTGAAGCTGCTCAACGCCATGAACGAAGCTGGGGTGAAGCCGGAGCTTGAGTGCTTCGACAGCGGGCACACGCAGGGTGTCGCTCCTCTGATCGAGATGGGTGTGCTGAAGCCTCCGTTTCAGTTCTCGTTCATCGTGAATGTTCTAGGCGGCATCCCTCCGATGATCGAATCGCTGCAGCTTCAAACGAAGATCATGCCCGCCGGATCCCAGTGGGAAGTAATCGGTATCTCACACGGTCATTGGCGCATGCTCGGCACAGCGTTGGTGCTCGGCGGGAATATCCGGACGGGTCTCGAGGATCATCTCTACTTGCCGAACAACAACATGGCGCGGAACAACGGCGAGATGGTCGAGGTTGCGGCGCGCATGACGCGAGATGTCGGACGCGAGCCTGCGACTGTCGAAGAAGCGCGCGCGATTCTCGGCCTGGAGAAATTTCCTGCGGGTGTGCTTGGAGCTGACGAGGCGAGGAAGCGGCATCCGGCTTCGTCCTCCACCCGTCCCACGGCGGTTTCCGCGGCGGAATGAATGTCGACCAGTTACCACACCATCCTTTGCTCGACCGATAGGTTCGTCACGACCATCACGCTCAACAAGCCCGAGCGAAAGAACCCGCTCGGGCCTGACATGATCAACGAGCTCTGTGCGGCGCTCGATCTTGCGAAGACGGACAGCGGGACACGAGTTGTCGTAGTGACGGGCGCGGGAGCGGCGTTCAGCGCGGGCGGAGACTTGGGGCAAATGGCGGGGGGCGCGTCGGGTCCGACGGTTACGCCGATCGGCGACTACGTCGACCTGGTGCTTCGCATGCTTCGGCTCGAAAAACCGATCATCGCGCGGGTGCCGGGCATCGCGATGGGCGGAGGCCTTGGGCTCGTTGCTGCTTCGCACTTTGCGATAGGGTGCGAGTCCGCCATTCTCGGTACTCCGGAGATCCAACGCGGCGTGTTTCCCATGATGATCACCGCACTGCTGGCTCGCGTGGTGCCTCGTCGCCGCTTGCTGGAGATGATGCTTATTGGCGACAAGCTAACGGCTCAACAAGCGCAGGCCGTTGGCCTCTTGTCGGAGGTCGTGCCTGACGCGAGCTTGGACGCACGCGTTGAGGAGCTCGCGCAAACGCTCGCGTCGCGTTCACGGTCTGCGATGAGCTTGGGCCTCCGAGCCTTTCACAACTTTGCAGATGCGAGCATCGAGGGCGAGCTCGTGGACCTACGCGCTCGTCTCGGAGACATTCTTGGAACACCCGACGCTCGGGAAGGACTGATGTCGTTTCTTGAGAAGAGAAAACCGAGCTTGGCCGAGTGACCTG
>CAZWQH010000621.1:0-2655 GCA_964635815.1 uncultured Sandaracinaceae bacterium
GCCGGGGTCGCCCTCTGCCTTGGTTGCGGCGATGCAGAGCGCAACCAGCGCGTGTTGGAACGTGAATCGGAAACGCATGGCTTACACCGGCCCGAACTGCGGGATGGCTGCATTCACTGGTCGTGGGAACGTGAAAACAGCAAGGCTGGTGAGATGGCCGACTCCAGCCGGTTCTGGTCGTTACGGTTACCACTGCAAACCACACGGGCTGGCTGGGGCGAGATCACTTTCTATCACGAGAACGATGGCCGTCCGTTGCGGCTCGACATCAACTGCCTGAGCACTTTTTTTGAGCGCGAATTGGCGCTGGCGGCAGAACGAGTGCTGATGGGTTTGGAATACAAACCTCAGGTGGAAGCGATCAGGCCGGTTCCGACCACCGGTCCCCGTGAGTCAACCGCGGTCAAGCAACCGACCCGCGGACACACGACGGCCTTAGCCCAAGGGCGCGTGATCTACGACCCGTCTTTGGCGCTGTCAATCATTTTGATCGCTTCGACAAGTCGCCGGAGAGCGAACACGAAGAAGGACAGCAGGAAAGGAAGGTGAACGAGCAACCTTCGTAAGACGGGTCGATGCGCACCCCGCTTACTTTTCTCCCGTCCTTGCTACTTGGCTCGATCCTTTCGCTGGCCGCGTGCGCTCAGCGCGCGAGCACCGCGGCGGATCTCGACGGAGCGACTCCGTGGGTTGTGGACACGAGCGTCGTCCCGATCGACGGAAGCATTCCGAATGGCACGGACGGCGGCGCGACCGTTCGACCGAGGGACGCCTCTCTCGATTCGGCACGGGCGATCACATGCGGCGTTCCGATCACGAGCGACAGCGTGATCGACCTGGATGTTCGCGCTGTTGTCGTGCAGGGACGGATCACGTTCCAGGGGATGAAGTTCCCGAGCGGTGAGTCGCTGGGCTCACTTCGCATCGGGGGGACCACCGCCAACCTCGTGCGCGATGCAGCGGGCAACGCGACGTTTGCCGTCCGAGTGGTTCCGGGAACGTACGACTTCGTATGGGGCCCGGGTTCGTCGGCGTCGGAAGTGCTGCCTGCCAACGGCGCGACGCTGCGCGAGAACGTAGCCGTCACGAGCGACAGCGCGATCGACCTCGACGTTCGCGCAGTCACCGTTCAGGGAACGCTCACATTCCAAGGCGCGCGGTTTCCCGCGGGGGAGTCGCTCGGCTCGCTGCGCGTCGGCAGCGTCTCCGCCATGCTTGCTCGCAACGCCGCAGGGAACGCTACGTTTGGAGTGCGAGTCTTTCCAGGAACCTACGATTTCGCGTGGGGACCGAGCTCGACCACCTCAACCGTCCTGCCAGTCAACGGCGCGACGCTCCGAGAGGACGTAGCCCTGACGAGCGACAGTGTTATCGACCTCGACGTTCGCGCATTCACCGTTCAAGGCACGCTCACGTTTCAGGGCGCACGCTTTCCCGCCTCTGAATCGCTGGGCTCGCTTCGAGTCGGAAGCGTGACCGCTTCGCTCTCTCGCAACGCGGGAGGCAGCGCGACGTTCGCTGTGCGGGTCGTGCCGGGCACGTACGATTTCGCGTGGGGCCCTTCCTCAACCACCTCGACGATCCTTCCTGTCAACGGAGCGATGCTGCGCGAAGACGTTGCCGTCGCGAGCGACAGCGTCATCGATCTCGACGTTCGCGCAGTCACCGTCCAAGGAACGCTGACGTTTCAAGGCGCACGCTTTCCCGCGTCTGAATCGCTGGGCACGCTCCGCGTAGGAAGCGTGACCGCTTCGCTTTCTCGCAACGCGGGAGGCGGCGCGACGTTCGCCGTGCGCATCACGCCAGGCACCTACGATTTCGCGTGGGGTCCTTCGTCGACCTCGTCGACAGTTCTCCCCGTCAACGGCATCACCCTGCGAGAAGACGTGGTGATCGCGAGCGATAGCGTCATCGATCTCGATGTTCGTGCGGTGACGGTCCAGGGAACGCTCACATTTCAAGGCGCCGGGTTCCCCGCGGGCGAGTCACTTGGTTCGCTGCGAATCGGCGCCGCGTCCGCTGTGCTGACTCGCGATGCCTCCGGCGGCGCCACGTTCGCCGTGCGCATCACGCCCGGCACCTACGACATCGCGTGGGGTCCGAGCTCGACTACCTCGACAGTCCTGCCGCAGAACGGCGCGATGCTGCGCCCCGACGTTGCCATCGCAAGCGACAGCGTCATCGATCTCGACGTTCGCGCGGTCACTGTTCAAGGAACGCTCACGTTTCAAGGCGCGCGGTTCCCCGCGGGCGAATCGCTAGGCGGGCTTCGCGTCGGCTCGGTCACGGCCCAGCTCGCGCGCGATGCGTCGGGCAACGCGACGTTCGGCGCACGTGTCACTCCAGACACCTACGAGTTTTCATGGAACCCATCATCCACCACCTCAGACCTGCTGCCCAAGAACGGAACCGTCCTATGTCCCGCCCGCTAGTCGTTTTTGTTACTTCCGCCATCCTTGTTTCGACCGCTTCGTGCTCGCGTTCGGGCGACGCCAATGCCGTCGACGCCTCGGCGGTTCCAGGCCTCGACGGCAGCGTATTGACAACAGACACCCCAGTAAGGCCCGCGGTCGACGTGGCTCCTGTCGACGGACTCGTCACCGATGCGCGAGTAGCAGCGACTGGCGATGCCGATCCCAATGCGTGCCCCGGGTC
>CAZWQH010000622.1:0-2629 GCA_964635815.1 uncultured Sandaracinaceae bacterium
TCGACGCGGTCGCCCACGTTGACGTTCACGCGCGAGACGCGCGCGGCGGTACGGGGGCCGACCATCGCCATGCGATCGGGCGGCACGACAAGCTCGCCGACCAGCACGATGTCGCGGGAGAGACGTCCGCGAGCGACCCGCACGACCTCGAGGTGCGCCGCCTCCAATGCCTCCTGGCTCAGTCGGACAGTCTTCGCGCCCCCCTCTTCGGCTTCGCTGTGCGCGCCTGCCTCTGCGTGTCCTTCCGTCGAGGCTCCCGAAGGATGGCGCATGCGGGCGAACACGAGCCCGGCGACCGCGACGGCGATCGCCGCGAGCGTCAGGGCGATGATCTTCTTGCTGCGAGTCATCGGAGCACCCCCAGCGCGCGTTGCAGAGAAATGCCGGCGTCGGCGAGTTCAACGAGCGCATCGAACTGCTCGCGACGCGTGTCTGCGAGCTCACGCTGCACGACGAGCACCCGCGTGAGGTCGCTCTGACCAAGCTCGAAGGCGCGTTGTGTGAGGCGAAGCCCGTCTTCGATCGCGGGGATGGCGTCCGTCTCGAGGATGTGAAGTCCGTCCAGGGCCGCTTGATAGCGGCGTCGTGCCACTCGCACCTCGGCGTCGACGCGAATGGCGAGAGCTTCGCGTTCTGCTTCGAGGCGCTGCGTCCGCGCCTGCGCGATCGCGATTGGTCCTTGGTTCCTTTGGAAGATGGGCAGCGGCAGACCAAGTCCGAGGAGGAAGACGTTCGCTCCTTCCTCCCGCTGGTACGTTGTCCGCAGGACCGGGACCGGCCACGCGGCACGCTGCTCGGCATCGACGTCGAAGCGGGATGCCCTCAACGCGGCGTCTGCCGCGACGATCTCGGGCCGGTCCGTCGGCGCCACGCGAACGAGAGTGTCCGTGAACTCGGAGCTGACCGACACGAGCTCACCCGTGACCTCGACTGAACGAGCCGCCGGGATCCCAAGGAGGCCTTTGAGCGCCATGACCGTCATCTCGCGGCTGGCCTCCGTCGTCGTCACAGCGCGCCGCGCACGTGCTGTGGCGATCCGCAGCAGCGCGACGTCGGGATCGCCGATCTCGCCCGCGTCGCGGCGACGCTCGGCGGTACGCAGAAGTGCGGTCGTGAGGTCGAGTTGCTGGCGCGCCCAGCGGTCCTCGGCGGTCGCGCGCAGTGCTCGGTAGTACGCGGCGAGCGCCTCAGCGAGAGCTTGCTGCCGCGACGTCCCGACGAGCGCTTCGTCGCGAGCGATCGCGCCGCGAGCGGCGTCGATCTCGGCGCCGCGACGCCCATAGATCTCGAGCGGCATCCCGAGCGTCACCTCCGCATCGGGGATGGTGTCGGTGGGTCGGAATCTCGGCCCCGCCGTCACGTCCAACCAGGGCGACTGACGAAGCAACACCTCGGCGCCCAGCAGTTGACCCCGGCTCTCGCCGACCCGTCGCGTCGCGACGAGCACATCCGGACTCCGACTCCGAGCCAACTCAGCGATCTCTGCGCGACCGAGTCGCAGGGGCGCATCCTGAGCATGAGCGTGGAGCGACACGAGCGTGAACGACAGGACGAGCCCGCCTATGAACCATCGAAAGAAAATACCGGTAGACACGAGAGATCACTCCTCCGCGTCGCATGCAACGACGCCAACAAGCCTGTGGAACACGCACGGTTTCTTCGGGCGGGTTCAGGCTCGCGGAGGGTGAAAGACCTCGTTGCTGGTATCGCGGGAGTGGCACGCAGCGACGGGGGGCGCGGACAGCTCGCCCGCGAGCACGGGAGGAACCGTCACGTGCACCATTGCAACGGGCGCCGGCACAGACGGAGCGACCTTGGCGCACGAACCGTGGCAGCAGTTCGGCGGGCAGTGCTTCTGTCCATCCGAGCCGTCGCAATCAACCGCACACGCGACGGCTTCGCCGGTGACGAGTTCCACGACCAGTTCGGGGAGCCCGCTCGCCACGAGAGCGACAAAGGCCGCGACGATGATCGCGAACCACGATCGCGAGACGGATCGCCGTCGTGCCCGCCTCCTCATCGTGGTCGCTCCTTGTGCCGCGCGAAGGCCTCGCGGACGGCGCGCTCGAGCGTCGGGCTTTCAAGGCGGTAGTACGCGAGCTTGCCTTGCATCCGACACTTCACGACGCCCTCCCGTCGCAGCCGCTGGAGTTGCTGCGACGTCGCGGGCATCGACCGCCCGAGCACACGCGAGAGATCGCAAACACAGAGCTCGTGGAACGAGAGCGCGTAGAGGATGCGCAAGCGCGTGGGGTCAGCGAGCAGGCTGAACTCGGCCGCAGTTCGCTCGAGAGTGTCTTCGTCCGGCATCGCGGCCAGAACGTGGGCGACGTTCTCTTCGTTCACGAACTGGACGCCGCACGTGCCTGCGTCGTCCGAGGCGACGGACGACAGACGGGCGCGGTCAGCGGACTTCGTTTCCACGAGTTCGAAAACTAGCAAGCACGGAACCGTCCGTCAACGGTGTCGTGCTTGCTCGTACCCCCGGGCAACGACCGCTTCGTCCCGGAAGCGGCCATTCGCGCTTCCGCGCGCCGGGCTCAGCCCACCAACTTCTTCAGCAGCGCCATCCCTCGCTCGGCCTCGGCCGGCGTCGCGTCGGCCAGCTCGAGGTACACGCGGCCGCGGG
>CAZWQH010000623.1:0-2611 GCA_964635815.1 uncultured Sandaracinaceae bacterium
ACGTGATCGCGGGCGGCGCGAAGGGTGTCATTCGGGCTGGCGATGGCTTCCTCGTATGGAACGATCGGTTTGCGCGACTGGTACCTCCGTCGGGGGCGATTCGGCGCGCAGCAATCCGCCGACCAACAGCCGCATGGCCAATCACGACTCCGACAACGTTCGCGCGCGACGGGTTCGTCTGGATCACACCCGATGATCATGGAGTCCCGCTCCCGAACGTGACGATTCCCGGCCCAGAAGGCTCGGTCCGAACCGCGATCGTGGTGCCGACGTTCGACATCAGCAGTGCGCCGACCCGTATCTCGATCTCGGACACTTATCGCGTGGCGACAGCGAGCGACCCCTTCACGGGTGTGACGAAGATATGGTGGGCCCGCAACGACAACGCCGAGGTCCGGCAGGTTTCGATCGATCCGCATGTTCCGGCCGGCATGCGTGGAGTCGAGAACGGACCCTTGGTGGATCACCGAATCGAGGGCGATGTGTTGCACCTCTTGTCCGGGGAGGTCCTGCGCGGCACGGTTGGCACTTCGCGTGTGGCCGCGCGCTTCGCGCTGTGGCGGACGGTCGACCTCCGAGACGGCTCGCATCGAATCGCTCAGATGCTCGATACGCGAGAGGGTGCAACGCCGATCAGCGGGCCGGGGTTCTTTGTCCACGGCCAGTTCCTCGAACACGAAGGTGAGTTGCTGGCAAAGAGCTCAGTCGATGATCCTCGTGTGATGCGACGCCGGGCGGACGGGACGCACGAGGTCATGAGTGGTGGATCGTTTCCGCAAAACCTCGAGCGGATGATCCCTCTCGCATCGCACACGGTGTACTTGACACCTTGGCTCGAAGGCTCGATGTCCGGGGTCATCCGACGCGTTTCCCTTACGAGCTCGACTCCAGAGACGCTCGGTTCGTACGCGTACCGAGCGTATCCAAACGTCACTGCGCAACTCTCCTGCGCGGCGACCGAATGCGTCGCATTGCTCGACACGACCTACCCCTTCTACGAATCCAGCACGCAGCCCGCTGCGTTTCGAGTGCACCGTCGTACTCACGCGATGCAGTCACTCGCCAACATTGACGGCGCGTTCATCGGCCGCTTAGACGACGGCGAGCTCGTGTTCACAGGAATCCGCGCGAGCAGCGGGACCACATCTCCGAACGGATGGGAGGACCGGCGCATACCTGCGCTTGAACACGAAGCGCGATCTCTAGGCGAGATCGACGCCACGCGATTCGGTCTGCCCGGAGTTCGTCCGGAGCAACGCTACCTGCCGCAGGGCTTTCGCTCCGCAACGGACGGCGCATGCGCCTACCACCCGGATCTCACCTCGTTCGAGATCGGCACGCTTCCATGCATTCGCCGTACTTGTCCTGAGCGCACGTCGCGGCCGAGCGAACGGATTCTGTTCACGACCCCGCGCGGCGCTCTGCGAAATGGGGGCGGGGTTGCAGGTCTTGCTCACTCTGGATCCTCCATCATCGCAATCGTCGCGGACGGGGACGCGAACAACAGTAGTGTCGGCGGTGAACCGTACGCAGCACGCTTCGATGCGGGTGCGACGACCGCCACACTGCAACGTCTCGATGCAATCCCGATGGGCTTCGGCGGAGGGTATCTCTCCCTCGCCGCGATCGCAGCGAATCGCGAACACGTCGTGACCCTCTTCGAAGATCGGCAGCTCTCGACGCTCGCAGTCTACATGGCGAACGCCGCTACGCCGCACGAGCTGCAAGCGCTCGGAGACAAACTGGCGATTTCGAAACACGTCAGTGCCCCAGTCAAATTCGACGTGCACAATGGAAATCCCGATCCCACTTGATGAACGGACGCGGATGACGCCCGGCGTTCCGTTTAAGACCGATTCGACGGGAAGGGTGACGAGGGTTTCCACTTCCTCGGGAGCCAGGCCGTGCGCCTCGGTCAGGATCGCGACCGTGGGGCGGTTGAGATCCGGAAATACATCTACCGGCAAATGCGCGGTGATCCAGGCTCCGTAAAGGAGAGACGCAGTCGATAACAGCAAAACCGTCACTCGGTATTTGAGCGACCAGCGGATCAGGGCGTTAAGCATTTCATCTCCCGGTAATGGGCAGTAGTGGTTTACTAAAATAGTACGGTTAAAAAGCGAGCGGGCTTAGGCCGAAAAAATGGGCGGGCGGAAACTGTCCGAGAGCGTGACGGCGCTGGGCATGCGGTCATTAGAAAGCAAAAGACGCTCCTTGGCGGAAGCGTTGAGGTGGATCGCGCCAAACTCCACAAAAAGTACAGGCATCAGCGACACCGAAGTCATTACGGCAACATCGGCATGAGGGTGCTCATGCTCAGGTTCGTTAGGGCTATGCCGATGACGATGCGCGTGCTCGGTTCGGTTGGATGGAGCGTGATCATGGTGAACCACGCCATCATGATCATGATGATCAGAGTCCGCGGAATGCCCGTTTAATTTTTCGATCGCTACGAGATGCAGCCCAATCCCGAATTGCTCGAGCTCAAACAGCGCGGTTGAATTGGAGGCGACCGCCAAAGCGGTCGCGAGCACCCAACTGCTGGTGAGGATGGGCTGACGCATCGGATTTACTGTGCACCGAAATAATCGGTCGGTCAATGTGCGGGTAC
>CAZWQH010000624.1:0-2607 GCA_964635815.1 uncultured Sandaracinaceae bacterium
ACGAGCTTCCACCCCGGCTGGCGCTGGATGTACGCGAGGCAGGACTCGCGCTGGGCGTCGAGGGAGTTGAACTCCTGCTCGAGACCCATCGTCGTCGACTTGCGCGTGTAGATGGCGACGCGCCTCGTTTCGGGCTCGACGCTGCTGCGGGTGGCCCGCCTGCTCATTGCCCCTCCGGCGCAGCGTGCCTGGGTGGGGGCTCAGCGGGCGGCGCGGCCTGCTTCTCGGCGATGGCGACGAGGCGCTCGAGGTTCTGGTTCAGGCGCCCGAGCTCGCGCACGAGCGACGGCATTGTCGCGTCGTAGAACGTCTGGCCCATGCGGGTGCGGAAGAAGTCGCTGCTCATGCCGCGGTCTCCCCGCTCGCGCCGTCGCCGCGCTTCTTGAGCCCGAAGAATATGTAGCCGTTCCAGCGCGAGCCAGCGATCTGGTTGGCGATGGCCGACAGCGTCTTGTACTGGCGGCCCTCGTACTCGAAGCCTTCGGCGCGGACCGTCACCTCGTGCGTCTTACCGTCGAAGACGCGGCGGACGACGGTGCCCACCGGGGGCACGCGCGGATCGCGCGGCTCGGTCGCCCCGAGGATTGGCGGCGCGGGCTGCGCGTCGCCGATCGACGTGGCTTCGCTCGCGGGTTGCCCAAGGCGCTTCTGCCAGCGCTCGGGGAGCTGGTCGCCGAGCTGCTGGATGCGCGCGATGGCGCCCTGCGAGAGGTCGCCCTGGAAGCTTGCCTCGATTCGCCAGGCCAGGCGCTTCTTCAGGTACGCGCGGTTCCGCGAGCGGGTGGGCTCACCGTACAGCTCGCGGTACTTCTCTGCGAGCGCCGGGACGTTCATCGTCTCGAGCGCGGCGAGCTGGCTGGGCATGTCGTCGAGCTTGCGCATCTCGGCGCGGGATCTCGTGGTCGCTTTGTTCATCGTGCCTCCGTGGTTCGCGCGAGCACCGTGCCCGTGCGCCTCGGGCATGACGGCTTCTTCCCCGGTGGAAGACAAGGCGAGAGCCGAAGAGAGCGCCGACCTCACGACCCAACTCCGCTCGTGGCTTCGCGTCGCGCGCGGCGCTCACGCCGCCACATGTCGAGCAGCGTCTTGGCGAGGATGGACGCGGCCTCGTCGATGCGGCGCTCGCGGTTGGCGCGGCGCTCCTCGGCGGTCTCGGTGGCAGGTGCGGCCGGGCTCGCAGGCGGCGTCGGGATGGTCGCGTTCACAGGTGGGGAACGCGGTCCGAGTGCGCGAAACGGGACAGGAGATCGTCACCGACCGCAGTTTCCCATTGACCGGGGAGGCACTGTTTAGTATTTAGGCAACAGAACATCGCGCCCCGCTGCACCAGTGGGCGCCGAGCGAGGCAAAGTGAAGGAACGGTTTGGAGAACGCATTCGACGCCTGAGGACCGAGCAGAAGCTCGGGCTCCGCGAGTTTGCCCTGAAGGTCGGCATCTCGCCGACGTACTTGTCGCGCATCGAGACCGCGGAGGAGAAGGCGCCGCCTGCGGAGGACGTCATCCGCAAGATGGCCAGCCAGCTTGGCGACAGCTTCGACGAGCTGATGACGCTCGCGGGGCGCGTGTCCGAGGCGTCGCTCGACGTCATCAAGGCGGACTCCAAGATGCCGGAGTTCCTGCGCACCGTCGGGGAGCGGAAGCTGTCGGCCGAAGACCTCATGAAGCTGCTGCCGAGCGAGCCGAAGAAGGGGAAGCGCTGATGACGTTCAAGGTCCCGTTCCTGGCAGACGCACAGCTCGAGAGCGCCGCTCAGGAGCTGCTGCGCCGGTATGCCAAGTGGAAGGGCGAGCCACCGCGCCCGCCGATCCCCGTCGATACGATCGCCGAGGGCGTCCTCGGCCTGACGCTTGAGATGGGCGACCTGCGCACGAAGCTCGGCAAGCCCGACGTGCTTGGCGCAACGTGGCTCGACGACGCGCTGGTCGTCATCGACTCGTCGCTCGAGGGGAACGAGGGCCGCTACTGCTTTACCCTTGGCCACGAGCTCGGCCACTGGCAGCTCCATCGCCCGCTGCGCGAGATGGACAGGGTCACGTTCCCGCTGTTCTCGCGCGAGCCCGGCGCCAAGGCGACAGCGGCCATCGTCTGCCGCGACGGGCAGCGCGATTCGGCTGAGATCCAGGCCGACAAGTTCGCGGCGCTGCTGCTCATGCCAGCGAGCGACGTGCGCGCCGCGGTGAAGCAGGTGAGCGGCGAGCCGCTCGCCCTCGACAACTTCGTCGCCCGCAAGAAAGCCGGCGAGCGCATCGCCGAGCTGCGCGACTTCGCCGCCGAGGTGATCACGAAGGGCGGCTTCACCAACGTGTCGAACCAGGCGATGCAGATCCGCCTGGAGGCGCTGAAGCTCGTCGTCGACGGCGCCCAAGGACGCCTCTTCTGAAGTTGTGGGGGAGCGGTTTCGTTCGCTCTCGATGTCCCCTGTTTAGGCAACAGTCATCTATCTGGAGAACGCATGGCCAACCGCGAATGGAACCCGAAATCCTTCTTCCGCCACCTGACCCCCGACGCCCTCGAGGTGCTGCTCGAGTGGGCCGCCGTGGAGCTCACACTCGACGGCGAGGGGCCGGTGGGAGAGCAGGTCTATCGCGGCTGGAAGGCGCTCCCCG
>CAZWQH010000625.1:0-2607 GCA_964635815.1 uncultured Sandaracinaceae bacterium
ACACGCGGCGAAAGGAGTCGGTTGTCTGCCCGACTCACATAGTCCGCGAGAATCACTGGATCGGTCGATGAACTGCTCCCTCTAAAATACAGCCGCATCGGAGCGTTCGGCATAATCGATCAGCGAGAAGGCTCGATGTTCTGATTGAGACGGAACAGGTTCGACGGGTCGTACTTCTGCTTGAGGCTTGCAAGACGTTCGTAGTTCTTGCCGTATGCGGCTTTGACTCGATCCGCACCCTCGGTGCCAAGGTAGTTCACGTACACACCGGAGGCTGCCGATTGAATCCCGCGCCAGATTCCGTCTGCCCACTGGATATGGCTGCTGGATTCACTCGGGTCGGTCCACGCCGGCATGATGACGCAATCGTACGCGGCTTTGCGTCCACCGAAGGCAGTCGCGTCTTCTGCAACGCGACCCACAGCACCGCCCAGGTGCTCGATCAGAATGCTGGAGAACGGTGATTTCACCTGGCCGAAGCCGTCGACGATTGCCGAGATGGCGTCATCGCTAAGCTCGCGCAACAGGCTGGCCTTCCAGTGATTGTGGCGACCCTTCGGGTACCCGTCGTCGAACATCGCTTGCGAGTTTACGTACGGCATCGGCTGGAACATATCCATCAGCGGCGGTCCGTACGCCTTGAGCGCAGCGACGGCCTTCTGACCTTCTTCGACGGGACCCGCGTAGCATCCGAGGATCGCGACGACTTTATGTCCGTCCGGGGTCGTCATGAGACCTGCCCATGCGCTCATCTCTTCCGGCGCCTTCGCAGTGAACTCCCGGTAGAACTTGAGGACGTCGCGTCCGTTCTGAAGCGGGTGAGCAACCATGCCGGCGACAACGAGAGGGCCAATCGGGTGAAGCTTGTACTCAAACGACGTCACGACGCCGAAGTTCGACTGGCTTCCGCGAACGGCCGAGAAGAGCTCCGCGTTCTCAGTTGCCGACACCTTGCGAAGCTGTCCGTCGGCCGTCACGATCTCGAACGAGATCACGTTGTCCAGTGCAAGGCCGTACTTGCGCATCAGCCAGCCGAAGCCGCCGCCGAGAGTCACGCCCGCAATGCCGGCCTGCGAACAAACGCCGCCCGTCGTCGCCAGACCGTACTCTTGAGTCTTCTTGTCGAACTCCGCCCAGATGAGACCCGGTTCGGCCTTCGCCGTTCGGTTCTTCTCATCGACTGTGATGCCCTTCATGAGCGAAAGGTCGATCATTACGCCGCCGTCGACCGCTGCGTTACCGGTGATGTTGTGACCACCGCCGCGGACGGAGATCGGAAGGCTCTGCGCTGCGGCGAACTTTACGGCAGCGACGACGTCAGCAGACGACTTGCAACGCGCGATTACCGCAGGGCTGCGATCGATTGCGGCGTTCCAAAGCGCTCGCGCGTCATCGTATCCGGACTCACCTTTGCGGAGCAGATCACCACGAAAGCCGCCTTTGAAGGCGTCGACATCGCGCGACGGAATTACTGCTTCAGAGCCATTTGTCTTGATCGCTTTCACGTCGGTCATTGGGAATCTCCGGTGGGAATGTTCGTCAGTTGGTCAAATCGAGATGGGAACAGGAAGCGCACGGTGCACCGAAACGGGGCTCGGGGTCAACTCCGAGCGCGATCCCGGCTGATTGTTTCAATAGCGGCTATGAGTCGGTCGACGTGACTCGCGGTGACCATGATATGGAGGGAGGCGCGGTTGACGTCCCAGCCTATTTCCGGGTGCGTAATCGCACGCGTATAGATGTTGTCGCGCTCGTACAGGAGGTCGCTCACCCGAGCCGTCGGAATACCATCGATCTTGAACGGAACGAGCGCGGAGCTTAGCTCGGGATGATCCGACGACGGGACGTGAACACCATCGATGCGCGCGAGCCCCGTTCGCAAACGAGCCGCAAGATATCGAACACGTGCCTCGATGGCTTCGACGCCAATGCGGCGGTGGAAGTCGATTCCCGCGCCGATCCCAGCCATCGCAGTCAGGTTGACGGAGTTGCGCTCCTCGAACCTCGTGACACCTGGCCGTCTACTCGCGAACGCGGAGAGACTCTCCGCCGACAGAGGGCCATACATCCCTCTGCCGTTTACTGGCGCGACACAGACGAGCGGTCGCAGACGCTCGATCATTTCCTCCCGCACGAATAGAAACCCAGCGGGCATCGAGGCCAGAAGCCACTTGTGCGTCGCGGCGGCGTACATGTCGCAACCGAGGTCGTGCACATCGACCTTCATCATTCCGGGCGCCTGTGCGCCATCGACAACGGTGATGATGCCGCGCTCGCGCGCCATTCGGCAGATCTCCTTCACTGGGAGAACGCATCCATCCGTGTAGTTGATGTGGCAGAAGCTCAGCAGCTTCGTCTGCGGCGTTAGCGCAGCTGCAAACGTATCGACAATCGCAGACGGGTTACGCGGCGGATGCAGAGCGGCGCTCGATAGGTCGACGACGCCAGCAGACATGTTGTCGCGCTCGGCTCGGACCAGCACCGGAAACCCACCAGCAGAGTGATCGTGATTCGTATAGAGGAGCTCGCTTCGCTCCGGCAGATGGGCTCCCAGTACAGCGAAAAAGACCGCTTCCGTGGTGTTGGTAGTGAACGCTATCTCGTGCT
>CAZWQH010000626.1:0-2602 GCA_964635815.1 uncultured Sandaracinaceae bacterium
GACAGCTTCCTGCAGGAGATGCGCGAACTGCTGGTGCGCAGCGCCGTGCCGACCACGCAGCTGTGCTTCGAGATCGAGGAAAGCTTCATCGTGCAGCACCAGCAGCACGCCGCTGCGTTCGTGTCGATTGGAACGACGCCGAGCTCCCAGGCCGGATTGGGTCCCGCTCTTCCACCACTTCGCGATCAGCTACTTGGTGTCGCGCAGATAACGGACTCACGCATGGTGCCGGCGCGGGTGCTGGCAACTCAAAAGCTTGCAGCTCTCACGGACGAGACCGCTGCGCGCAACTTGGTCGATCTCTGCCAAGATACACGCGCGCCCAACGAAGTTCGGCGCGCCGCTTGCGAAGCTGTCGCAACGCGCGACGGGAATACGGACGCACTGATCGCTGCGCTAGAGCAGCACGCAGAGTTTCTTGCCGGAACACGCGTTCCTCCGGTCGGAGCGCTCGCCCGAGGCACCGCACGAGCACATGACGCTCGAGCAGTGGCGTTCCTCGTGCCCCACATCCACGACCCGAACACGCCCGTCGAAGACCTTCCGGCTCTCTTCACGGCACTCAAGGATCTGGGCGATCGCTCGGCAACGACACCAATCGAAGACTTCGTCCGCCTCTACCACGCAGAAGCAGTCGATGTTTCCATGTCGCGCGCGCTTACCGCCGCGATGGATGCTCTTGTCGGCCTGATGGGAACCGCGGCCGGCGACGTGCTCAATGAAGTGATCGGAGATCCACTCGCACCAGCCGCTGCACGCTCCTACGCCACACAACAACTCGAACGCCTCACCGCAGCGAACTCAGAAAATCCGCCGCCAGAGAACACGGCCGGCACCGAGCCCAACAACGTCGAGCCCATAGCCGACGATCCGGAGTCTCGTATTCCGGTCCATCTAACCGCGGAGATCGTCGCGGCAGCGTTCGCTCCAGTGCGCGAGCAAATCGCCACCTGCATCCGCTCCGCAGCCGGTCATCCTGCGTCTGCGAGGTTGGTGCTCTTCTCTGGCGGAGACGGAACAGTGCGCCTCTTATCGGTAGCGCCCGAGCGCCTCGAATCCTGCATCGGACCGCTCGTCGCGACGCGCCGTATGCCCGTGACGCGCAGCGGGCGACCTCAGCAAATCATTTACTCGCTCAGACCCTAGTGTTTAATTGGCCGGACGAAGTCGACGACATCTCCGCCTTTTGGAACATGGACGTCGCGCTCATGCGATCCATCCAGCTCCATGATCGAGAGCACTGTGTCCATGCGGACGTAGGTGGTGCCGGTGCACGCTCGATACGGACCGGGCGAGATACCCGCCAAGATGTACTTGAGCTTTCCCTCGGCCTCTTCGAGCCACCAGTACGTATCGAAGAGCGTCATGGTTGCGCGCTCGAGCTTGCCGGCGCGCCACGCGTTTACTTCGCCGAGCGCCATTCGTCCGCGGTAGGTGGTTGTTGTTTCGCCGCGCTGAACTTCGAGGTCGACCCAGATAGCGTCGTCCGGGGCGCGCTCGAACGTGCGACTACCACCACCACCACCTGAAGAGCCGATATCGGTCGCCATGATGTGCGGTCCGTATCCTGCCCCGCACCGATTGGCAAGTACGGGACGGACGGGGTTGCGCCTACGCCTTATTCTTGAGCAGGTCGCGAATCTCGGTGAGGAGTTTCTCTTCGGCTCCGGGACCTGGAGGAGGCGCAGCGGGTTCTTCAGCCTTCATCTTCTCCACGGCTTTCTTCATCGGCACGACGATGAAGAAGTAGATGACACAACCTTTGAGGCCGAAGTTGATGAGCGACGTCAAGACCATTCCGGGCTGAAGGGTGGCGGTTCCGAGTGCGAAGGCGCCCACGTTGTCGAAATCCGGTTTGCCCACCAGTCCGGCGACAAGCGGATTGATGATCCCCTTCACGAGCGAATCGACGACGGCTCCGAACATCGCGCCGATGATCACACCGACCGCGAGCTCGACGGCGTTGCCGCGCAATAAGAAATCCTTCAAACCCTTCATGGCCGTTCGTTCCTTTCAAGAACCGAAGTGAGCGCGTTGCATAGCGCATGACCGCCTGCGGGTCGAAGCCAGGAAGCGCGGCGCACGACCGCCTGCGGGTTGAAGGCCGTCGACGAGCGGTCGCGGAGTGGTAGCTCTCCGTGATGCGCTACTGGCTGATGAAGAGCGAACCCGACGTGTTCGGAATCGACGACCTCAAACGCGAGAAGGTCACGACGTGGGAAGGCGTCCGAAACTACCAAGCACGAAACTTCATGCGGGACGACATGAAGAGCGGCGATCTCGTTCTCTACTACCACTCGAACGCTGAGCCGAGTGGCGTCGCCGGAATCGCGAAAGTTGCGAGCAAGGCTGCGTATCCGGATCCCACACAGTTCGACCGGAAGAGCGACTACTACGACGCACGCGCAAAGAAGGACGACCCGCCGTGGCTCATGGTCGATGTGGCGTTCGTCGAAAGGTTCAAACGCGTGATTGCGCTCGAAGAGCTCAAGAACGACCCCGCGCTCGACGGAATGCTCGTCACGAAACGTGGCCAACGCTTGTCCGTGCAGCCTGTTTCGGAGGCCCATTTTGTCCGGGTGCGATCGCTGGGTGCGGCGAA
>CAZWQH010000627.1:0-2595 GCA_964635815.1 uncultured Sandaracinaceae bacterium
GAGCTTTCTGAATCGCGTTCGCAGTTACACCCGCGCCGAGCACTTTGACGAGATCGCCCGCGAGCCACGGCGGCAAGATCGACGAGTGCGCGGTGCCGATGCGAAAGATGCCCACGATGTGCCGGTCGTCGGAAAGAGCGCGGCGAACGTTGCGGGCGGCGAGCCACGCGCGCGCGCGGTGCTGAAGTGCATCGAGCCATGCCCTGGCGCGATAGAAGCCGTTCTTCGCGACCGCTTCCTCGCTGACCATCTCTGCGGCATCGAGATGTGCTCGGCGATCCATCAACGCGGCAAGTGCGAGGTCCTGTGCGGAGTCACGGCTATTGTGACCGCGTCGATCGGGAAGGGTGACGGCCTTCTCGGTGAATCGCAGTGCGGCCGTTGGCCGTCCGATGACGATGAGAAAAGCGGCTAGTGAGCGGCGCGTTTCGCTGCGGTCCGAATCCCGGACATTCGCCGGACGCATCGCGCGATACGCCGGGATCTGGCGATAGGCATCGAGAGCTTCTGCAAAGCGTCCCTCCCTCACGTAAATGTCGGCAAGATCCATCCAAGGATTTCCGTAGCCGGAATTTTCGAGCTGCGTCGCTCGCTTAAGCACCGCTTCGGCGGCGGAGATCTTGAAAAGGCTACGTTCGGCTTCCGCGAGATTCGTCAGATCCGTGACCGAGGGCGGCTCACCGCTCAGGCTACCTGCAAGAGCTGCACGCTTGCATGCCTCGTAGCTCTCTCCGTCATCACCGCCTTCGAATGTGATCGCGCACAGCGCGTTGAGGCCGACCAGTTGTTCGTAGCCGCCGAGCTGAATGCCACGCTCCGCTGCATCGCGAGCCTCCGCGTATCGACCGAGCTTCATGAGGGACCACGCTCGCTCCGCGACGATGTCGGGCTCGAAGACGCGATTGTACCGATCGAACGTGGCGAGCTTCTGTTCGTGATTCTCCACGTCACCGTACGCGTACGCGAGCTCGTGAAGGATCCCTTTGTAGTGAAATGTCGCGATCGACTCGTACTGATTGAAAACGCCTGGAACCAAACGCTCACGTCCGATCGCTGCCTCCGCAAGCTCCCTTGCGCGGTTCAGGTGATAGACGGCTTTGGGCGCGTTGCTTTCCCAGACTCGATGCAGGTGTCCGAGCATGTAGTGGACGACGATCGAATTCGGATGACGACGCAGGAGCGTCTCTCCTTTGGTTCGCGCAGCGGCGAACTGATTCTCTTGAACCAGTCCAATCAACAGCTCTTCGTCGGGGCTGAGCGCTGTGGCAGTGGACTGCTTCGTTTGCGCGCCGCCCGCACTGGCCACGATGGACGCGCAAACGAACGCCGCGAGCCATGCGGATCGGCGCAAGCTCGTCGCCCGATGCGACGGTTCGTTCACCGCGCGATGCTCGCGCGTGCGAGGTGCTCCATGCATTGGGCTACAGCTTCCTTCACTACGGGAGTCGCATCATCCACGCCTGGTGCCGTCTCAATCCTGTGCGCGAAGACATACGGCGCGAGAGCTTCGACGTCATCTGGGGTGGCAAAGCTGCGCCCACGAAGCACCGCGCGCGCCGCCATGGCGGGTAGCAGCAGAAGCAGCGATCGCGTCGAGGCTCCTTGAGCCACGCGCCCATCGGCACGTATTCGGCGCGCCAAATCGACCAGTGCCTCGCGTAGCTCCGGCGCAATCCGCACTTCAGAGCGGATGGTTTGTCGAGCGCTCACGATCTCGTCGCGCGAAACGGAGGGCAGAGAGCGGGACGCATCGAGGGCCGTTTCCGGATACCGCTGAAGCACCGAAACTTCTGCTTCGCGTTCGATGTAGCCCATTCGAATCTTGAATAGGAAGCGATCAAGCTGCGGTCGCGGCAACGGGTAGGTGCCAGCGACGTCGAGCGGGTTCTGCGTGGCAATTACGAAGAAGAGCTCATCCAGAATGTGAGTGCCGTCGTCGACGGTGACCTGCTTCTCGGCCATCGCTTCGAGGAGCGCCGCCTGAACCTTTGGCGAGGTTCGGTTGATCTCGTCGGCGAGAACGACGTGCGCGAACAGTGGACCGCGGCGAAAATCGAATGCCTGCGTCTTGGCGTTGTAGATGTTCGTGCCTGTGATGTCACTTGGAAGCAGGTCCGGTGTGAACTGCACGCGCCGGAACGCGGGCAGCTCGTTCGTGCTCGCCGAGATGGCTTCGCCAAGCGCACGCGCGAGCGTTGTCTTGCCGCTACCAGGATAGTCCTCGAGCAGGACGTGGCCGTCCGCGAGTAGTGCGATCGTGACGAGTTCGATCACGTCTTCACGCCCCCGAACGGCAGCGCTCAACTTCGCGCGTATCCGATCCCCGAGCGCACGGACGCCTTCGATGGCACTCATGATGCGGCGCTGGCGCCGGGCTTTAGGATTGCCGAAAGCTCGCCGCGCTCGTGCATCGCGATCGCGATGTCCGATCCGCCGATCAATTTACCGCGCACGTAGAGCTGCGGAAACGTCGGCCAGTTCGAGTACTCTTTGAGTCCTTGGCGCAGCTCCGGGTCGTTCAAGATGTTCACGTCTTTGAAGGAGACGCCTTCGATTTTCATGAGCTCCATCATCCGCGCGGAGAATCCGCATTGC
>CAZWQH010000628.1:0-2585 GCA_964635815.1 uncultured Sandaracinaceae bacterium
GGCTGCACGCATAGCGATCCAGCTGGAGATCGATCCGGTTACGCTTCCGCTCGTTCCATCACTCAAGTCGTCGTTCTTGTTCTGGGACCGCGGTGGAGAACCGTCGCGCAACGGTGTGGATGAGGTTCTAAAGCATCGGCTATCTCCCACAGGAATTGCCACTCGCGACCAAGCCACCCTCGCAGCAACTCGCGGAGTGAGCGCTCTGAGTCTTGGCTTTTGGAGCGGAGCTGACATTTCCACGTGCAGCATGGGTCCGCCGCCAACGTCGACCGCAATTGCAGCGCGTCTCAGTTCCTATGCGCCAGGACTTTACGTGTACAACTACACGGCCGATGAGATCGGTTCCTGTCCCGGGTTGTTCGACAGCATTCGATCATGGGCACGTGCGCTGCACACGGCAAACGTAGACCAGCTCATCACCATGCCTCCCAATCCCGCGTTGTTTGACGACGGGTCGGGAAGCGGACGCAGTGCCGTAGATGTTTGGGTGGTACTGCCGGTTCAATACGACGCCGCGGACACTCAAGCTGCACAGGCGCGAGGGGACGAGATCTGGTCTTACAACACCCTGGTTCAGGATGACTTCTCACCCAAGTGGCTGATCGACTACCCGCTCGCGCACTTCCGCGTGCACGCCGGGATACTGAACTTCGCCACTCGCATGACGGGACTCTTGTACTGGTCGCTCAACTACTGGAACGCGGACCCGTGGACCGATCCGGTCTCCCTCGAGCTTGGAGGTAATGCGTATCCCGGAGATGGTGTCCTGGTGTACCCAGGCGCGGACGTTGGCATTTCAGGAGTGGTCCCGTCGCTGCGCCTCAAAGCCTTGCGTGATGGTGTCGAGGACTTCGAGTACGCGCGCATAGCCTCCACACTCGATGGCGTAGAAACGAGTCGTGCGGTGGCGCTCTCTGCAACGAGCTGGTCATCGTTCACGCAAGACCCGGAGCGTATCGAGCAAACACGCACTGCCCTGCGCAACGTTCTCCTCCGCCCTTGAGGCCGGTGCAGGCCCGTGTGGTCGTGTACTACGCCTTCTCGTTCCACTTTGATCGTGGCTCCAGTTCTCTGCGAAGCCACTCCGAGGGCTACATTAAAATCTGCACCGTTCGAGAGTCTCCGAGCGCACCAACGTCTCGCACACGCACTTCTGTGACTGCGTGGCCGCACGCTAGATTGAGACGTATCCCTTTTTCGTCTTCTCTCGCACAAGCTTCTCCATCTCGCGTTGTGCAGCGTCCGCGCTCGCGAGCGTCTTCGTAGATTCCTGACCCGACGTGCCGATCTTGCCGTACCGGACGAGGAGGTCCGGGCCGCTTACTCCGACCTCCCAGAACTTCGACGAGCCGCCTTCGACCATCTCGAAACGCTTGCGCTCGACCGATGTGCCGGCTTCGAAATGCGGTCCGGTGTTCTGCGATGTCGGCGCCGTCTGCTTCGTCGCAGCGGGTCTAGGAGCGTCTGCGGACGCCGCGGATTGGACGCCCGAAAAATCGATCTTGATGAGACGCACGAAGCAGTCACCCTCGGTGCGATCGATCACGAGCGGCCACGTTGGATCGTCGAGCCACGTCAGCTTTACCGCGGCGCCCGCCGCCTCGCGTGTGGCTACGGGTACTTCTCCGCCATCGATCGCGAGCATCTTGGCCCCCGCGCCGCCGCCGGTGAGCACGTCCGATTCCGTCCATTCGCTCGACCATGCAAAAGGCTTTCCTGCAGCGAGCTTTTTCGCCGCATCGCGCGAAACTATAAACGCCGGAACCCTCGACGCTTCCTCCGCAGCGAGCGGTGGCTCGAATCCGCCCTGGGACGGCGTCGCAGTCTTTCTCGCACGCGCCAGCGCGGCGCTCGTAAATCGCGCTGACCCGGCAACTTCATCCCCCATTCGCGCCTCGCAGACGAGCGCGTCGCCCGACGCATCGGTGATCTCGAAGACGTATTCGTCGTCCACGTCGAAGTCCGCGATGCGGTACGTCAGCTTCACGCCCGCACGGGACCACGAAACGGCCTGAGGTGCGGGACTCCGCGTCGCCATTGCTGCTGCACGCGCCGGATCGTACGGCGCCACGAGTGTCACTGCCGGATCGGGGTCCTCGCTTCCCCAGAGCACGAGCTGTCCACGCGCATCATCCCACGCCGCGTCTCGCCCGTACGAGAGGATCGGCGCGTACGTCAGCGTTCTGCCTTGATGAAACGTGATGGTCCCTCGGACCGGATCGTAGGTGTCGCCCGCCGCGGATGTCGGCTTAGCGATCGTATCCTTGTGCGCGCTTGGACGGAGCGCACGTGTGGTGAGGTCGAGTTCGAAGTACTGCCCGCCGATGTTCAGCCGGAGCGTGTCTTCTCGGTCGGCATAGACGTGCAACACCTCACGCCGATCGCCCGCGAGCGCAACTGCGTCGATGGCGAGCGTGCGCCCATCGACGACGAACACGTGCCCGGTCTCCGTGTCTCCGTTTGCATCCGACGTCGTTCCGATCACGCAGAGTCGTTCGCCGCACCAACTAGCATCACGCATGTGAAAGCCAGGGAGCTCCACCTCCCGTGTCGTTCTCGTCCCCACGTCGTGGATCAAAAGC
>CAZWQH010000629.1:0-2584 GCA_964635815.1 uncultured Sandaracinaceae bacterium
GAGGTGTTCGAGCGCTGTGATATCACCCCGACTGATGGTGAAGGCGATTCGTTCCCGCCGGTCACGTGCGGCGGACAAGATTGCGACGACGGGAACGCGAGTATCAACCCGCGCGCGAGAGAAAACTGCAGCAACCGCCAAGATGACAACTGCAATGGCGCCGTCGATTGCGCCGATGCTGTTTGCATCGGGACTATGGCGTGCGGGATGTGCCGCGACGGTGTGGCGTGCACGCCGACTGCCGCGTGCTTCAACGGCATCACGCGCTGCGATCCGGGCGGCGTTCCGCAGTGCGTGGCTACAACGCCCCAAGCGGATGGCTCGATGTGCGCGATAGGGCCGTTTGTCGGGGTATGTCGTGGCGGGCTCTGTATTCCGGGAATGTGCACGCCGACCGAGCGAGTCGAAGTTACGTGCGGCAACCGTCGTGACGACGACTGCGACGGCCAGCTCGACTGTGCTGACCCGGATTGCGCGGGCGTGGGAATTTGCCCGGGCGCCTGCGGCGATGGCCGATGCTCTGCGATCGAAGGACGGACGTGCTGCCTGGATTGCGGTTGTCCGAGTGCGACCGACCAATGCGTCATGAATCGATGCGTCCCGCGGTGCTCTGCTCGAATCGAAGTCAATTGCAACGACGGCATCGATGAAGATTGTGACGGCTCGACCGACTGTGCGGACCCAGATTGCTCGCGATCGGACCAGTGCTTTGGTTTCTGCGGCGACGGACGTTGCAGTGGCGCCGAAGAATTAGTCTCGACCTGCTGCCAGGACTGTGGCTGTCCTCCCAACACGGTGTGCCAACCGGTCGTCGGGATCTCCATTCCCGCTCCCGCGGATGCGGGTGCCACGGTCCCGGGAGTTCCAATGATGTGCGTGCCGATCCTCCCGACTTGCGGAAACAGCGTCTGCGAGCCCGCCCTCGGTGAGACACAAGCTAGCTGCTGCGACGACTGCAATTGCCTCGATCCACTGACCTGCGTCGCGAACCGATGTGTCGCTGCATGTATTTCCGTGGACGTGACCGAGACGCGCTGCAACGACGGCGAGGACAACGACTGCGACGGTCAGATCGATTGTGTTGACTTCGATTGCCGGTTCACGCCTTCCTGCATGTTCTGTGAGTTCCAGGAAACCGATTGCACGGACGGACGAGACGAGGATTGCGATGACGCAGTCGATTGCCTCGACTTCGACTGCCGAATGAACAGTGCGTGCGCTTGCGCAGCGGTAGAAACGAGCTGCACGGATGGGCGTGACAACGATTGCAATGGGCTCACGGATTGCAGCGACCCACGTTGCTCTTCGGACGCCACGTGCTGCGTCGGTTCCGCAGAAATCTGCACCAACGGTCGCGACGACGATTGTGATCGCCTCCCAGACTGCGCTGACCCGGACTGCTTCGCGACGCCCGCGTGTTGCGTGCCAACGCTCGAGATCTGTGGAAACCGCCGAGACGATGACTGCGACCTGCTCGTCGATTGCGCCGACGACTCGTGCACAGGACAACCAGCTTGCGCGATGTGCAGGCCCGAAGTGTGCACCGGCAATCGAGATGAAGATTGCGACGGCTTGTTCGATTGCGGCGACCCCGACTGCGCGAGCGCTCCGACCTGTGTTTGCCCAGTGGGGGCCGTCGAAATCTGCCGAAACGGGCGCGACGACGATTGCGACGGCTCGCTCGACTGCGCCGACTCGGATTGCCGCTTCAGCACGGAGTGCGCGGGTTGTGTTGCCGAGAGTTGCTCGGACGGCGTAGACAACGACTGCGACCGCACGATCGACTGTCGCGACACGGATTGCGCCTTCGATCCTGCGTGCCGAGTATGCACCAACGAGGTCTGCAACGACGGCCTCGACAACGACTGCGACCTCAAGGTCGATTGCTCCGACACGGACTGTGCTGGTGACAGCGCATGCAGGATGTGCATACCAGAGGTGTGCCGGGATCGAACCGACAACGATTGCGATCGGCTCGTCGATTGCGACGATTCGGATTGTGCACGCGACCCGGTCTGCCGCGTCTGCTCAGATGCAGAAATCTGTCGGGATGGACAAGACAACGATTGCGACAACCGCACGGACTGTGACGATTCGGACTGCTCGGGTAATCCTCTCTGCGTCATCTGTCTCCCGATCGAGATCTGCAACAACGGAATCGACGACGACTGCAACCGACTTGCTGATTGCGATGACGCCCGGTGTGCGGGTCAGCCTTCGTGCATGGGCGGTTGCGTAGCCGAAGCTTGCCGAAACGGTCGCGACGACGATTGCGACGGCATCACCGATTGCATGGATAGTGACTGCGTCGGGCGTCCCGAATGTCGAATCTGTCTGCCGGTCGAGCTCTGTACGACCGGATTCGACGAGGATTGCGACACGCGTATCGATTGCGATGACACGGACTGCGCGTTCGATCCCGCGTGTGGCGCATGTGACTTCTCGGAGTTCCGCTGCACCAACGGGTTCGATGACGATTGCGATCAGCGCGTGGACTGCGCGGATCCCGACTGCAACTCCGATCCATCGTGTTGCGTCCCAGGCCCTGAGATCTGCTCCGATAGTGTTGATAACGACTGCGATC
>CAZWQH010000630.1:0-2561 GCA_964635815.1 uncultured Sandaracinaceae bacterium
GTCCGCGTCACCGCCGCCGGACGAGCTCGAGAAGCCGACCACACCCGCGTCGGAGGAGCCACCGAGGACGCTCATCCACACGTCGCTCGGCACGGGGCGTGCGATCTGCGCGCGCGTCTCGGCCGCCTTCGCTCCGTAGAGCTGCGATTTCAGTGCGCTTGCGGCGCCGGAAGGCAGCGACGCGCTGTTGCCGTATGCCCCCGTGGGAAGCAGCACCGCGACCGCGGTGTCCTTTCCGAGCAGAAGGGCCTCGCTAGACATCAGCTCGCTCGATACATCGTATGCAACGACGATCGCACCAAGGACGTTTCCGTGCTCGCCACGGACAGGCGCGAACGCCGACAACATCACCTTTCCTTGCGGAGCGGCCCACGTATCGAAGTTCGCATTTGAGCCAGCAAGCACTGGGGTCAGTGCCCCGAGCGTCGTCGCCAGCTTCGTGCCGTACATCGTGTTCGGATCCCCGTCTCGCGAAACAACGCTGCCCGAATCATCAACGACCGCAACCATATCCGGTGCTCGCCCTTCGCGCGTCGCGTCGGCAAACCAACGACTAATCCCGTTGGCGACCTCGTACGCACGTTGACGGCGAGAGGCTTCGTCGACCCCCCCGTAGACAACTCGAACCTCGTCGGCAGTGGCCTGCTCGGCGATCATTCGGCTCAGGCGAGCGCCTCGGTCCGCGAACCCGCGCTTGAACAGCCGATAGTCGTTGGCGACTTGTTCGGTCAGACGCGTTTCGATTTGCTTCTCAAGCTGCTGCTTAACCAGGAAATACCCGGCAAGTCCCACCAGCAGTACGGCGACCAGATTTCCAGCGATGATCTTCAGCCGCATCCCGTCCCCTATATTCCTTGTACGTTTTCTTTTACGGCTAAGAGCGGTGCGTGGATATCATTCGTGTCGATCAAGGGTCAAGTACCTACGCCATGACACCCCTGCGCGAATGTTCCGTCGGCCTCGCCTTTTCGGAGGAATCGAGCCTCCATGTTGAGCCGCAGGGCCACCCAGAACGTCAAGAGCGCCTTGTAGCCGTGCGCTCTGGCTGGGAGAGGAGCGCTGCGGGGGCGAAAGCGGCCCCGCTTCCGAATTCAGACACGCACGTCGATCTGAACCTCGTCCACGAGCCCTCGTACGTCTCCGCGCTCGAACGGGCGCTAGGCACGCAGGCAGATGGGTACGTGGATCCGGACACCTATTACAGCGCACGCACTTCAGCGGCAGTGGCCGCGGCAGCGCGCGGCTCTGCTGCCCTGGGCGAATGGTTGGCGGGCGTCGACGCCGGCATCGGTTTCGCGCTCCACAGACCGCCTGGCCATCACGCTACACGAACGACAGCAATGGGCTTCTGCTTCGTGAACAATGTGGCACTCGCCGCACGAACGTTTCAGCGAGCATTCGCAGTACTTCACGGTCGCTCGGCGCGGTGTGCAATCGTCGACTGGGACGTGCATCACGGGAACGGCACTGAAGACATTTTCATCGACGACGACAGCGTGCTCACCGTGTCGCTGCACCAGACCAATCACTACCCATACAGCGGTGCCATCCAGGACATCGGCGCTGCGAAAGCTCGTGGCTTCAACATCAATCTGCCTTTCGCGGCGCACGCAGACGGAGCGGTTTACGCCGAGGCCTTCCGAAGAATCGTTCTCCCCGTAGTGGAGAGCTTCTCGCCGGATGCGATACTCGTCGCCGCTGGGTTCGACGCGCACGAGCTCGATCCGCTCGGAGACATGAATCTGACCGCGAGCGATTTTGCGGCCATGGCTACTTCGCTTCATCGTGTCGCGAGGCGGGCGGGCCACGAACGGATCGGCTACACGCTCGAAGGCGGGTACGATCTCGCGGCGCTCGAAGACTCGACTTGCGCAGTCGCGAACGTCGCAGCAGGGCACGAGGTGGAGCTTTCCACTGAGGCGATCAAGGCGCGCTACACGAGCACGCTCGACAAAGCGTGTGCAGCGCTCCGACCTTATTGGCCAGCGATTCGCTCTTGAAAGATTGCAACAGAGCCGCGTTCCGTTCCAACGGAGCTCGATTCCACGAAATAGAGGACTGTGGCCAGCAGACCGAGCCCGATTCCCGCTCCGAGCGCGATATCCGATCCAAGTGCGAAGTCTCGCGCTGTCCGGTTGCCGGGAGGGTTGTTGACGGAGCCGGCGTGGATACCGAGGCCGATCGAGGCGCCGAGAGTCCCAACTGCAAGGCCTCCGACGACCCAGGTCCACAGCGGGGATCCACGACGAGCTCGGTAGCTCGTGAGGCGCTGTAGCTCCACGCGAACACGATTCTGACCTGCCGAAACCTGCACTGATGCGCGAAATGGGGCGTACGCAGAACGCTGCACGGTCAAAGTGTGAACCCCGATCGGCAAGACGAGTGGCGGGGTCGGAAGGTCACCGACCGCTTCTCCGTCAATCTGCAGCGACGCGCCTTCCTCGAGCGACTCGACGACCAATGTCCCACTCGTCGGATTGGAGCGCTGGGCTGCGCGCGCCTCTTCGGCTCGTGCTTCCAGAGTTTCCACAAGCGCGCGGACCTGCCGTGCATCGGACGGG
>CAZWQH010000631.1:0-2556 GCA_964635815.1 uncultured Sandaracinaceae bacterium
GGCGCATTGCGCAACGGATTGTCGTCCCGATCGAGCTCGCCGCGTTCCACGGCGGAGTGAAAACGTCGCACGGCCGCCACGGACGTGGATTGGTGGGCGGGGTCGGTACGAAAAGCGCTGAAAAGGTCTTGAGCGCGCGCTTGGTCGCCACGAAAATCCTCCGCGTGCTGACGCGCTCTTTCGAGATCATTAGCGCAGAGCGCTTCTACGATAGGAGCATGCGAGCGAGCGTCGTCGATCAACTCCGCAGTCGGGTCGAGCTCCACCGCCCCCGAGTTTGGCCCGTTGCGCTGCGCGCGTACGACGAGCGTGCCGTTCGCCCGCACGACACTAAACACAGCAAGGTTGTCGCTAGGGATGCGGTACCCGTTCGCAGGCAACAGGGGCAGCAGAAGGTTCTGAATCGGCCGCGGAAGTCGAAACCCGCCGAGCATAGGATCGAGCTCGACCCCAAGCTCCGAGAAGAACCGGCGGACGCGTGGCCACGGATTCGCCTCGTCGATCGAGCGAGGAGACAAGACGTAGAAAATCGCATCCTTGCCCGAGAACTGCGGGATCACTTCGAACGCCGTAGCCCGTCTGACGGACGCTGATCCGTTTGCAGCGGCATCGTCCGGTTCGTCGCGAATCACGATCGTGAAGACGCGTGTGCCGACGTCGCATAGCTCGATCGACGACCGCGGGGCGCGCTCTGCCAACGTGCGCACCAGCTCGATGGAGATTTCGATCTCCATTTCCTCGATCTCAGTCGCATGACGAGAAAAATCGAACGCAGCAATGCGTCCTGTCGTCAGCGCTCGGGTTGAAAGAACTAACGTGCGAAGGGAGCCAACGGCACACGTCAAGGGCTCGGCAAGAACCAGCTCTGCGCGCTGTCCGTAGGCACGGAGATCAAAACGGGGAACACTCACGACTCTCCGTTCGCGCGCGCCAGGCTTTCCCTCGCCACCCTCCATTCGGGTTGGACGGCGGACTCCGCTGCACGACGCGTATCTGCGATTTCAGCCTCCGAAACCCCCGCTTCGAGCGCGTCTTGAATGCACGCCATGGCGGCGACGTACCGATGGCGGAGCACGAGGCATTTGGCCAGCCTCGGAAGGATGCTCTTTGGCGCCGCCCCCAGAGAGAGCGCCCGGCGCAGCACGCCGATCGCCTCACCCGGATGATCTCGAAGCATGGCGCATTCGCCCATCGCCGAAAAAATCTCGGCGGTCTCCGCATCGGATGGCGACCACTGTGCGGCGAGACGAAACGCCTCTTCTCCCCACTCGAACCGTCCCTCGCGCACGAACGCGGAACCAAGAATGCGCAGGCCGCGAGCGAGAGTTGCTCGGACGGTCGGATTCATCCCCTGCCCTTCGGACGTACGCATCAGATGCGCCAGAGGCGCGGGCCACGAGCCAAGCAGCTCGATCACTCGTCCGGGATCCCCGGAGCGCAGAGCCTCTTCGGCAGGGTCCACCAATGAGAGATCGATGGACTCGGACTTGTGCTCCCGCGTAGCAGGCTCGCTTTGGACGCGTTCGAGGAGAAGGTCTCGAAACGCCGTCAACACCATCTCGTCGGAGCGTCCGTTGAACTCGAAGAGCACGGACGATGGGCTGCCTCCACCTTCGTAGAGCGCGAGAAGTCGAAAGTCGTACAACGCGGCAAGGAGCATCGTCCGCGGGCCCACGCGGCGCGCAATCTCGGTCGGATCGTCCTCAGCGAAAGGCGCATTTGGATCACGGTTTCGCAACGTCGGATGCGGCCCGCCGGCATCGTCGGTGACGATGGATACCCAGCTCATTAGGTTCCGCCGAAACTCCGGCAACGTAGAACGGATGCTCGTCGTCGCGTCGGTGTCGTGTCCTGGGACGAGCGGCGGCGTGTACTCGATGATCGATGCGTCAAGCATGTCGCGATTGACGGTGAGTGCCGAGATGCGAACGCCGGTCAGCAACGAGAGACCGACGAACCTGTCGCCGACAATCTCGCAGACGTCGCGAAACGCAGGTGAATCTGCGAGAAAGCGCGCGAACCAACCATCGGCCGTGAGGCCGTTCAGGTCGTAGGAAACGCGCCCTTCAGGGCCCGTGCTCTTGCGCGCATTCACTTGGTTCCGAGCGCACCCTTTCCTTCGATGCCAGCACGGTACGAGTGAATCGTTCGTAGCAGCCCCTCTTCGAGATCCACGCGGGCGCGAAATCCGAGCAGTCGCTCGGCCTTGCGCACGTCCGGAATTCGAAGCTCGACGTCCGCTCCGCCGAATGGAACGAAGTCGATCGATGACTTCGACTCCGCGATGCGAACAATCAGCTGCGCAAGCTGATAAATCGTGACCGTGCTGCGAGGATTCCCGATGTTGAAGGATTCGCCAACCGCCTCGTCGCGAACGAGGACTCTGAGAATCGACTCGACAATGTCATCGATGTAACACCACGAACGAATCTGATCGCCTTCGTTATGGACAAGCAAAGGCTCGCCGCGAAGCGCACGCACGACGAACGCGTGAATCGCGCCCTCACCGATTTGGCCGGGCCCATAGATGTTGAATGGGCGTATGGCACACGTCGG
>CAZWQH010000632.1:0-2552 GCA_964635815.1 uncultured Sandaracinaceae bacterium
AGCTCGCGGAACGCATGCTCGATCGCCTCGCCGTGAGCGCGGTCGTCCATCGCGGAAATGTCTACGTCGCGCGCCTGAACGATTCCGCCGATGGGCCGTTCAGAGTGAACCGTGTTTCACCTACGGGGCAAGAGACCGAACTCGTGCAGTTCGAGCTCGCATATCCGAACAACCCTTCCGTTGCGCAGTTTGTCTCGTCGGGGTCTCAGCTTCATCTCGCGTGGGCTGCGATCCCGTACTTGCATCCGCACTGCAGCGTCGTCCCGCCGCCTGACTGGACAACTGTGGACCTCTCCCCCGTGATTCGATGAACGCATGACCCGCATACTCTCTATCCTGGTTCTCCTATTGCTCGGCCTCTCAAGCACGCGCTCAGCGATGGCGCAGCGCCGTTCCCAACGCTCCGAACGCGTGAGACGAGGTCCAATCGTCCCTCCCATGCCCTTGATAGAGCCTTCCGGGGGGTGTGAGGTCGCTTCGCTACCGAATGAAGTGGTTGCGTCTGCAGGGTCTGAACACCGGCTCGTCGCTTCATCTCTTCACCTCGGCGGCGCCGAAACAGTGAGCATCGCTTCCAATCCGCAGGGTGGACGCGCGCTCGTCGGGTCCTTCCGAGAACAGATTCAGATCGGTGCCCACACAGAGAATCAGAGCGCGATGGGCGCGTTCGTAGCAATGCTCAGCTCGACGGGCGAAGTACAGTGGGCGCGCTCGTGGTCGACCGATTCCGACGTCAGCGTGCCGGTTGTGGCGGTGGCTGCCGATGGCACCGTCGTGCTCGCATGCCTCACCGGTGCATCCGCGATCTTCGTCGAAGGGACCGAAGTCCCGGCGGCTTCGGCGTTCATCGCGCGGTGGAGCTCGGACGGCACGCTCCTGGGAGTTTCTGTTCTCGCTCGTCGTTCATCCGGTGCGCGTGCGTACGCACCCAGTCCGACGGAGATAGCGGACACCGCGAGCTCTGGTCTCGCGCTGAGTATCGGGGCCGACGCGAGCGTGACGATCGCGGGCGCGCTCGAGAGCGGGGCTGCCGTGGTCCACATCCAACCCAACGGAGCGATCCGTCGAACCAAGATATCCGATGAGTACCCGCATGCATTCGCAGTGAGCGACGACGGAAGCGCGGCGTTCGCGTTCGTGCTCCCGGAGACAGATCCAAATAGGCGCGATCCGCACGACCGAATCGTTCGCATCGGCTCGGACGGGGCTATCGTTTCGACCGCTACGCTCCAGGGGACTACGCACAGCTTGGCGATCGGAGAGGGGATCACCACTGCGATGGTTCAAACGTACTCGGGTCTGGAGCGTGTGAAAGCAGCCGCATGGTCGGCCGACGGGTCACTCCAGTGGGAGATCGAAGACCGTCAGCTCGCACGCACGTTCGTCCATGCAGGAAACGTCTACGTCGTGCATTTGAACTATTCGCTGGACCAGCATCTGATGGTCCGCAGCGTCTCGCGCGACGGACAACAAACGGATTTCGTCGGATTTCCGGTCCCGCTCTCGCCTCGACCCGACGTCGCTTTTCTCAACGGGTCTGGGTCGCTCGTGCACTTCGCCTGGACCAGCATTCCGCGTGTGCACCCGCATTGCAGCAGCGTGCCGCGCCCGGATTGGATGAGCGTGGATCTTTCACCTCTGTTTCGATGACTGAAAGAATCCATATGCTGTCAGCTACCGACAAGCCGAACGCGCGGCTCGTACGTCATGATCCGCTGATTATGAGACTCGGCTGTCTATTGTTTGTGGGGTTCGCCATCGCACCGGCAGCGGTTGCACAAGAGTCTCCGAACGTACCGCACGAGGTCCGGCCCGACATTCAACCTCCGCCAGAGTTCTTCGAGGAGCACCGGTCCGGGGGATGTGAAGGATTCACGCCGGACGTGGTTGAGGGCCTAACACCCTCTGGGCGCGAGATCACCGCACGTCTGCTTCCGCTCGCGAACGTGCAGACTCTGAGCGTCGCGCTCGATCCGCAAGGAGGACGCGTGATCGCAGGGACGTTCCAAGGAGCGCTCTCCATCGGTCCCCATACCGAGTCGCGATGGGCGACCGGAGCGTTCGTTGCGAGTCTCGACCGCACCGATGGCGTCCGCTGGGCGCGGTGGTGGTCGAGTGGTTCCGATCCCAGCGTTCCCTCTGTTGCCGTTTCTGGGAACGGGACTGTCTACGTGGCGGGACTCGCCGGATCGGGCGTAACCGACGTCGAAGGACTACCGATCGAAGGCGCGGCGTTCATCGCGCGATGGACTCGCGATGGAGTGCTCCTCGGCGTCAGCGTCACCGGGTCTCGATTCTCTACGGGAGCTGCCCCATGGGATCGCTTGTCGCTCGTCGTCGACAACGCCGGAAACCTAACTCTCGCGGGAATGCTCGACGGCGGAGCCTCTGTGATTCGCGTGCACAACAACTCTGTTACCCGTCACACGGTATCAACGGAACGACCCGACGTGACTGCGGCTAGCGCCGACGGGAGCTCGGCATTTGCGTTTCTTCTTCCGAATCAAGCGGACGGCGTTCCTCGGTCACGCATAGTGCGGTTCGACGCACGC
>CAZWQH010000633.1:0-2549 GCA_964635815.1 uncultured Sandaracinaceae bacterium
GCACGAGGACTACGAGCGGGTCGCCGGCCTTCACCTGTTCCCCGCCTTGTGCAATTGAAACCCGCAGGACGGTGGCGTCGATCGGAGCAACCACGCGCTGACTTCCCTGTCTTGCCACACTCGTTTCGAGGCGAATGAGCGCCGCGCTTTCGCCGTCTCGCTCGATGTCGGCGGAGTGTGCTGCCGCAGTTGCCGTCTCGAGTTCGGCGGATCGCGTGGAGCGTGCCTGTTCATGGGCAGCACGGGCGGCTTCGTACTCAGCTCGCTGCGCGTCAAGTTGTGCTTTGGCGGCGTCACGGGCCGTCTTCGCTCGCGCTTCACCGGCAAGCGCCAGTTCCAATTCGCGCTCCGAAACAAGACCGTCGCGCACGAGCTCTCGATGACGCGCGTAGTTGAGAACAGCCGCGTTCAATTCGGCATCCGCGGCAAGCACTGCTTGGACCATCGAGGCGATCCGTGATTCTGCGCTACGAACGCGGGCCTCAGCGGCACGCACGGCGCTCTCTTGAGCTCCACGTATGGAGTCGATTCGTTCTCGAAGCACGCGCGCGCGATCGGTAAGCATGCCGACTCGGCTCGCAACTAGGCGTCGCTCGTCGTCGAGCCTCTCGAGCCGACTTGGGTCGACATCGGTGAGGTCAACGAGCGGGTCCCCTTTCTTTACGATGCTCCCCTCGACGACGTACACGCGGACCGCGCGGCCATCGAGTGGAGACTCGACGGTCTGTTGCCGTTCGAGCGGGGCGAAGGCGATCACACGTCCGCTACCTTGAACACTTTGTTGCCACGGCGCGAGCACCGCCATCGTGACAAACGCTCCGAACGCCGTCCCAACCCAAGCTGCGACTCTGCGAGCACCGGTCGGGGCGGGAACGAGTGCTTCAAGCTCAGCCTCCATCGATGGCTCTCGTGTTGCCGCAACCTGCGTCATCCTTCCTCCATCTGCGCTTGGTCACTCCGACGTACCACTCCGTCGGACAGCGTGAGGACGCCGGACAATCGTCCCAGCACATCTGGATGCTCACTCATCATCACCATTGTCCACGGTTGCGCGCAGAGCACGTCGAGGATTCTTGCGCGAGAAGCTCCGTCTAGATTGTCGACGCCGTGGTCTACGATGACTAGCAATGGCCGAGTAGCGAGAGCTCTCGCCACGCTTAGGCGGAAACGTTCGCTGGGCGAGAGATCGTCGGCGAGTTCTCTATCCAGGTTGTCGGCGAGTTCATCAAGGCCGACGGAAAGTAGGGACTCGCGCGCAAGTGTTCGATCGACCTTCGGGTTTCCCCATCGGACGTTGTCGAGCACGCTCGTCGCGACGGTGGAGGTGGACGAGATCAGTGAGAAGTGCTGGCGCAGCAATCGCATCGAAACGTCCTTTCGCGAATACCCGGCCACCAGAATTGAGCCGCGCTTGGGGTGCCGGATCCCGAGAATCACTTCGCCGAGCAAGGACTTGCCGCTTCCCGCTGCTCCGCGCAGGCCCACTCGGTCGCCGCGATCGATCACAAACGAGGCATCCGTGATCAAGTCACGTCCGTCCAACGCTACGCATACTTTCTCGAACTCGATTCGGACTCCACGGGTCATTGCCACGCGGTCCCCTTCGGCTGATTCGAGCTTTACGTCTGTGATGGCCCCGAGCTTTTCCAGCGAAGCGATGAGGTCGTAAACGGCCTCGATGTACTTCCCGACCTTCGCTAAGGAAGCAACGATCACGGCCACGACGAGCTCCGCAGCAACAAGCTGCCCCAGAGTCAGGCGACGTTCGATTACGAGCCAGCCGCCCAGTCCGAGTACGGCGGCGTTTACGGCAGCCTGGATCGCGAGGACTCCGGCGAGCTGCGTAAACGAAACGCGCCAGTGAGCCGACCGAGCACGCATGTAGTCGGTCGACAGCGCGTGCGTTCGCGCTCGTGCGAGTTCTGGCCCTTGACCGAGTCTCCATGCTGCGCCCGCTCTCGCGAGCTCATCTAGCCATGTGGCCATGACGTACTTCTGTTTGGACTCCTTGACCGCTGTCTTGATTCCCTGGCTCGCAGGCAAGAGCGCAACCGCTCCGAGGGATACGACCAAGAACGCGTCGAGTGCGAGGAGAAGCGGATGGTAGAAGCCGAGGATGATCATTCCGACGATGGCTGTGAGCACCACCTCGAGCCCGCCGATGAGCAGAGTCGACATGGTCTTCTGAAGTGAAAAGATCTCGAAGTACCGGTTGACCATGTCGTTTCGCCGAAGCGTCTCGAGTTCCTCTGGAACGCCTCGGACGAGTTTTGTAGAGAGCTCTGCGACGACGCGGGCGAAGATGCGCCGCTGAATTACTTCGACGACCCAAGCTTCGAGTGCGCGAAGTCCTCCCGCTAGCGCGAGCGCACCTGTCAACAAAGCGGTCAAGACGACGAGTGGCTGCAACAGCGTCCCGAACGCGACCGTCGAGACGACCCACTGCACGGCGAGCGGAGTCGTCAGACCCAGAACACCTACCGCGGATGCGTAGACGAGGACGGTGGCTAGGTCGCTTCGGTCCAACCGGAGCCACGGCCAGAGGCGCT
>CAZWQH010000634.1:0-2541 GCA_964635815.1 uncultured Sandaracinaceae bacterium
CCCAAAGCTCCGCTGCGTAAACGGCTTCGTCCTCGATGTGGATCAGGTTCTCTTTGATCAGGTCGTCGAACGCTGCGATGGCGCCGGCCAGGTCGACTTCGAGACCTTCGGCTCGCGCAAGCAAGTCCGTCCGAGGAAGAAACATGTGCCCTTCGTCTTTTGCGGCACGAAGCAGATGGAGCAATGCGGCGCGGGTGCGTCGCGGATCTCTCAGTCCGATGCCGAGGGAGCGTGCGCTCTGGTCTGCCGTCTTGAAGCCGACTCCACGCACGTCTTCTGCGAGGACGTACGGATCGGCCTTCACGACCGGAACGGTTTGATGTCCGTATCGCTTGAGTACCCGTCGAGCGTTGCCCGGACCGAGCCCGAGCGTATGCAGGAAAGCCAGCGCTTCCGCTTCGTCGCGGCGTGTTCGGACGCTCTCTGCGATCGCGACAGCGCGTTTCTTGCCGATGCCGCTGACTTCTCGCAGTCGCGCGGATTGACTCGCGATGATCTCCAGCGTGTCGTTACCGAAAACCTCGACGATCCGTTGCGCGAGCTCAGGGCCGACGCCGCTGACGAGTCCCGAACCAAGGTAGCGAGCAATTCCTGCGCGTGTCGTCGGAAGAACGGGAACAACCATCATCGCCTGGAACTGCTTTCCATGCACCGCGTGCTCGGACCACCGGCCGCGTGCCCGGACTCGCTCGCCGGACGTGACCGGACCGAGCTCACCCACCAAGATGTGTTCTCGGAGCGAATCATCTCGAACGCGCGCGACGACGAAGCGATCGTCGTTGGTCCGAAAGACCACCGAGAGGATCTCTACTTCGATCGAAGTGTCGATTTGCAGAAGCGCCATTCGTGCTGCGCGTGCGTTCCTCCACTCGCGCCAGGATGGCACTATCACGGTTGAGCAAGAACCGCTTCCAGTCGAAGGCATACTGTGCTTCATCGCGCGAGCCATCTCATGCACGAGGCTTCATCCGGCAAGATCTCGAAGTCCTCGACGCGATCGGTTCGATGCAGCGCGCTTCGGACGGCGCATGCACCCTCCGCTAGCGCTAGTCCGGGTGCTCCGGACAGGCGTCGCCGAGTAGAGTCCAGGAGCGACACTCGCTCGCCCCGATTGGCTAGTCCTGCGGAACCGATAGGAGAGGAGAGTCGAATGAGCGGCATGCCTGCGGGCAATCGTGGAAACGCCGAGGCGTCGAATCGAGCTCCCACGACGAGCGCTCGCGCTCCCGGAGCCAGTAGAAACGAGGCGTCCAAGACGTCCTCGCCTGCTTCGTCGGCGAGAATGAGATCGCTTCCGGATACGTTCTGGCCGCCGTAGTTTTCGATGGCCACCCACTCTTGGTCTGGGTCTGGTCCAACCGGATTCGACTGCACCCCGGCGATGGCTACTCGCAGGAACGGTTCGGCGCGATCACGGAGAACTTCGAACGCAACCAGACGGTCGTTGAGCGCGAAGAAGTCGATAGCTGCGGCATCCGGCGCGAGATCCCCGACGATCGATAGCTCGACTTCGGAGTTCTGCGTGATTGCGGAGGCGGTTCGGCTGCCGACAGTGACGCGCGCACGCGACGGCGAAGTCGGAAAGGCTCGAATGCGTAGCCACTCGTCGTCGAAGAGTGCGCAGCCCGCTTCGAAGGGGAGCTCACCGGGCCGACAGCTCACCGTGGAGAATGTGAGCGGCAAGCTCGACGCGGTGAGGTCGAGGCGGATCTCGAATGGATCGACCGCCGCCCCGCTGCCGTCGAGCAACCCGTCGTGCCGAACGGTCCTCGGGCCTGGGAGCATGACAGGCGCCACGACGCGAAGCCTCAGACAAACACCAACTCCCAGCGCGTTCTCCGCGCAGTCGACGTTTGTGATTTCGGTTTGCACGTTCCCGTTCGCGTCCCGCACACCGAGCGCGCTGAGATTCTCCACGTTCCCGTCGAACACCAGAAAGACGTCTCGTGCCGTTCGCGGAACGTTGCGTGCGCCATCGGGAGGCCACGTCGCAACTAGTTTGGCGCCTGCGTTCGGAGTGCTCGCAGTCCGAAGGACGATAGGGTCGAATGCCGAGCTCGATGCGTCGCGAGCGCCGCGAGCAGGGGTCTGCGTAATCACGATCTCTTCGGCTGACGCGAGAAGATCGCGCGGTACAATCTCGATCTCGCGTTCCGTAACGCGCGTCGCAACCATCAGCCGACCGCGCGTTCCTTCGACACTAAACCCGCGCGCAGCAATTTCGGCAGCATTGGCTGCAATCAATCGAATGCGCGGTCGTCGCGGGATCGCATTCAGCGGGACGGGCTCGTTTCGCGCGTTGAACACCTCGATGCGTTGTACGGCGCCGGTGGCGGGTGCCTCGAGCTGGGCGTCCATCCCATCCTTTCGCTGAGCATCGAGCAATAGAGGGACATCCGGGCGACCAGCTTCCAGCGCAGGCTCCGATCGGTCGAATGCTCGTAGCTGTGTCGCCGGCGGCTCAAGACACGCTTCCAGAACGACGGTGAATAGGGCTAAGCACGCCGCCTTGCGCGCGAGGCTTGTCTCATGGATCCGCAT
>CAZWQH010000635.1:0-2534 GCA_964635815.1 uncultured Sandaracinaceae bacterium
CGACGGGATCCTCGGCGCGCTCGACGAGCTTCGAACGGCGGGACTTCAACTCGGCGTGCTTACGAACAAGCCGGAGTGGGCCACGCATCGACTGGTCGACACGCTCTTCGGAGAGCGTTTCGTCGCTGTCTTGGGGCAAAAAGAGGGTGGGGCGCGGAAGCCTGACCCTGGAGGTGCGCTCGCGATTGCGGAGCTGATGAAGCTCCCGCCACAAAAGATCGCATTCGTCGGCGATACCGCGACCGACATGGAAACCGCCAAGCGTGCCGGCATGTTCGCGATCGGTGTGCTCTGGGGGTTTCGCGACGAAACCGAGCTTCGTGGTGCGGGCGCACGTGTGATCGTCAACGCACCAAAAGAGCTCGTTGCAGCCGTACGTCAGTCTGGCTGAGCGAACACGTACCGCGGGGGGGCCGCATAGTCCTCGTAGCGAAGCTCCGGGCCGTGTTCGCTCAGCAGCGTCGCTAGTAGATCTCGCATGACCGGAAGGTTCTCGGGATCAACCGCTTCGCGTCCTGGAGCCGCTGTCGCTTGGCGCATCACGTCGTCGCTCGTTGCGAGGAAGTCGCTCGTCGCAACGCGATAGAGTCGAGTTGCTGATACGGGGCGACCATTCGCAAGCGTCAGCCGGACGTTTGCTCGGTCGGTCGCATCGACGCGCATTCCGGAAACCGACATCGCACCGTGCGCTTCGGGTGACAACGACCGTTCGATGATGCGTTTGATCTCCGCCCCTCGAAGTGAGAGAAAAACGAGGCGGTTGTCGAATGGAAATGTGTCGTAGAGCGATCCGTACGTGAGAGGACCCGCGGGGAACGCGGTTCGGATCCCGCCGTTGTTAAGCAGAACGATCTCTGCCGTGCGCGTTCGTGGCGACGGTGGAACCCTGCGAAACAGATCCGCCAGCAAGTTCCCGAGTGCACTCTCGTCGGCCGACGTCGGAAACTCGCGGTCGCAGCTGACGCCGAGGGGGCGCTCTCGTTCGGACTGCGCTGCTGCAATGCTCTGGTCGACGATTGCCTGCACCGCGAGATCGGGCACGACCGCGGCGCCTTCGTATGACCCAGGCACGCACTCGGCGGCGATGGTTCCGCGCTCGCACAACTGGTGAGGGGCATGCAGCCGTTTTGTCGTGAGGCGCAGAGTGGCTGAGTCGAACACGAGGTCCACTCGTCCGAACGCAACTCCGTACGAAAACGACTCGATGACCGCGGTGCTTCCGACCATCACGGCGAGACCTTTGTGCGTGTGCCCCGCGACCACAGCGTCGATCGTGCCGTCAGGAATCGCGTGCAGCATTTGCATCATCTCTTCGTCGCCTTCGCAATGTTCTTCCGTGGTCACCTCGTCCGTGACGTCACATTTTCCACCGGCGTGGGCTGTGAGGACGATCGCGTGCGCACCTTGTGCGCGGAGGTCCGTGGCGCTGCGTTGTGCAGTTTCTGCCAGGTTGGCGATTGAAAGTCCGACGAAGTTCCGTGGGTGTGTCGCGTGTGGAGTGTCCGAGGTAGTCAGACCAATGACGCCGATCCGAAGCGCGCCGACCGAGACCATTTTGGTACCGGGGAAATGGTCGGGCTCATACCGCTCGCTGTTGCTCGCCACAATCAGGTTCGCAGAGAGGAATGGGAAATGCGCTTCGCTGACTCGTGCGAGAAGCGCGCCCCTCGGTTCGTCGGTTGGATCGCGGGGAACGGCCCGAGGTCCGGCGGGGCCGTAGTCGAACTCGTGGTTCCCGACTGCGACTGCGTCGTAGCCAAGCGCGTTGTATGCCGCCACCATCACACGCCCTTCGTTCAAGTTGGACTCCAGCGTGCCCTGGAAAACGTCACCGCCATCGAGAAGGACAACCCGCCCTTGGAGTCGTTGCCGGAGCACGTTCACGTATCCGCCGAGAAGTGGAAGACTGCGAACCCGACCGTGCACATCGTTGGTTCCGACGATAGCCACGACCAGCTCGGAGGGCGGTGGCTCGGGTGCAACTGTGCGTCCAGGTTCGGGAGCAGCGCCTGTCGCTGTGATAGTCGATTCTGCGTTGGTCGACCCGCCGCAACAAAGAGTTGCGAGTAGCGACGTCGTGAGCAGGGCTCTTTTCATCGCGCGCAGTATGAGATGGACCGCAGCTGAAGACGAATGACAAGCTCGTGTCGTGGGCAGACGTCTCCAAGCTCTTACTGGTGCGACGTTTTCGTCCCCTGCGATGGCCACCCGTGAAGAGCTCCGCCGCTTGCTAGGAGGGATCGTCGTCGCTTCGTCAGGGGGGGGACGTGTCGTGCGGCTCCGCCTTGCGTCAGGGGCGGAGGTCGTAGGCGTCACCGTTGCCGAGGACGAGACGAACGTCGACGTCTGCGTTGCGAGCGAACGCATCGTTCGAGTTTCCGCGAACGACGTGCACACGGCAGAGGTAGGCGAACTCGAGTCGGTCATGCAGCGGATTCTCGAAGATGCTCGGGAGCTCGCTCACATCGAACAAGGGATGCACGTCGAGTACGCGCTTGCAAAGGGGCAGTGGCGCGCAGGGGTCGTAGTGGAGC
>CAZWQH010000636.1:0-2526 GCA_964635815.1 uncultured Sandaracinaceae bacterium
GGCGGTGTCCGGCACGATGGGTTTCGCTTGCGTCACAGGGCTGACAACCGGCGCGGGACGGTCGGCGGTCTTCGTGTTGCACGCCGAAGCGATCAAGACGGCGAAGGAGAAGGCGATGCGGGCAATCACGTACCCATTGGTAGCTCGCCCTGAATCGTGTGTCGATGCCTTGCGCGACCGAGACTCCTGCGCTTCAACCTCCCGATGCCGAACACGATCGCACGAGTGCTCTGCTTGCTGCTCTCCGTTCCGCTCCTGGGCGCGTGTCGTCCCAAAGGGTGTGGCACTTCGCAAACGACTCGGCCTGTCGTTCAGTCCGAAACACGACAAGAAGGACGTCTGGTTGTCCTTGGATTCGATGGCGTCGATCCGCGTTGGGTTCGCCGCTGGGTAGACGAAGGGCGTCTTCCGAACATGAAGCGCCTCATGGAGCGCGCGGGCGCGTATCGCCCCCTCGGGACCACGAACCCACCGCAGTCACCCGTAGCGTGGTCGACGTTCGCGACCGGAACTTTGCCCGGCGACCATGGAATCTTCGACTTCATCTCGCGAAAGATCGTTCGTGGTGCGGGCGGACTTCCTGTGCTTCCCGAGGTCGCAACGACGAGCTTTCGGTCCGTTGTTGGAGGTCCGCCCATCGCGCGAAACCTTCGAACAGGGGAGCCATTCTGGAAGGCTCTCGCCGACAAGGGCGTTCGCGTTGTCGCGTTGAATGTGCCGTACAGCTTCCCACCCGACCCGATGCGAAGCGGTCGAATGCTGAGTGGTCTCGGCACGCCTGACCTACGCGAGACCAACAGCACGTTCACGTACGCAGGAGTGGATGTGACGCCCAACGATGCTCAACCGGGCGGCGGCGTCTTGGTTCCGCTTACCGAGGCCAGTGCTTCGAGCGCGCGATTCAAGCTCGACGGTCCGAGCATTCCGGGCACACCCGATCGCATGCAGATTCCCGTGACACTCACGCCTCACGCAGGGGGCGGGATCGATGTCGACTTCGGTGGCGCGAAAGTATTCGCTCCGGAGCGCGATTTCTCTCAGTGGGTATCGATCACGTTCGAGACAGGCGAAGGCGCCCAGAAGGTCGCGGTCCGAGGAATCGTCCGCGCGGCGACGATCGAAAGCTTTCCGCGCCCTCGCTTGTTCGTCTCGCCGATCAACTTTCATCCAGAAGCGCCGTACTCTCCGTTCACGTTTCCGAACAGCTTCGCGACCGAGCTCATGCGGGATGTGGGAGGTCTCTATAAGAACGTGGGCTGGGACCATGACACGAGCGCTCTGAATTCGGAGCGAATTGACGACGCGCTGTTTCTTCGTGACGTTGCCCTCACCGAAGATGCGCGCCTGGCGATGCTGGAAGCCAAACTTTCCGCCAACGACTGGGACGCGCTTGTGTGGGTGAGTACGGCCACCGATCGAGTCGCGCACATGTTCTATCGCTTGATCGATCCCGAGCATCCTCGCTATGACGCAGCGCTCGCTGCACAGCACGGAAACGCCATACGCGACACGTATGAGCGCATGGATCGCACGATCGGAAAGGTCCTCGCCAAGCTCGGTCCCAAGGACGCGCTGCTTGTGATGTCGGACCACGGTTTTCACAACTACCGGCGCGGCGTTCACGTCAATCAGTGGCTTCGCGAGAACGGTCTGTTGTTCTTGAAGAACGACGCTGTAGCCTCCGATTTCGAGTTTTTGCGCGAGGTCGACTGGTCGAGGACCAAGGCCTACGCGCTTGGAACGGGGCAGGTGTATTTCAATCTTCGCGGTCGTGAGCGTGATGGCATCGTGAATCGCGAGGAAGTGGCTGCGCTTACCGCACAGATTCGCGACGGGTTGCGAGCACTGACAGATGTCGACCGTGCAGGTGTCAAACCCATCCATGACGTGCACGTGGGAGCGACGGTCTTCGCAGGCGGGCGTCAGGCCGACGCGCCGGACCTACAAATTGCGTTCGCGGAGAACTACCGAACCAGCTGGGAAACGATCCTCGGCGGAATTCCGGCGGGGGTGTTCGCGGACAACACGAAGAAGTGGAGCGGCGACCACGCCGCCAGCGAGGCAGCTGAGACACCGGGCATCATCCTATCCAACCGGCCAGTGCGCGAAGGCGCTCACATCGTCGACTTCGCTCCGACCGCGCTCACGTGGTTTGGGATCGAGCGACCTAGTCGCTACGTGGGTCACAATTTGTTCGGTGCGCGCTAGTCCTTTGCGAGCAGTCGCCCGAGGTATTCGGGGGCGTCGTAACAGAAGTGTGTCATCGGGGCGCCCGGCTCTTCCATGCGCTCTGGAAGATCTCGATCGTCTCCCGTGTCCATGAGACAGCCGGGGCCATCGCGCGTGTGTGGATCGGGACCGCCTTGGCAAGTAGGGCAGCGAGATTCGGAAGGGAGCGCCATCCCGAGTGTGTGCCCGAACTCGTGTGAAACCGTTTCTCCGAGCATCGACGACAGCGCACGAATCGCGCGTGCCACTTGCGCGTTTCGCGTTGCGTTCTCGCTCTCGCCGCGCACCTCGGATGGG
>CAZWQH010000637.1:0-2525 GCA_964635815.1 uncultured Sandaracinaceae bacterium
TTCTGCACCACGGCGGCCAGGATGCCCGGCGAAGGGGCCGCCATGAAGCCCGGCGTCGGACCTCGCGCTCAAGGGTTGCGTCGACGGCGACGGCGAGAATCGCGTCCCACGCGCTTGGCGGCAAATGCTCACCAAGAATGCGGGCCGCCCGAGAGACGAATTCGAGGTCCGAAGACGAGGTCACCAAACCCAGCAGCCGCGCTCGCGCACCTGTGTCCAACGGCGCGAGATGGGACTGAGCTAGGGCCGCCTCCGCTCGCACACGTGCATCCGTGTCCTCCAGAACGTCTGGTAGAACGCCGTCCAGCGACGGGTAGTTGGCTTCGCTCAGATATCGCACCGCATCCGCGCGCTGAGCGGGGTTTTCGGAAGCGACGACACGAACCAAGGTGGCAAGGTCCCCGCGCTCGCCGAGCTCATGCCGTCGGAGAATCGCCGCATCCGGGTCCGCCGTAGTTCGTAGCGCAAGCTCTGCACGGAACTCCCCCAGCTGTCGCAAAAGTCGCTCCACGTTCTCAGTTCCACGACCCCACACGTTCTGTTGCTCTCTCGGGTCATCGTCGAGCGCATACACCTCGGTATCGTCTTCATTGACGATGACCTTCGTATCTCCGTCACTGATCATCCATGAGCTACCGACCACCGCGACCGCGCCGGACTCGAAGACACAGTCGGGCTCGTCAATGCAAGACGCCAGATCACGGCCCAGCATCCGTGTACCAGGAACGATTCCGTGCAGAGCCAAGAGCGTGGCGGGCACGTCCAGAAGACTTACGGCACGCGCGTGCGAGCTCCCGCGACTCGCGCCCGCAACGTTGAAGATCAGGGGGATTCGAACCTGTTCCTCGTAGAGCGTCGTTCCGTGGAACTTTCCCCCATGTTCACCAAACTCTTCGCCGTGGTCCGCGGTCAACACAAGCGTCGCGTCTGGACGCGCGGCGCGCATGATCCGCGCAAGCGCCCGGACTGCACGGCCCACTGTTCGCACTTCATCGTCGTACCGAGAGCGCGCCGGAGCATCAGCGTGTTGCGGAGCCGCTGGCAGGTAGGGTTCGTGCGGCTCGAGGAGATGTACCCACGCGAGAATGGGCGTCCCGTCAGGCACGTCTGCGAGCATTGTCGCAAGACGTGCAGCCATCTCAGGAGCGTCCACCCGTTCGACCGATGCATGCTCGAAACCGAAGTGTTCGACTTTGGCCGCACGGAATCGCGACTCGTCTACGAAGAAGACATCCGGGGGATAGAGCGCGACCGTCGCGTACCCTTCGCTCTTGAATCGACTGGCGATCCACGTTGGATCTTGCGAAGCGCGAGCGCTCGGAACGATCAGCTCTCCCGACCAAAGTGTAGCCAACGCGTAGCTCGTGTTGGGGGTCGTCGTGTAGACCGACGAGAAAGTTGTCGACTCGGCGGCAAGCGTCTCGAACTCGAGTGAGGCGCCCAGCGCGTCAGCACGAAGAGCATCCACGGTGATCACTAGAAGGCTTCGACTCTGCAAACGCTTCGTCTGCATAGCCAACATCGATGCGTCAGCGGCGGCGCGCGGCGAGCTGCCTTCCAGGGTTAGTGACTTGCTCGAACGACGCGAATGACGGTCCACCGTCGAGTGCGTGCTCCAAGCAACAACCTGTCCGAATCCGCTCTTTCGAAGGTCGAACTCTGGTGCGGGCACGAACACCAGAGCGGCAACGAGCACAGGTGCAAGCATCGATAGCTCGAACTCGGGTCGCTCGCTCCGGTCGAGGAAGCGCAGCGCGAGCGCAATGAGGCCACACGCCGTGACCATCATCCCGATGTGAAAAAACGGATAGGTGCGAACGAGGAGGCGCGCGTTGGCCAGTGCGACGCCTACCGACGCACTGAAACAGGCGACCACCGCAAAGCGCGTAGCCCACCGCCGCCAGCGAGAGACGACGTCGTACGAACGGACGGCAACAAATACGGACAGCCCGACGACCAAAGCGCAGCCAAAGACAAACGGAACGCGGATCGCCCACGTGCTCGCGCGTCGCCCGGTCGTGAGCAATACCCCGAACACCCCGCCGCATGCGGCTGCAGAGACGGCTGCGAGGCGCGCATGCCGGGCAGACAAGCGCAAGACCAGAAGCGCTCCGCCAGTCATACCTCCGACCACCCCGGCGATCTTCGCGAGTGCGACCAGCGACGTCACTGTGGTCGTCGCACGACTCTCGAGCAGCGTCAGGATCGCTACCGCAGCGAGGTACGCACACATCTGAGGCCAGCTCTGAGCAGCGCGTGCGCGTGCTCGACTCGATTTCTCCGGGACCTCCATCAGATCACTCTTCGAGTGCCCGATCGCGAAGCTCGTGAACTCGGCTGCGCAACTCTCCGTGCGCTGGCGCGATCAGCTCGGGGTCGAGGTCGATGACCTCGTGTGCCAAACGCTTTGCTAGCGCGCCGAGATCTACATCTCTGGGGAAGCGCGCAAATCGAAGCGAGGACGCGCCGCTCTGATCGACCCCGAACAGGTTCCCGGATCCGCGCGACGCCAGGTCTGCTTCGGC
>CAZWQH010000638.1:0-2523 GCA_964635815.1 uncultured Sandaracinaceae bacterium
CGCGAGTACCACCCGCAATTCGCCCGGTCATCATCCCTAAACGCGCATATGTGCGTTTTCGCAGATGTGTCATCTGCCCGAGAACGCAGCGCTCAGGAGCCACTGCGCAGAATAATCGACGTGTTGATCCCGCCGAACGCGAAGTTGTTCGTCATCACCGTCGTCGGTCTTGCATTACGCGGGCCACCCACCACGTAATCGAGCGACGCACACGCGGGATCAAGCTCCGCAAGATTTCGAGTCGGCGCCAGGAAACCATCGCGCATCATCGCGACACAAAACGCGAGCTCGATCGTGCCGCATGCGCCAAGCGTGTGTCCTGTAAAGGCCTTCGTGGATGACACCGGCGTCTTATCGCCGAAAACTTTGAGCATCGCGTGGCTCTCGCTCACGTCTCCGATAATCGTGCCCGTGCCATGTGCGTTCACGTAGTCGATCTCACTCGCAGACAGCTGCGCGTCGCGAAGCGAGAGCGCCATCGAATGCGTCATGCCTTCCGCCGAAGGTGATGTCACGTTTCCACCATCGCAGTTGGTTCCGTATCCGATGATCTCCGCGTAGATGTGAGCCCCGCGTGCAACGGCGTGGTCGTGCTCTTCGAGCACTACCGTTCCTGCGCCTTCTGCGATGACAAGTCCGTCGCGGGCCTTGTCGAACGGTCGCGGACTCATACTGGGTCGGTCGTTGTACGCGATACTCGTAGCGAACAACACGTCGAAGACTCCCGCTGGAACCCAGTGAAGCTCTTCCGCGCCTCCACAGATCATGACCGTCTGAACGCCAGCGCGGATCGTCTCGTACCCTGCGCCCACGGCTTGGCTTGCGCTCACGCATGCGGCGCATGTCGAAATCACGCGACCGTGAATGCCAAAGAGGCCAGCCAAGTTGGCGGCGGTCGTATGACTCATGAAACGCAGGTACGCCGTCGACGGAACGTCGTCGAGAGAGTCCTTGGCGAACACCTTTCGGCAGAAACGCTCGAGCTCGATCGACGACCCGTGCGTTGATCCATACGCAAGCCCTACGTCGAGCTCGGCGATTCGTTCACTCGAGAGACCCGAGTCGGCAATCGCGCTACTCGTCGCGTGAGCAGCCAGCAGCGCCACTCGACCCATCGATCGCAGCCGCTGCCGATGCCACGCGCTCGTGAGATCCAACCCAGTGACTTCACCCCCCAAACGCGTGCGCAGTCCTTCGATGCGATCGAAGTCTGCGATGTGCTTGATGCCGTGAACATCGTTCCTGAGCGCATGCGACACGTCATCGAGCGTGTGGCCGATGGGCGTATTGATCCCAATCCCGGTTACGACGACGCGACGCATTCGCGTTGCTATAGCGCCTGCGTGCGTTTGGCGCTCCTGTGCACTATGCGCTTGGCGGATGAATCGCGGGCGCATGCTCTCCGTCGTTGTGCTGACGCTCAGCTTGGGTGCTGCTGCCTTTGCGGCTCGTCACGTCAAGCTCGACACAGATATCACGCGTTTCCTCCCAGTTGGACGCGACGCGGCGTCCACGGAGCTTCTCGGTGAGCTTGGTCGATCGGAGCTGAATCGAATCGCCATCCTCGCAATCGAGACCTCCGATCCGACGCGAACGGCAACGGCGATACGAAGCTTCGACACTCATCTGCGTCAAAGTTCCCATGTTGCGTGGGTGCGCGGAGCCATCGACGACACACTCGAGCGCAGCTTCTACGAAGTCTATTTCCCGCATCGCTTCGCATTTCTCGCGGACGACCCGGCAGTCGCACAGGGGCTGCTGACTGACGACGCGCTTCAAAAGCGAGCGGAAGGGCTTCGCTCCAAGCTCGCATCCCCGCTATCGACGTTCATCCGCGAAATCGCAAATCGAGATCCCTGGTTGCTCTTCCTCGAGCGGCTCGGGTCGGTTCGCACGCATGTCAGCAGCGGAATCGAGATGCGCGATGGGATCCTGTGGGTGACTGCAAGTGCCACCGCGGTCGTGTTCGTCGCGAGCAAACACTCCGCTTTCCATGCGGATCACACGGACGCGTTCATCGCTCAAGTTGAAGCCGCCCGCCGTGCCGCCGAGCGAGACGCGCACGTCAGCATTCAGATCCGAAAAGCGGGTGCACATTGGATCGCCGCGCAGGCTGCAAAGGATGCTCGAGGAGACATCGCACGCGTTTCGATCATCGGAACTGTGGGTGTCGTCCTCTTATTGCTCGTCATCTTCGGCTCACTGCGAGTCGTGCTGCTCGCGCAGATTCCAATCCTCCTCGGGCTCGCGTGGGGTTTCATCGCGACCGCACTGGTCTTTGGTCGCGTCCACGGACTCACGTTAGCGTTCGGTGGAACGCTCATCGGCATTGTTGGGGACTACGTCGCGCACCTTTTCAATCACCACACTCTCGCGCCAAGTCCGAGTGGCGCAGAAGGAAGCGTTCGTCAGCTTTGGCCAAGCTTGATGCTAGGCGCTGTGACCACCATTGCCGGTGCAGTCGGACTCGCTCTCACTGGATCGCCAGCCATGGAGGAGATGGCTGTGTTCACCTCCGTAGGC
>CAZWQH010000639.1:0-2521 GCA_964635815.1 uncultured Sandaracinaceae bacterium
TGAACCACATCTGCAAAGCTTCGAATCGCCTCGAGACCCGAGTGGCCGACGATGACGACATCTGCAGCGGGCGCGCTCGCAAACAACGCGAGCACACCTCGCGCACGGGGCGGCAGCGTGTGCTTGAGTGCGCGCACTCTGGCGAGCATCTCGTGGTCTCCGACACGGTCGAACTTCGCAAGCAATCGCTCGCGCTTCTTCGCGGTGTATCGAGTGCCCTCCGGGAACAGAGCGACCCCCTCGTTGACGGAGAGGTCGTGAGCGAGCTTTGCGATCTGGGCGGCTTCCTCATCTGCGTTTCCCGCGCCTCGACGCACGAAGTAGTTCGTTAGGCGGTTCCCGAAGAGATCGATCGCGGGATCGGAGAGGAGCTCTCGCTTCATCGCGTATCGCAGCGATAGTCCGTGCGGATTTCCAACGTAGACCAGAGGAATCAGCGTATCGGCCATGCTCGCGTGCCGCGAGAGGATCAGGATGGGGCCGTTGTGCAGATTCGCCGCTTCTGCGCCGGTCACTTCCACGCGCACACCGAGCACCCGCATGATCGACGCGAACAAGCCGGTCGACCACACGCGCTGAATCGTCACGTGCGATTTCTGATACGCGGATCCTTTTCGGTTGGCGAACGGGCCGCCGAAAATCAGGTACAGGATCCCTGCCATGAAGATCGCGAACACCTCTCCAGTTAGATAGATCTCGAAGAACAGAACCGCTCGAATCACCGCGAACTTACGCCAGCGGACGAAATCGAAGATCAGCGCGCCCACCAAGACAACAGGAAGAAGCGTCGTGAGAGCTGCCCACGCAACCATCATCATTGGGATCGTGATCGCCCGGCGAATCCACTTGTTGTTCATCATCCCAGGGCGTGAAAGCTAACCGAGACCCCCCGAGGGCGTCCATCCCGACGAACAGGTCCGAGTCAACCGCACATCGAACGAGTGACGCGCTTGAGGACGGCATTCGCGAAGCGAGGCGCCGCATCTGCAGAAACGCGGAAGAAGAGCTCGGGTTCGACCACCTCGGCCTCCATGAGCAGAAATCGATCGTCGGCAACGATTCCGTCGATGCGCGCGTACGCCAATGTCGGAGAAATGAGCTTTGCCGCATTCACTGCCGCCTCGATGACGAAAGGTGCCGGCTCACGAACCTCGACCGACCCGCCGTGATCCGACTGCACGCGATGGTCGCCCGCCTTGGGGATCTTGAGACACGCGTGACTGTACTCGCCGTCGAAGATCACCACGGCCCACTCCCCGAAATGGATCTGCGGAACGAACGGTTGAAGCATGAACTCGTCGAACCCAAAACGCGCCGCAAGTCGCGACGCCTCGGCAATCACGCGGGCCGCGTCCGCGAGCACGAACCGCTGTGCGCCAAACGCGTTCGCAGAGTTGCTCGGCTTCAGGATGCAATCGTTCCAGCTGTTCGCATCCATCGTCTCGGTGAGACGCGAGAAATCGCTCGCGCGAAACCAAGCGGTCGGGATGCACGTCACTCCGCCGCGCTCGAGCCGCTTGAGATAGGCCTTGTCGAGAAATTCCGTAAGTACAGACGGAGAGTTGACGACTGGAACACGCACCTGCCCAAGCAGCGAGAGGAAGCGTTCGAACTCACGCGGGTTCTCGTACCAGTCCCAGGTCGAGCGAACGACCACGCCATCGAATGATCCGAGCGATCGAAGAGTGGCCTCGGTCCAGACGACATGTTCAACACGGCAACCACGTTCGGCGAGCGCGTGAACCGCATGTTCGTCGTCGGAGTAACCGTGCCGAAGCTCGGCAGACGTTAGGAACGCTATGCGCATGAGGTAAGTCGACGTTGTACTACGAGCTCAGCCACGGCCCGAGCGAATAACCGCGAGGGTGTTTCGGCCCGAGCGAATAGGTACTACACGTTTCGGGCGACGAAAGCGCCCAGCAGCGCACACGCAACGCATCCGAACAGTGTGCATCCCACGTAGAGCGCGCCACGAAGAGGCTGTTCGTCGAGGAACTTCATCGTCTCCGCGTTGAAGGCAGAGTACGTCGTGAGCCCACCAAGAAATCCCGCCGTAATCGCAGGACGCAACGCCGCGACGTTCGCACCGAGGCCCGGCGTGTGGACCACCAACGCCATCACGAAGCACCCGACCAGGTTTACGATCAACGTGCCGACCGGAAGGGCGTCGCCGAATCGCGCAAGCGACCACGTGGAGACGCCGTACCGAACCCCGGTTCCCAACGCCCCTGCCAAACACACTGCGACGAACTGCAACATGCGCGAATGCTGAGCGAGCCCCGAGATCTGGTCCAGAAATCGCCACGTGCCGCGAATCGAATGCGTTGATTCCCTTGCCCGAATGCTTATGGTGGCGGCCATGCTCATTGCCGCGATCTCCGGAAGCCTCCGCAAAGGTTCATACAACACGTCGCTGCTTCGCGAGGCGGCGCGACTCGCACCCGCAGGCATCACAGTGCGTGAGGTGGATATTCACGACGTCCCGCTGTTCAACGGGGATCTCGAAAAGCCAGCGCCACCG